>CAZJKV010000007.1:0-18445 GCA_964546765.1 uncultured Chromatiales bacterium
CATCCTGCAGGCGGTGCATCGCGGCGAGGACGTCGGCACCCTGATCCTGCCGTCACAGGAACCGCTGCTCGCCCGCAAGCAGTGGCTGGCGGGGCAGTTGCAGGTGCGCGGGCAACTCGTCATCGACGACGGCGCGGCGAAGGTGCTGCGGGAATCGGGGCGCAGTCTGCTGCCGGTCGGCGTCGTCGAGGTCCGGGGCAACTTTGCCCGAGGGGAGGTCGTGGCCTGTATAGACCCGCAGGGTAGTGAGATCGCCCGCGGTCTCGTCAATTACAACGCCGACGAGGCGCGCCGGCTGGCGCGTCAGCCGAGCGAGCGGATCCGCGAGATACTAGGCTATATCGATGAGCCGGAGCTCATCCACCGGGACAATCTGGTGCTGATGTGACGGGGCTCAGGCCTGGAGCGCGCGGATCTGGCGGCTGAGGCGGCTTTTTTGGCGAGCGGCCTTGTTCTTGTGGATAATGCCCTTGCGCGCCATGCGGTCGATCTCGGGCACGGCGGCGGCGAAGGTGCTTTCGGCCACTGATTTGTCGCCGGCATCGACGGCCTTGACGACCTTCTTGCTCGCGGTGCGCATCGATGAACGCATGGAGGCGTTCTGAAGGCGGCGTTTTTCAGCCTGCCGGATGCGCTTTCTGGCTTGTATGGTGTTTGCCAATGCTGATGCTCCCGTGCACTTCTGGTGGGTCAAAGGGGCATAATGATCCGGGTTTCACGCATCTTTGTCAATCTGCGCGCCGGCCGATAATAATATCAATTACATACAGATAATAAGCGGATCTTGACGGGATATCGGAACAGGGCTGTCCACCGGCGGACGCGTGACCGGGTGAGCCGGTGAGTCGCAGCCTGCTGCGTTCGACTGCGGTGACCGGGGGCATGACCTCGATCTCGCGCGTGCTCGGCCTCGTGCGGGACATCGTCATCGCGCGTGTCTTCGGCGCCGGTCTCGGCGCCGACGCCTTTTTCGTCGCGTTCAAGATCCCGAATTTCCTGCGCCGCCTGTTCGCCGAAGGAGCCTTCTCCCAGGCCTTCGTCCCGGTACTGTCCGAATACAAGGAGAAGCGCGGCGAACAGGAGGTGCGCGACCTCGTCGATGCGACCGTCGGCGTGCTCGGCGGGGCCCTGTTCGTCGTCACGCTGATCGGTGTGATCGCCGCACCGGTGCTGGTGATGGTCTTCGCACCTGGCTTCCTCGCCGACACCGGCAAGTATCAACTGACGGTGGACATGGTCCGCCTGACCTTTCCCTATCTGCTGTTCATCTCGCTGACGGCGTTCGCCGGCGGGATACTGAACAGCTATGGCCGCTTCGGCGTGCCGGCGTTCACGCCGGTGTTCCTGAACCTGTGCCTGATCGGCGCCGCGTTGTGGCTTGCGCCGCGCATGGACGAGCCGGTCATGGCACTGGCCTGGGGCGTGCTGCTTGCCGGTATCGTCCAGCTCGTGTTCCAGGTCCCGTTCCTGCTGCGCCTGCGCATGCTGCCGCGACCGCGCTGGCGGCGCGGACATGAAGGTGTCCGCCGCATCGGCCGGCTGATGCTGCCGGCGATCTTCGGCTCGTCGGTTGCACAGATCAACCTGCTGATCGACACACTGATTGCGTCCTTCCTCGTCACCGGCAGCGTCAGCTGGCTGTATTTTTCCGACCGGCTGGTCGAGTTTCCGCTCGGGGTGTTCGGCATCGCGCTCGCGACAGTGATCCTGCCGCGTCTGTCGCAACACTATGCGCAGGCCTCGACCGTGGCCTATTCGCGCACCGTGGACTGGGCGCTGCGCATGGTGGTTTTGATTGGAGTGCCGGCGGCGATCGGGCTCCTCGTGCTCGCCGGGCCGATGCTGACGACGCTGTTTCAGTACGGAGAGTTCGGCGCCCATGACGTCGGGATGGCGCGCCTCAGCCTGATGGCCTACGCGCTCGGCCTGCTCGGCTTTATCATGGTCAAGGTGCTGGCCGCGGCGTTCTTCTCGCGGCAGGACATGCGCACGCCGGTGAAGATAGCGGTCATCGCGATGGTCGCGAACATCGTCATGAACGTCGCGTTCGTGGTGCCGATGGTGATGCTGGATATCCCCGGGCCCCATGCCGGTCTCGCGCTCGCGACGGCGCTGGCGTCGTTCCTGAACGCGGCGCTGTTATTGTGGGCACTGCGGCGGCGCGGCCTGCTGCAGCTCTCGTCAGGCTGGCGCCGGCTGTTCCTGCAGGTCTTCGCGGCGAACGCGGTGATGGCGCTGGTGCTGGTGCTGGTGGCCGGAGACCTGTCGGTCTGGCTCGACAATGGTTGGCGCGCGCGCGCCGCAGACCTCGCGATCTGCGTGCTGGCCGGCGCATCGGCCTACTTCCTGACGCTGTGGATTACGGGTCTGCGGCGGCGGCATTTCGCGCCGCCGTCCGCCGAGGGCGGATAATCGCGTTATGACATGTCCGGCCCCTTGTTTATAATGGGCTGATTTAACGGCGATTCAGTCTCCCGACGTTGCCCCGGGCAAAACCCCATGGAATTGATACGCGGACATTACAATCTGCGGCCCCGGCATCGGGGCTGCGTCGCGACGATCGGCAATTTCGACGGCCTGCATCGCGGGCACCGCGCTGTGCTCGACCGCCTGACCGCCAGGGCGCATGAATTCGGGTTGCCGTCGCTGGTGATCACCTTCGAACCGCACCCGCAGGAGTTCTTCGATCCGATACGGCGCCTCGTCAGGCTGACATCGTTTCGCGAGAAGCTCGAGGCCCTGCTGGACACCGGCGTAGACCGGGTGTTGTGCCTGCATTTCAATCGCAGGCTGGCGCAGATGCCGGCGCAGGACTTCATCCGGCAGCTTCTCGTCGACGCGCTCGGTGTGCGCTCGCTGTCGGTCGGCGACGACTTTCGTTTCGGTCATCGCCGCGCCGGTGACCTCGCGCTGTTGCGCGAGGAAGGGTCGCGGCTCGGCTTCGAGACCGTCGTCATGGAGACGCTGGTCGAGGACGGCCTGCGTATCAGCAGCACCCGTATCCGGGAACTGCTGCAGCGCGGCGACCTCGACGGCGCCGAACGACTGCTCGGCCGCGGTTTCCGGCTTTCCGGTCGGGTCGTCAAGGGTGACGGGCGCGGCAGGCAGATCGGCTTCCCTACCGCGAACGTCGACCTGCACCGCCGTGCCGGGACCGGGGACGGGTCACATTGCGCGCCCCTGTCCGGGGTGTTCGCGGTCGAGGTGTCCGGGCTCGGGGCGCGGCCGCTGCCCGGGGTCGCGAACGTCGGCGTGCGACCGACCGTCGGCGGCGGCCGCTGCCTGCTCGAGGTGCACCTGTTCGACTTCGACCGGGACATCTACGGACATCATGTCCGGGTCGAGTTCCGGCTGCGCCTGCGCGATGAGCGGCGCTTCGAATCGGTCGACGCCCTGCGCGCGCAGATCCACGACGACGCGCAGCAGGCGCGCGCGTATTTTGACCGTTCACCAGTCAACGAAGGCGGCAGAAATCGACATGTCGGATTATAAGGACACCCTAAACCTCCCGAAGACCGCGTTTGCGATGAAGGCGAATCTCGCCCAGCGCGAACCCGAGTTCCTGAAGCATTGGGAGACGATCGGGCTGTACCAGCGCCTGCGCAGCGAGCGCAAGGGCCGAAAGAAATTCGTGCTGCACGATGGGCCGCCCTATGCGAACGGCGAGATCCATATCGGCCATGCGGTCAACAAGGTGCTGAAGGACATCATCGTCAAGGCGCGGACGCTGGAGGGCTTCGATGCGCCCTATGTGCCGGGTTGGGACTGCCACGGCCTGCCGATCGAACTCAAAGTCGAGAAGAAGGTCGGCAAGCCCGGCCACAAGGTCGACGCCCGCGCCTTCCGCAGCGCCTGCCGCGACTACGCAAAGCAGCAGATTGCGAGCCAGCGCGCCGATTTCCAGCGCCTCGGCGTGCTCGGCGACTGGGACCACCCCTATCTGACGATGGACTTCCGCTTCGAGGCCGACATCATCCGCGCGCTCGGGAGCATCATCGCGGCCGGACATGTATACAAGGGCTTCAAGCCGGTGCATTGGTGCGTCGATTGCGGCTCGGCGCTCGCCGAGGCCGAGGTCGAGTACGAGGAACGCACCTCGCCGGCGATCGACGTGCGCTTCGAGGCGCTGGACGACGAGGCGGTGATGGCACGTTGTCGTCACGTCCCCGATCACGAGGGCCACGGCCCGCTGTCGGTGCTGATCTGGACCACGACGCCGTGGACCCTGCCGGCGAACCAGGCGGTCGCACTGCACCCGGACCTCGATTATGTCGTCGTGCAGTGCGAGTCCGCGCGCGGGCATGAGCGCCTGCTGCTCGCCGATGCGCTGCTCAAGGACGCGATGGTGCGCTACGGCATCGATAATTATCGCGTCATCGCCTATTGCAAGGGCAGTGACCTCGAGGGCGTCAAGCTCAGGCACCCGTTCTACGAGCGTGAGGTGTCGCTCATCCTCGGTGATCATGTCACGACCGAGACCGGCACCGGCGCCGTGCACACTGCGCCCGGGCACGGCCAGGACGACTATGTCGCCGGTCTGCGTTATCACCTGCACGTCGACAACCCGGTCGACGATCGCGGCTGCTTTGTCGCGGACACGCCGTTGTTCGGCGGCCAGCATGTGTTTGATGCGAACAATCACGTCATCGAGGTGCTGAAGAGCCGTGGCGCGCTGGTGCATGTCGAGGCGCTGCGTCACAGCTACCCGCACTGCTGGCGCCACAAGACCCCGATCATCTTCCGCGCGACGCCGCAGTGGTTCATCGCAATGGACCGGCATGGCCTGCGCGAGCAGGCGCTCGCGGAGATCCGCAACGTCGCCTGGCTGCCGAAGTGGGGGCAGGCGCGAATCGAGGGTATGGTCGAGAAGCGGCCTGACTGGTGCATCTCGCGCCAGCGTACCTGGGGCGTGCCGATCGCCGTGTTCGTCCACCGCAAGACCGGCGAGATGCATCCCGATACGCGAGCGCTGATCGAGCAGGTTGCGCTGCGGGTCGAGCGGGCCGGCGTCGACGCCTGGTACGATCTCGACCCCGCCGAGTTGCTTGGCGGCGCTGCCGCGGACTACGAGCGCGTCCTGCATATCCTCGATGTCTGGTTCGATTCCGGCGTCACGCATTTCTGCGTGCTCGATCCCCCGGGTGAGGATGGCACAGGCGCCGAGGCCGAGCTGCCGTTTCCGGCCGACCTCTATCTGGAAGGCTCCGACCAGCATCGAGGATGGTTCCAGTCCTCGTTGCTCACCTCGGTCGCGATGTACGGCACGGCGCCCTATCGCGCGGTGCTGACTCACGGTTTCACCGTCGATGCCCAGGGACGCAAGATGTCCAAGTCGCTCGGCAACGTCGTCGCGCCGCAGAAGGTCGTCAACAACCTCGGCGCGGACATCCTGCGCCTGTGGGTCGCGTCGACCGATTATCGCGGCGAGATGAACGTATCGGACGAGATCCTGAAGCGCATGACAGATGCCTACCGGCGCATTCGCAATACCGCGCGTTTTCTGCTCGCGAATCTGGAGGGTTTCGATCCCGCCGCTCACCAGCTCGCGCCCAGCGACATGCTGAGCCTGGACCGCTGGGTCGTCGCGCGCGCGGCATCCCTGCAGGAGGAGATCAGGACCGCCTACGAGCGCTGCGAATTCCATCTCGTCTACCAGAAGATACACAACTTTTGCGCGATCGAACTCGGCGCGTTCTATCTCGATATCATCAAGGACCGCCAGTACACGACCCGGCCCGACAGTGCGGCGCGGCGCTCCGCGCAGTTCGCGATGCAGCAGCTGATCGAGGCGCTGTCCCGGTGGATCGCGCCGGTGCTGTGCTTCACCGCTGAGGATATCTGGGGCCACATGCCGGGTGCGCGCGGCGAATCGGTGCTGCTCGAGGAATGGCATCGCTTTCCCGACCTGGCGTCCGCGATCGGCGCGGGTATCGAAGCCGCCGCATGGGAACGCATCATGGAGGTCCGCATCGCCGTCGGCCGCGAACTCGAGAAGCTGCGCGTTGCCGGTGCAATCGGCGCGTCTCTCGACGCCGAGGTCGACCTCTATTGCGACGCGGAACTGCACCAGGACCTTGTGCGACTCGAAGACGAGTTGCGCTTCGTGCTGATCACGTCGTATGCACGTCTGCATCCCGCAGGCGAGCGCGGAGCGGACGCGGTCGAGGCCGCGCTGCCCGGAGGCGGCACACTCTGGATCGCCGTCCGGCCTTCCACCCATGCCAAATGCACGCGCTGCTGGCATCACCGCGAGGACGTCGGCACGCACCCGGAACATCCCGCCTTGTGCGGCCGCTGCATCGTAAACGTCGCCGGTGCCGGCGAGACCCGGCGTCATGCCTGAGATCTTCCATAGCGGCCTGCGCTGGTTGTGGCTGTCGGTGCTTGTCATCGCGCTCGATCAGGCGACCAAGTCCTGGATCAGCGCGAGACTGGGTCTGTTCGAGCGTGTCGAGTTGCTGCCGTTCCTGAACCTCGTCCTGGTCTACAATCCCGGCGCAGCGTTCAGTTTTCTGAGCGACGCATCGGGCTGGCAGCGCTGGTTCTTTACCGGGCTCGCGCTCGTCGTCAGCGCCGTGATACTGGTCTGGTTGCGGCGTCTGCAGCCGAATGAGCAGCTGCCGGCGGCCGGGCTCGCACTGATCCTGGGAGGCGCGCTCGGCAACGTCCTGGACCGCCTGCTGCACGGCCATGTCATTGATTTCATCGATGTCTATTACCGTGGCTGGCACTGGCCGGCATTCAACGTCGCGGATTCATCGATCGCAATCGGCGTGGGCCTGCTGATCTTCGACGCACTGTTCGGGCACCGCAGGCGCGGGGCATGAGTCTCGTCCGGAACGGGTGTATAATCTCTCCCGTCATGGAGGTCCTGCTCGCCAATCCCCGCGGCTTCTGCGCCGGCGTAAATCGCGCAATCGAGATCGTCGAGCGTGTGCTCGAGGTCTGCGATGAACCGGTCTACGTACGCCACGAGGTCGTGCACAACAAGTTCGTCGTACAAAAGCTGCGCGACAAGGGCGCGGTGTTCGTCGAGGAACTGGACGAGGTGCCGGACGGCGCGATCGTGATCTTCTCGGCCCATGGGGTGTCGCAGTCGGTGCGCGAGGATGCCGCGCGTCGCCGTCTCAAGGTATTCGACGCAACCTGTCCGTTGGTGACCAAGGTACACCTGGAGGCGATGAGCCACGCCCGGGCGGGGCGTGAATGTATCCTGATTGGTCACGCGGGACATCCCGAGGTCGAGGGTACGCTGGGCCAGTACCGCGACGGCAAGTACAGCCGCATGTACCTGGTCGAGACACCGGAGGATGCGCGGAAACTCGAGGTCGAGAACCCCGATGATCTGGCCTTCGTTACCCAGACGACCCTGTCGATCGACGACACTGCGGCGATCATCACGGTTTTGCGCGAGCGATTCCCGGCCATCATCGGCCCGCGCAAGGACGATATCTGCTACGCGACCCAGAACCGGCAGGACGCGGTCAAGTCGCTGGCCGATAGCTGCGACCTGGTGCTGGTCGTCGGTTCGCGCAACAGCTCGAATTCGAATCGCCTGCGGGAGATCGCTGAAAAGGTCGATATCGATTCCTGGCTGATCGACAACGCCGGCGAGATTCAGCCCGAATGGCTGGCCGGCAAGCGGGCGGTCGGTGTCACCGCCGGCGCCTCAGTGCCGGAACTGCTGGTAGAGGAGGTTATCGCGCGCCTCAGGGAACTCGGCGCGGATACGGTGCGCGAACTCGACGGCGCGTCAGAGCAAGTGACCTTCCACCTGCCCCGGGAACTGACCCGCCAGCGTTGACCTACCCCGGTTTTCTACCACTTGTCCCCCGGTGTCCGCTCGCCCCTGGAATTCAGGGTCAGCGCGCCGTCGTGCGCCTGCGCGGCCGTCGGCGTCGCGGTGATGATGACGCAGCTCTGGATGCCGGCGCCGCAGGCCGCGGCGGCCAGGGTGTAGTAGCCTTCCTGGGAGTTCGTCGCGATCGGCACGTCCGCGAGCGTGGTCGTATAGGTATTGTTCTCGGTGAAGAAGCGCTCCTGGCGGGTCAACGCATCCATCAGCGCCGACATCCCGTCCGCGCGCCGCGCCTTGGTAATGCTGTCGTTGTAGGCCGGTATTGCGATCATCGCGAGTATTGCAATGACCGCGATGACGATCATCAGTTCGATCAGCGTAAAGCCGGGTGAATTCCCGCGGTTCATGGTCTGGTCTCCTCCTCGTTTTTATCGTCAGCGTGGCGTCCTGACCGGTATGTGATTGGCGGGAAGCACCCACAGCTCGGTGATCGCACCGGGCGTGCGTGCCCCGCCGGGGCCGTAGGCGACACGCATGCCGATCCGCAACCCATGGAGGGTCTCGTGGCGAGTGTTCGTCGTATAGATCCTGGCGCCGGGGTCGACCTGCACGGGGAGATCGCCAATGACGACCTGCCCCGTTGCGACGTCGATGTTCGTGATCACGCCCCATTGCGCGAAGGCCCCCGGGTAATAATCCGGCAGGCCGCTCGCGGCGCCTGCCGACGAGTGCCACAGCGCGATCAGCAGGAATCCGGTTGACAACATCAGCTTGTTCATCTGTCCGACTCCATGTTGGTGTCTCGTCACTGCCGCATCTCGCGCCACGAGATTCGGCCGGAATCGATGAAGATGCCGGCGTTGATGCGGCGTATATCGATGTTGCCCTCGTCGTCCGGGGTATACATCAGGTCGCTGAGGAAGTTCGATCCGGCCGGGATACCGTCGAGACGGATGCCGCTCGGGCGCTGCGACCCGTTGACCAGGTCGTTGTCATCGACCTTGCCGTCGTTGTTGACGTCGAACACCGGATCCATCGGCATGCCGCCGTTGACGAGTTTCAGCGCCATCAGCCAGCCGTAGCCCTGGGAATTGCAGGTCTTCGGGTCCGGGATCAGCGTGTTGAAGAACACATAGTCGCCGCGCACCTTTGGATCGACGACCACCCGTTCGCCGGCCGTCGGCAGATCGAAATACCAGCCGTCCTTGTTGTTGTAGTTGATCGAATTGTCGGTCGTGACGCGCAGTTCGGCCGTCGTGGCCGCCGTCAGGGTCTGGGCAACCAGGTCGGTACGGAGCTTCGGTAAGGAGTTGGCGTTGTTCGGGCCGTCGTCCCAGACGCCGTAGAAGGTCTGCGTCGTGGCGCTGGTCCTGTCGCCGTCGACGATGTACTGGCCGGTGCCGAAGAACACGAGGATGTTCGGGTGGGCCTTGCTGCTGGCGGGGTTGCGCGCGACGACCGGCTTTGACGTGATCGGTTGCGGAATGCCGCCGACAGTCGCATTGAACAGCGCCTTCGCGATTCCACTCGACTTGTAGGCGACATCCCAGTCCGTATGCGTTGCGCTGGACAGATTGAAGGCCCAGAGGTTGCCTTTCAGGTCGCCGGCGTAGGCGCGGTCGGCCTTGCCGTTGCCGTTGGTGTCGACCAGCGCCGGCGTCGACAGGCCGTTGCGATTGGCGGGGCCGTCACCTGTCACCGGTACGGTGATGACCCGGAAGTCGTTGGGACCCCAGGTCCCGTCCATGCCTTCCTCGATAAACAGGATATAGAGCTTTGCCTGGCCGTCGCCGAGATCGTTGTAACCGTTGCCGAACACGACCGCGAACTTGTTGTTCTCCATCATCGCGACGGTCGGCTTGCTGAACGAGTGGCCCATGCCGTTGTGGTCCTCGTCGGTGAACTCCCACAGCACGATGTCGCCGGCGTTATCCTCCGAGAAGGTCGCCGGATTCGTGATGTCGAGCGCGAAGATCCCGCGGCCGCCGGCGCGGTAGCCGCCGACCAGGATCGTGCGCCACCCGCCGCCGATCCTGACGTCCGACACGGTCGGGCTCAGGTCGACGAAATAGCGGTGCGTGTAGTTCGGATCGGTCAGGGTGTGCAGGCCCTCGCCCGCGTTCGCGGAGAACAGGCGGTTCGGTACATAGGCGAGCACCTCGGTCCCGTCCGCGGCGCTGAAACCGTGCACCATGCCGTCGTTCGCGCCGACGTAGATGACCGCAGGGCGGCTGATATTGTCGTTGCGGAAGTAGGAGTAGGTTCCGAAGCCGCCCCCCTCGTCGTGGGCGGGATCGTCCGAATAACCGACCTCTGGCCGTCCGACATAGACCGGGTTCGAGTAGACGATATCGCCGAGCACCGAGGACCGGACCCGGAAGTTCAGCCCGGTGCCCTCGTTGCTGCGATCACCGCGCAGATAGTCGAGGCGCGCCTGGCCGAGCGCGTCGGCGCCGGACGGCCCCATGTTAAGGTCGTTTTGCTGGCGGGACGAGAGCCCGGCGAGCGTCCTGAACGGGACGCCGGTTCCGCTGTCGTCGTTCAAGGTCACGATCCGCCGGGTCGTCGGCAGCATCTGGTCGAGTTTCTCGGCGGCGCTCCAGACCTGGTTCGTCAGCGCCCCGTCGAGCGCGAGCCCGATCGAGACCAGGTCTCCGGACCAGTCCTTGGACGGATTGAACGAGGCCTGGTAGAGCATGCTGTCGGTGCCGAGCTTGGTCGTGTTAAACGCGACCGAGGCCGAGGTACTCCGGCCGCGAGTGATGTGCTCGAATGCGGAGCTCAGCCCGGACTGCAGACCGGCGGGATCCCGGGCGTTGAAATAACGACCACGGCTGTTGTAGGCGGCGTGGAACAGGTCGTCTATCTTCCGGCTTTCGCTGCTCACCGGATTCGGCCAGCTGAACCCGTCCGCGGTCGGGTCGGTGTTCTCGGGATCGAGCGTACCGCTGACACCGAAGCCGATGGTGTGGGTGACCATGTGCTGGTGGCTCGCCTTGTCGATGTCCCTGGACGAGACAGGCACTTCATTGTCGAGATGGGTGGCGAGGTCGCGCTCGTAATAGTGCATCGCGACATCGGCCAGCGTGTTCTCGTGGTCGTCGCCATAAGGCCAGCCGTCGAACTCGGTATTGTTGTCGCCATCGGTATTGCCGACGCCGGGCGACAGGCCGTTCCAGTAGCCGTCGGTCATCAGTACGGTGTAGTTCTTCTGGCAGGCGCCACCCTCCGCGGCGGGCAGGATCGGGCAGTCCGCGCCGCTTGCGTTCATGATGTTGTTCGCGACGCATTCGAAGTAGCGTCCGGCCGCATCCAGTGCGGTGCGCAGCGGCGTCCCGCTGCCGCTGGGCAGGGTCTGGTAGATCCTGTCGAACAGCGCGAGCTTGTTGCCCTCGTCGGGATTCAGGTTCATCGGCTTGACCCCGGTCCGGACAGAAGTGTTGTTGTTGATAGTTGCATAGCCGACACGGGCGCCGGTCAGTCCCTCGATCGTGCGGGTTGCCGCGTTCTTCGTGATCAGGCTGCGGTCGCGGTGATAGCTGAACCAGTTCGCGAAGTTCTGGATCTCCTCGGCGTAGCTGCAGGTCGGCGCGGCGGCGCAATCGGTCCGGTCCGGTCCGCCGGTGTAGCTGCCCGGCGGTGTAGCCGTCATCGCGGTTGCGACATTCGTGATCTCGACCAGCTTGTGCTCATCAGCGTTGTCGACGATGCCATTGCCGTTGGTGTCGTCCCAGACGTAGTAGCGCGCCGGATAGAAATCGATCACGGTTACAATGCCCGCGACGTTCGGATGGTCGGTCAGGTAGCTGGTGTGGGGATTGGTCAGATTGACCGTTCCCGCATCCGGGTTATAGGGATTGACCCAGGCCGCCGAGGGATTCGCGTTCGAGAACGGCGTGCCATTCTTGTTGAATCCGAGCCACGGCTGATAGGTCACCTCCGGGTTGTAATAGGCCTTGTTGTAATGATGTGTCCATGCACGCCATACGCCGCTGACTGCCGGAGACAGGCCATGGACGTTCTCCATATGCTCTTCGGATGCAACGACGTAGTAATAGACGTTGCCGGGCGCCGGATGGGTGTAGAAATAGGGCAGACTGCTGATGTAATACAGGCCTTCCCGTTCCGGCGTGATCACCGCCCAGTCCATGCTGTCCGAATCGTCGGTGACAAACAGGATATTGGGGTCGACCGCGGGCCCTACATACAAGGGGACCTGGGACAGGGTGCCGGGCGCCGCGATCGCCTGCTGCATGCCCGGCAGGAACACCAGGCCGAGGACGGACAGAACGGTGAGATGGCAGCGTATCACGTATGACAGGGTTTTCATGGCGCGACTCCTGGTTAGATTCGCTTGCCGTATGTGGTCTGGAGAAAGACGACGGAGCTGTTGGTGCCGCCGATGCCGCGTGCGGTGACCCTGACCGCGGTCACGTTGCCGATGCCCGAAGATTCGCCGTAACCGGTGACATTGAGGTCGTCGATCGGATCACCGATCGGACCGAGCAACTGGATGACATAGCGAGGCTGCTGGGCGACCCCCAGGATCGTGCCCGGGTAGACAGGGGCGGTCGCCCAGGTTGCGTCGGCGAACAGGTCGGGCCGGTCTTCCGGGGTGTACAGGCCGGGCACCGATCCGTTGAAGGCCGAACCCGGCGACATGACGACCTCCTCGTAGAATCTTTCTCCCTCCCGCAACGCCGCCTCGGCGGCCTGGAACGCCAGCGCCATGTCGCGGGTGTTGCCCGCCATCCGTTCCTGCAGGCTGGAAGTTCCCATCGCGGTCAGTCCGATCACGGTCATGACGATCAGGATCATGAGGCTGACGATCAGCGCGGAGCCTTGCTGTCTGCGATTGTTCCGGTTCATTGTTCATTACTCCCTGTGGCCGGTTACAACGTACCGCGATTGCGCAATTTGACGGTGCTGGTGAATACACGCCGCATCCTCCTGTCGTCGGCATCAACAGTCTCGCCGTTATAGACATAGGTCTGCGGGGTGGAGGCGATATTGTCCTGGGTACGCAGCAGCAGGCTGATCCGGACGCTGACCACGGCAGTCATGGCCGCGACCCCGTTCGCCGGGACGTAGCGGTTCGCGAGCCCGTCGCCATTGAGATCTTCTCCGTAAAGCACCTGCAGATTCTCGACGCCACCGACCAGTTCCTGCGCCGGCAGGTCGGTAATGATCAGGCTCCTGCGAAACAGCGCGGGGTCACCGTTTGCGCCGGTACCGATGTAATAGACATTCGTGACCAGGCGCGCGACCTCGGCATCGGCGCCGAAGGAATTCGAGAAGTGCGGCGTCGAGTTACCGGGTGTGAACGATCCGGCCCCGCTGTGGACAAGATTTGCGCCGAGGCCGGTTCCCGTGACGTTCGTGATCTGGCCGACGGATGAGTTGGTGCAGTCAGTGACCATGACGATCTCGCCGATCTGAATATTGTTGCCTGCCGCATTGACATGGATCTGTGCCGAGTCCGTGTAGGGGAAGACCAGGCCGATCCCGTCGCTTCCCATCCCGCGAGTGACAATGACGTCGGTACCTTCGAGTACATCACCAGCGATCAGCGGCTCCAGTGCCGGAGACCAGCCGCTTCCGGTCCACTCGTTCCCCTCGATCGCGACGCCGACGTTCCAGTTGAAAGCGCCGGGATTATTCAGGATGTTGTCGATCGGTGCGATATTGCCGCGGTAGCAGCCGGTGTATCCTGCCATCCGCAGATCCTCGGTCATGAAGCTGACCGCGAAGCGACCGCTTTCCTGTAATCGCGCAGTCTCTTCCAGGACCCGGTAGGACTGCTTGCTGCTGACGAAGATCTGGAGCACGCCAGTCAGCAGGATCGCGCTGATCCCGATCGCGACGAGGATCTCGACCAGTGTCAGTCCGCGCTGGATTGCCGGGCTTGTCTTCTGCGTATTCACAGCATGCTCTCCACGGTCAGTGACTTTGGTGCCTGCTCGCCGCGAGAGTCGTCCCACTGGATCGTGATGAGGAAGAGGTCGCCATTCTGGACGACCGAACCGTCGCCGGACGGCAACACTGTAGCCAGTGCCTGCTTCCATTCGAAGAGATCCGCGCTCGCCATGGTCGCAAACGTGCAGTTCGCGCCCGTGCCGACGCAGGACGCGGTCCCCGGTGTGCTGCCGAGCGCAATGTTGTAGGCGCCGGTTTCGGCCGCGGGGCGATTTGCGCGCATGCGATCGAGGACGTCATTGGTCATGATCGTCGCCTGCGAGTTCTGGTAGGCGCTGTAGGTGAAGCGCAGGCTGTTGAGCTGCAGGCCGGCGATCCCGAGCAGTCCGATCGCGAGCACGATCACGGTGACCAGCACCTCGATCAGCGTCACGCCGCGCTGGAGTTTCTGGCGTAGCATCCGGTGTTTTTGTGCGATCTGCATGCGTCGATCCCTCAGCAGACGGGGTGGGGGGAAACAGTCGCCGGGCGGCCCGTGCCGGTGATATTGATCTCGCGTCCGGTCTTGCCGCTCTCCGCGCAGAGCTGGAGCGTGACCGGGTTGCCGTCCTGCAGGAAGCCGCGCTGCGAAAAGAGCACCTGGCTCCCGCTCGCACTGACCGTCGTCGAACCCTTCATCGCCGGGAATGCCCGTATGACGTCGCCGCTGGCGACGTCACGTACGATCCAGCCGCCATGCCAGTTCGCCGAGTTGCAGCTCGACTGGTCGCTGCTGGCGCAGGCCGTCACGTTGCTGCGTCGCTTGACCGCCTCGCCCCGGGCCAGGTTGATTGCCGTGACGAGGTCGTTCGACTGGGCCGTGAGCCGGTTGTTGCGGATCGCCTCGGAGAAGGACGGCACCGCAAGCGTCAGGAGGATGCTCGCGATGACGACGATCATCATCAGCTCGATCAGCGTGAATCCTGTATTCGGTTTTCTCATGTCCACAGTGATAACATTCACTCGATAGCGGGCCATAACGGTTTCCGACGGGCGGTCGGGTTCTCCGGACAAGCGGTCGTATCGCACGGAATTCACGAGCTTTCTTGCCCCTGACCCGTCAATCCGCACCAGTCATATCGGCCGTTTCGGTGAAATGTCCACCCCGGCCGCCGGTCCCCGTGGAGGCGCAGGAGAGATGGATTGTCTGATCGTCGGCGGCGGCCTGATCGGCATGCTGACCGCGCGCGAACTGGCGCAGGCCGGCCTGTATGTCGGGCTGGTCGAGCGCGGCGACACCGGGCGCGAGGCCTCGTGGGCCGGGGGCGGCATCCTGTCGCCGCTGTGTCCATGGGAGATGCCGGAGGCGGTGACCCGGCTTGCGGACTGGGGGCAGCGCGCCTATCCGGGGTTGGCCGCGGAATTACGGGAAGAGACCGGCATCGATCCGGAATGGACCCCGAGCGGCCTGCTGATCCTGGACATCGATTCGGCGGTGCGCGCGGCGCAGTGGGCCGCCGCGCACGGGGCCGCATTACAGCTCCTCGATGACCGTGCGGCCGTCGCGGCCGTCGAGCCTGGCTGTCGCGGCGCCGATGCGGCGCTGTGGCTGCCGGAGGTCGCCCAGGTGCGAAATCCGCGCCTGATGCGCGCGCTGGCGCGCAGCCTGCAATTGCGCGGTGTGACCGTGAAAACCCAAACCGAGGTACGTGCGATCAGGCTACGCGACGGCCGGGTGCGCGGCATCGAGACCAGCACCGGCGCTTTCGAAGCCGAGAGGGTCGTGGTCGCCGGCGGTGCATGGAGCGCGGACCTGCTCGCACCGCTCGGCGTCGACATCGATATCCGACCGGTACGCGGCCAGATGCTGCTCTACCGGGCGACGCCTGGACTGCTGAGTCGCATCGTCATCGAGCAGGGACACTACCTGATCCCGCGGCGGGACGGGCATGTGCTGGCCGGCAGCACCCTCGAGGAGGCCGGCTTCGACAAGTCGACGACGGTGGATGCGCGTGTCGCACTCGCGCGCTTCGCGGAGGGGCTCGCGCCGGCGCTCGCCGGTGTCGAGGTCGTCCGGCAGTGGGCAGGGTTGCGGCCCGGATCGCCGTCCGGCATACCTTATATAGGGGCCGTCCCGGGCATCGGCGGGCTGTACGTTAATGCCGGCCACTATCGCAACGGCGTGCTGCTCGCGCCGGGCAGCGCAAGGCTGCTTTCAGACATCCTCCTACGCGAATCCCGGATCGTCGATCCTGCACCCTATGCCGTGAGGGCCTTATCGTCCGCAACATGAGCCGCCGGTGCGTCGTCCGGCGGGATCCCAGGGAGGGGAATCATGTTGCGATCGAATCCGGTGCCCCATGGCCGTTTGCGTGCATTTGTCATTCTGTTTGCGGCGTTGCTTTATCTGCCGTTTGTCTTCGATGTCCATGCGCAGTCCGGTGATAACGGGTCGGACGAGGTTGTCGATCCCGATCATGCAGTCTACGGCACGCTTTCCCTGTCCGGGCGCGAACCCGGCGGTATCGCGATTCATCCGGACGGTGGGTTCGCCGTCATCGCAAATGAAAAAGCGGGCACCGTTTCCCTGATCGCACTGCCCTCCGGCGACATGATGGCGACCATAGCGGCAGGCAGGGGTCCGCGGGAGGTCGCGATCGATCCCGGTCGCGGCCTCGCGGTCGTGACGCTTGCCGGTGACGATCGCGTACAACTGATCGATCTGACCGCATACATATCGGTGGGAACAGTGCCGGTCGGCAGGGAGCCGCACGGTATCGCAATTGATCCTGACCTTGGTATTGCCGTCGTCGCAAACAACAAGGATGACACCATCAGTATCGTCGAACTCGATTCGCGCACCCTCGCCGATACGATATATGTCGGCCGGGATCCCCGGATGGTCACCGTCCATGGTGATGAGCGCCGTGCCTGGATAGTGCTCGAGAAGGAAGGGGTGATCCGGGTGGTCGATCTGGACAGTCGCCAGACGGTTGCGACCCTTCCGGCGGGAAAGTGGCCGTCAGGTCTGGCGATCGGTGCGAGTGCGCGGATGGCTGTCTTCGCGAATGAGAAGGCTAACGAGATTGTAATCGTTGATATCGACAGTCTGGATGTCATCTCCGCCATCGCAGTCGGAAAACATCCGAGAGGCGTCGCGATAGACGAGGCCGCCGGCCAGGCCTATGTCGTCAATCACCAGGACGACGCCGTATCGGTCGTGGACCTCAATTCCTTGTCAGTCATCGATACCCTGCGGGTCGGCAAGCACCCGGAACATGTATCGGTAAACAGTGAACACAGAATTGCAGCAGTCACCAGCCGCGGTGGCGACGGCATTACGATATTGACCTTGCCGGATGTTGCCCCACCGGTCATTACTGTCGACTATCCTCCGGATCAGCTGTTGACGAACCAGCCGTCCCTGAACATCAGCGGACAGCTCGATGAAGCGGCGGAACTGACGGTCAACGGCGTGCCGGTATCACTCACGGACGATCTCCGTTTTACGCATGCACTGTCGCTGCAAGAGGGTGAAAATCAGGTCGATATCGTAGCGATAGATTTCCACGGAAATATCGGCAGGCTTGATCTGCTGATTTGGCTCGATACGGCTCCGCCGCCTGCTCCAGAAACGGGACTCATCGTCATCGGCAGTACAGAGGACGGAAGGATATCGATCACGGGCAGGGAGGGAAGTGTCGAGCCCTACAGTCTGGTCAGGATTACGAACCAGCATACCGGGGAAACCGATTCCGTAATCGCGAATGCAAATGGAGAGTTCCAGATAACGCTCGACGGGGAGGTCAGCAACACCTGGTCGATTTACGTCATCGACGCGGCAGGTAACGCCGGTGACTCTGTTGAAATCACCTCCGGCTCGCCCCATGCCGACCTGCCGCCCGATCCTGCAACAGTCGCGCCGACGCTGGCTTTGGCTGCCGTATCGACGCTGATCGATGCCGCCGCATTCCTGTACAACGGGACGAATCCGATCCAGAGGGAAGTCGCCCCGGACACGATTGAACCATCGCGTATCGGGGTATTGCGTGGCCGGATACAGAGTCGTGACGGCGAACCTCTTCCCGGGGTGATGATCACCATACATGGCCATCCGGAATTTGGACATACCCTGAGCCGTATGGACGGAGCCTTCGATCTCGTGGTCAATGGCGGGTCCAGGCTGGTCGTGCGTTATCACAAGGATGGATTCCTGCCGGTGCAGCGCGGGATCGAAGTCCCATGGCAGGATTACGCCTGGTTGCCGGATGTCGTGATGGTCCCGATCGATGACCGGGTCACGACAATCGACATGACAGCCGATCTGCCGATGCAAATTGCGCGCGGCGACAGCGTGATCGATGTCGACGGAATCCGCCAGGCGACGCTGCTGTTTTTCCAGGGCACGCAGGCTGACCTGGTGATGCCGGATGGAACGATCGAGCCGCTTTCGACGCTGAACGTGCGTGCAACGGAGTATAGCGTCGGAGAAAACGGACCGGCGGCGATGCCGGGAGAGCTGCCGCCGGCATCAGCCTATACCTACGCGGTGGAGTTGTCGGTCGATGAGGCGATGGCAGCCGGGGCCGTTGAGGTTCGCTTCGACCGTCCCGTGTATTTCTATGTCGAGAACTTTCTCGATTTCCCCGTAGGCGGGATCGTTCCCGCAGGATGGTACGATCGCGATCTGGCGGTGTGGATTCCTTCCGACAACGGACGCGTCATCGAAATCCTGTCGGTGGATGGTGATCA
>CAZJKV010000007.1:18545-43928 GCA_964546765.1 uncultured Chromatiales bacterium
CCCGATTGTGTGCAAGGTTCCGTCATCGAGTGTCAGAACAGCGTGCTCGGGACGTCAATCCCGGTCACGGGTACTTCCTATGCATTGCACTATCGCAGTAATCGGGTACCGGGACGGAGTTCTGCATTTCATCTGGCGATTCCGTTGAGCGGAGCGAAAATTCCGGGCAGCCTGGCGCGTATCGATGTGCGTGTCGAGGTCGCTGGTCGTCGGTATACGGAAAGCTTTCCGCCACAGGAGAATCAGGTTTACAGCTTCCTGTGGGACGGAATCGATGGCTACGGACGTGCAGCGCAGGGCATTCAGAACGCGACCGTCTGGGTGGGTTATGTCTATCAGGCCGTCTATTATCAACCTTCCGATTTTGTCCGTGGATTCGGCATGGCGGGATCCGCGCCGATATCCGCAGATCCGGCCCGCCAGGAGGTTGCATTGTGGCAGAGATCGAATGTGATGCTCGGTCTTCTGGACGCGCGTTCCCTGGGATTCGGCGGGTGGAGTCTCGATATACAGCATCGATACAATCCGACTGGAAGCGCGCTCTACCTGGGTTCCGGTGGCATACGCAGCGCCCATGGCATGGGCAATGTCGTAGACACCGTGGCAGGCAATGGACTTTGGGGGTTCAGCGGCGATGGGGGCAAGGCATCCCTGGCACAACTCGGCTGGCCGATAGATGTGGCGCATGGTGCAGACGGAAGCCTCTATATCTCCGAGAACTACAACAACCGTGTACGCCGCGTCGGGTCGGACGGGATCATTACCACAATCGCGGGCAACGGGCTCGCCGGATTCAGTGGTGATAATGGTCCAGCCATGCAGGCGCGACTCCGCTCCCCGTCAGGTATCGCACTTGGCGCGGATGGCAGTATCTACCTCGCGGATACCGGAAATCATCGCATACGCCGCGTTGGGACTGACGGCGTTATCAGGACTGTGGCCGGTACAGGACTCGCAGGCTTCAGTGGCGATGGAGTTTCGGCCACCGCTGCCAGAGTCACCGCGCCGCAGGATGTCGCGCTTGCGCCGGACGGAAGCCTGTACATCGCCGAAGGCGGCGCCAGTCATCGCATCCGGAGAGTCGGCCCGGATGGCATGATCAGCACCGTGGCCGGCATAGGTGTCGCAGGGTTCAGCGGTGATGGCGGACCGGCGATCAATGCACGACTTCGCGCCCCGAGTGGCATCGCTCTCGGACCCGATGGCAGTCTCTATATCGCGGATCGTCTCAACTTCAGGGTGAGAAAGGTAAGCCCGGAGGGCGTCATCACCACGGTAGCCGGGAACGGGGTTCAGGCCTCCGGAGGAGATGGCGCGCTTGCCGTCCAGGCACAGCTCTTCCCGATTGCGCTGGCCATCGGGACCGACGGGAGTCTTTATATCTCGGATGGGGGTTCAGGCGCCGTCATGGGGGATGGCGGCCGCATTCGGAGGATAGGGCCTGACAATATTATCACCACGGTTGCGGGACATGGCGCCATGGGATTCGGCGGTGACGGCGGACTGGCCACGGTGGCCCGATTTGATTCGCCCATGGGCATCACGGTTGGTCCCGACAACAATCTCTATATTGCGGATTACAGCAACGACCGCATAAGACGAGTCGGGGCACAGCTCGGAGAACCGGTCGATAATAACCTTCTGGTAGCAGCGCGCGACGGCAGTGAACATTATGTGTTCGATTCCGGGTGGCGTCATTCGGGGACCATAGACAACGGTACGGGCGTAGTGCGGTATCGATTTGAGTACGATGCGCATGGCTATGTCACTCGTATCGAGAACGTCGACGGTGATGCGCTGCGCATTGAGCGCGATGATTCGGGTCGCCCCATGGCGATCATAGCTCCCGACGGGCAACGCACTGAACTTCGCTTGAGCGATAACGGCTATCTCGAAACCGTCAGCAATGCGGCAGATGAAGTACACAGCTTGAGCTATACCGCTGGTGGCCTGCTGACCGGGGTTGGTGATCCGCGCGGGCATTGGTTCGTCTACGAATATGATACGCTGGGACGTCTCGCCCGTAGTGAAGATCCGGCAGGGGGTGGCTGGGAACTGTCCCGTTCAGCACTGCCCGACGGCCACGAGACCCGGCTTGTCTCCGCCGAAGGACGCATGAGTCGTTTCCGGATAGAACATGCAGCCGGGGTTGGCGAGCAGCGCACCAATGTTCACGCTGACGGCGCTGTCGAATCGCTCATTATCGGTACGGATGCAACACGGACCCACACCACTGCTGACGGTACCGTAACCGTGCTTGAGGAAGGACCCGATCCCCGTTTCGGGATGGGGTCTCCCGTGCCCGAAAATATAAGGGTGACAACGCCGTCCGGGTTGACGAATCACGCCAGCGCTGAGCGCACGGCGGTCCTGGCAGATCCGGACGATCTCCTCAGCCACACCGAACTGACCGAAACACTTGTCCGTAACGGCCGTGCCTTTACCGGCCGCTATTCATCATGGGATCGCACCTGGCGCCACACAGGTCCTTCGGGGAGGACTCTGATATCGATACTCACACCGGAGGGACGGCCGGCACAGCAAAGTTTGGCCGGTCTCGCATCAATCACCTATGACTACGACGCGCGCGGCAGATTGGCAGTACTGCTCTGGTCCCCGGGCGCGAGCGATGAACGTGGTTATAGTTTCAATTACGACAGCGCAGGGAACCTTGCCGCCGTGACCGACCCGGTGGATCGCATCATGGCGTTCGATTATGATCCGGCGGGCCGTGTCACACGCCAGACCCTGCCAGGCGGTCGAGTCATTGATTACGCATACGATCCAAACGGCAATCTTGCGGCGATCATCCCACCAGGCAGGGATGCGCACCTGTTCGTATATACGGCCGTCAACCTCGAGTCGGAGTACAGCCCGCCTGACCTTTCCGGCGTCGAGACCACCACTCGTTACAGTTACAATCTGGACAGGCAGCTTATCCGCATCGACCGCCCGGACAGCCAGGCGCTCACGTTCGATTATGACGCTGGTGGCCGGCTGAGTGTGATATCCACTCAGAGGGGCCAGTACTTGTACGGTTACAAGCCTTCAACCGGGCAGATTGACTCTGTCATTGCCCCGGACGGAAGCGCCCTGAACTTCACATGGGATGGCATCCTGCCGCTAGCGGAGATGACGAGCGGTGAAGTGAGCGGCAGCGTGGGATACGGCTACGACGACAATTTCTGGCTGACGGAAATTACGGTCAACGGCGACGCAATCGCCATTAGCTACAATGACGATGGCCAGTTGACAGGCGCCGGCGCGCTCTCGCTTGCTCGCGACGCTGTCAACGGCCTGCCGGCCGGAACCACGATCGGCAGCATCATGACTTCCGACGACTACAATAGTTTCGCCGAGCCTGTCGCCCATGCGGTGGTGATTAGCGGTACCACAGTCGCGCAGTTTACTTATGAACGGGACGATCTGGGTCGCATCGTAGGCAAGACCGAGACGGTCGGCGGAGCGGGTGCGGCATTCATTTACAACCACGATGCTGCCGGCCGACTGACGGCCATAAACCGTGACGGAATCACGACCACCTGGGGCTACGATCAGAACGGCAATCGTACCCATGAAAATGGTGCGCCCATTGCAACCTATGATGAACAGGATCGGCTGCAGACTTACGGGAGCGCGAGCTATACCTATACCGGGAACGGAGAACTCGCAAGCAAGACCGAATCCGGTCTGATGACAAATTATGTCTATGATGGCGTTGGCAACCTGCGCCAGCTCGGCCTGCCCGGCGATATCGTCATCGACTACCTCGTCGACGGGAGAGATCGTCGCATCGGAAAGAAAATTAATGGCAACCTGGTGCAGGGCTTCCTGTACCAGGATCAATTGAATCCCGTCGCCGAGTTCGACGGTAACGGTAATCTCGTCAGCCGTTTCGTGTATGCCGAGAAAACAAACGTGCCGAGCTACATGATTCGTGGCGGCGTCACCTATCGCATCCTGTCCGATCACCTTGGCAGCCCGCGGCTGGTCGTGGATATCTCTACCGGAGAGATTGCGCAGCGCATCGACTATGACGTCTGGGGAAATATCAATTCCGATACCAATCCCGGGTTCCAGCCGTTCGGATTTGCCGGTGGAGTCCACGATCATCATTCCGGTTTCGTCAGATTCGGCGCGCGGGATTATGACCCCGGGACCGGCCGATGGACCACAAAGGACCCGGTAAAATTCAATGGTGGAGATACCAACCTGTACGGCTATGTCCTTAACGACCCGGTAAACCTTGTCGATCCGGAGGGACAGGCCCCTGTCGTGCCGATAGTTACGGCAGCAGTGGGCGCCATTGTTGGTGGTATAAGCGGCGGTATCCACGCGGCTGATAGTGGCTCAAATGTGTTCACAGGAGTTGCAAGGGGATTAGTAGTTGGAGGGACGACCGGATTATTCGGTGGGGCGGGTTATGGCTCAGTCAGGGCATCGCTGTCTCTGCGCCTTGACGGCAGCAGGTGGAGTTCGATGATAAGTTCAACATTTGGAAGCCTGATTGGAAATACCCTGGCAGGTATCGATATTGTCAGCCAGGCGCAGGCCGCTGCATGTGACTAGACGTTCGTGGCCCGAAGTGGCAAGCATCATGTACGCATTCGCCTACCTGAACGCCGCGCTTTGCATGGGCTATTTCCTGCTTTGGCTGTCAGGTCTGGCGGATTATCCAAAGGGTTGGGATGGCGGCGATTTATTGATGGCTGTTGCGTTTATCGTCGCTCCACTACTTCCTATATTTGGTCTCAATATGAGATACCAGTTCGATCTCCTTCGTATGTCCGATGGCACCAGCATGCCAAGCCGTTTCATTTGGTCAGCATTGAGCATGAGCCTGACGCTGTTGATGCTGTACGCGTTCATGGTCGAGATCGTGCTTTGATAATTGATGCAGGATGCGCTCGCTTCGCTCAACGCAGCCCTGACTTATTCATTACACTGCACCATTCCTGTCGACTTTTTCCCGCCCGTGTTATCCGATTGCACCAGTTTTTGGCGCTCCCTGGTTCCGCTGTTTACCGCTCAATATTATCAAGTAGATGATATTAAAGGTAAATAAAGCCAGGGCAACCGATTGGCACGGAGCGTGCAAATACTCAGGTGACACTCGGTAACGATTCTGGAGGATCCTGATGAAGACTGGTCTCAAGGTTGCAGCCGCCCCCACGGGCAAGACGGTTTCGGCTGCGGCGCCTGACGGGGCGACGCGGCGACCGGGCAGAAAATCCTTTGGAAAGATTGAGATACCCGCACTTTATCGTACGCCGGTCGGTGACCGGGATCTGCAGGGTTGTATGAAGGCACGGGCCTGACGGGAGTCATGCCGATGTAGTTTCGCAGTTTGTTCTCTCCTGGCATTATCACCCCTCCTTACCCCGCGTCCCTCTGCGGGGTTTTTTTTGTCGGAGGCGTGAACTCTCCGGAACCAATCCGGAATGCCCGGGTCCTACCTTGTAATACTGCTCCAGATCTCTCTCTCTACATCTCTCCAGATGCCTGCCCCCGGTGACCCTCCGCTGGGGGCTTTTTTTTACCCGGAATTCCCCGCCGCTGCGCCGTACGCCGGCGGCGCTTCATCGGGCTGCGGCGCGCCCGCCGGGTCCTTCATCGCCCGGGCGGCGGTCTCCCGGTCCTTGAACGGGCCGTGCGTCTGATCTCCTGAACCGATGAAGTACCAGCCTTTCACCCGGCCGGCCTCGAGCGAGGAATCGAAGAAGATGCGATCCTCATCAGAGTGGGACGGCTGGCCCTGGACTGCGGCGAACCCTTGCGTGCTATCGAGGTCGAGATCGCCAGGATCGATCTCTTCGACAGCGATGCCTTCGATCCGTGCAGCGCCGTAGTGCCGGCCAATCATCTCGGTATCGATCGCAGGGACGGCGGGGGCCGCCGGTGACGGCGCCGGTTCGCGGACAATGATTCGCTCCACTGTCTCCGGCGCGCGATCGCGATGATGCGTCGCGGTCACCCGGTCCAGGGCGCGGGCCTGTCCCGCGATCCCCATCAGGGTCTCGATCTCGGCCCGGTGCAAGTGGCACAGACGGCGCATGCGCACGGCCAGTAAACCGAGCGCAAGCGACAAACCCGCGGCGATTACGGCCAGGACGATCGTGAGTATTGGCATGAGGGTTTATCGCCCGCCAGTGTCGCCGGCGCGCTTGAAGGCCTCGATCAGTCCCGTAAGGATATGTTCTGCGATGCGGCGTGTCGGGAACGGACCGTAGACCCGGCCCCCGCGAACATTGAAACACCAGCCGGCGTTTCCGCCGTCGACCGCGGCATGGTAGAACACCCGGTCGCTGCGGAACACGGCCCGGTTGTCCCGGGTACCGACGGCCGGCGCTGCCGGTAAGGCGCGTGCGGTGGATTGCATGGACTTCCTCCTCATCCGACGGTTATCCGTCTGTTTTCATGCGGGTTAACGGCCATATCCCGGCGGGCTTGAATGGTGCGGGCGGGTGGGATTCTTGCGGGGTATCAGTCAGATAGGGAAATGGTCGGGCGCTTGCGCGCGGAACTTGATGAAATCTGTCAATAATTCGCTTAAAATAGGTCTTCAATTCCAGTCGGTGTCCGGCCCATCCGGGGCGGGGCAGGAAAGCGGGTGATATATGCCGTTCAGCCAAGCCAATCCCGAAATCGTCTCCATGCTCCATCAGCATGGCATCAAGCCAACACACCAGCGAATCCAGATCGCCGGCGTGCTGTTCGCGAAACCGCAGCATCTGTCTGCCGATCAGATACTTGAGGCCGTCAACGCGCGCCATGACTATGTCTCCAAGGCGACGGTCTACAACACGCTGGGCCTGTTCAGCCGCAAGGGCCTGATCCGCGAGGTCATCATCGATCCGTCCAAGGTCTTCTACGACTCGACGACGCACCCCCATCACCATATCTATAACGTCGATACCGGCAAACTGATGGATCTCGAGCACGATGCGATCAACATCCTCGGACTGCCGGTCCCGCCGGAAGGCACCGTCATCGACGGCATCGATGTCGTCGTGCGCGTGCGACCGCAGCCCGCCGCCGGCAACGCCTGAGCCTGAAGCGCCCGCTGCCACCGTGCTTGTCGCACGTTAAGCGATCTTTTATACTGCCCCCGCCCGAGGTTTTGCCTTCGCCGGTGTAGCTCAGTCGGTAGAGCAACTGATTCGTAATCAGTAGGTCGGAGGTTCGATTCCTCTCGCCGGCACCAGTACTTACGATCTTTCTGGACCCCAAAAAACCCGCTGTGGGGCACTGGTGGGGCAGTTGCCGGTAACAATCCACCACACTCGACCACAATACACCCTTCGCGCTCGACCCTGTTTTCAGCCTTCGAATCACTGTTTCGCTGGGCCGCCTGGAATGCCGTATTTCGAGGCCAGATGCCCCGTCAGTGTCCCTTGCGTGGGGTTGTTGATAAAAACCCATGTAGAAACGTCGTCATTATTCGATTTTGTCAACGGCACGCCCGGTTGTTTCACAGCTTCATTGGCTGGATAGCGAGCAGCAAGGGCGAACTCCGTGCCGAATATACAAACCACCCTTGAAGTAACAGCCCACAAGCTCAGAAATCTCTCTCGCGATTTTGACCGCTTACTTGGCGTTGACGCTGATTAAACCCGCGCTCGGCATTGCAGCCAAGGCGCTGGCGATCTGGGCCGGCCCGGGAGCTTACAGGTTGACGGGGTTACTAAAAAAGTCGCATTATTTCTCTTCTATTCGGTCTTGTTTCATGAGGCCTCTTCTCGAAGGACTCGGAACGATGTACAAGTCCGTTCTGACCTTGCATCTGCTCTTGCCGGCCCTGTCGGTTTTCGCAATCGGGACCGTTTTCGGGGCTGGCAGCACTGGCGCCGATTCAAACACGTCGATGAATGTCCTCATCGGAAGTCCAGACCGTGGCCAGATCATCTTCAGCAATGGCAAGGGAGATGCTGCTCCATGTCAGGCCTGCCACGGAGAGAAGGCATTGGGGAATGATGCGATGGGCGCGCCACGCCTCGCCAACGTAGGCCAGGCTTACATTTTGAAGCAACTGAATGACTTCGCGGCCGACCGGCGTACTCCGGAAGGCGCAGGCGCGGTGATGAATGTATTTGCCAAGGCGTTGAGTGAGCAGGATCGACTCGACGTGGCGGTATATGTGGATACGCTGGAGTATGTCACGGATCCATCCGACCTCGAGACACTGGCCGCCAACGGGGTGGAAGTCGGTAAGCCGGAGTTAGGGCAGGTCATCGTATTGAAGGGAATCATCGGCAAAGTACCTGCTTGTCAGAATTGTCACGGCTTCAATGGGCGCAATCCGAAATTTCCAGCTATCAATCAACAGAAGTACGTCTACCTGGTCAATCAATTGCGTAATTGGCGGAGCGGGACGAGAGCGAACGATCCTGAGGTTGAGAAGGTCGGCATCATGCGGGGAATCGCCAGGCCGCTGACCGATAGCGACATCAGGAATATCGCGGCGTTTCTTTCCACAGCGCCGAGAGTTGCGCCAGATTAAAAGCTTGAGCTGAAGCGGCCCGTAGTCGCACGAGAGACAAGGAAATGTTTTTCAGGAACAAGAGTAGTGCCGGTGGCATCATCATCGTGGTTACGGTGCTGACTGTATCGCTGGCGTCTTGTGCGTCCCCTCCCGCTCCGTCGGAATCCATCCCGGAATCTGTTTCGGTATCCATTTCGGAACCCATCCCGGAATCTGTATCGGAATCCATTTCGGAACCCACCCCGGTATCTGTTTCGGAATCCATATCGGAACCCACCCCGGATTCCACTTCAGAATCCATCAAGGGTCGCACACTGATCGCGGAGACGCCGGAGAATATCAGGCTGCGAAGCGGTTCGGGTGATCCCGTTGCAGGCAAGGATAAATCCGACCTCTGCCAGGGTTGCCATGGGGAGCGTGGTTTGTCTTCCGAACCCATGATTCCACACCTTGCCGGGCAGTACGCCTCGTACATCGCAAAGAACCTGCGCAATTTTCAAACCGGGCTTCGCACTCACCAGATCATGAGTGCGATGGCTGCGACCATTAATGACGCGGATCTCGATGACATTGCTGCCTACTTCGCCAGCCAGCCAAGGATGAAGGGGGACGGCCCGGGACCAAATAGCGAAGTGGGTAAGAATCTATTTATGAATGGAGACATGGAGAGAAACGTCGT
This sequence comes from uncultured Chromatiales bacterium, assembly GCA_964546765.1. Taxonomy (GTDB): domain Bacteria; phylum Pseudomonadota; class Gammaproteobacteria; order SZUA-140; family SZUA-140; genus JAITWN01. The sequence continues at coordinate 27,707 of CAZJKV010000007.1, forward strand.
CGCCTGCATCTTCTGCCATGGTGTCAATGGCAAGGGGCTCGCTGCGACCAACCCCACCTTTCCTGTTATCGGTGGCCAGCAGGAAGGTTATCTACGTGGTCAACTTCTCAATTGGAAGCATGGCGACCGCGCCAACAGTCCGGGCGGAATCATGAACATCATTGCGCAAAAACTTACGAATCCCGAGATCGAGTCTTTGGCGAGTTACATCTCGGGCCTTTAAAGGGGGTACCATATGATCAACATAAGCCAATATCGCACCATCTTCCTCCTCGCTTTAATCATGTTCTTGCCGGCGATGATTGCCTACGGCGCGGGCGGCAGCAATGCCGCAGAGGGGAATATCAATACAGACTGGCTCAAGAATCGCTTCATGGATGAAAGTCCGGAAGCGGTCAGGGCACGCAGCGGTTCTGGCGACCCCGTCGCCGGCGAGGAGAAGTCTCAGCTGTGCCAGGGATGCCACGGGGAACTCGGCCTGTCTGACGAACCAATGATTCCCCACCTCGCCGGACAGTATGCCCAGTATATCGCCAAGAATTTGCGTAATTTCCAAAGCGGGGCGCGTACCCACCAGATCATGAGCGCAATGGCGGCGACCATCAATGACGAAGATCTCGGCGACATCGCGGCCTATTTTGCCAGTCAGCGCAAGATGCAGGGTGACCGCTCAGGCGAGAAAGACCCGAGCGCTGAGGTGGGAAAGAAATTGTTTCTGGAGGGCGATATGAGCAGGATGATCATCGCCTGTACCAATTGTCACGGGGTGGACGGAAAGGGGCGTTCTCCTAACGTCTCGATGTTCCCCGTTATCGGGGGCCAGCAGGAGGGATACCTGCGTGGACAGCTCCTCAATTGGCGAAGCGGCGAACGGGCCAACAGCCCCAACGCCATCATGAACCGGATTGGCAAAGCGCTGACCGACGAGGAGATCGAGTCCCTGGCGATATACATCTCGTCGCTATGATTCGAGACCCGACGCGACCGGGCTGAACGAGGATCTAGAGGCGTCCGCATGAGACGGTCGCCTTTCTCTTGCCATTTATAAGCGCTCCTGGGGGAATCGAACCTCTATTCCCGCCGTGAGAGGCCGGATCTCTCATTGAGCGCCTCGGCAGGTGTCATCCATCTGAGTATTTTACGTAGTTGTGGCAGCGACCGCATCGAGGGTGATTCAGATGCAAGCTATGTGCGTTACCGAACCGACAGCGCTTAATTCGACAGCTTACGTTGTCCATATGCATTCTCCGTATCATGATGTGCGAGCAACCGTCAACCAATAAGGAGAGATTTTATGGAAGGTGTCCTCGTAGTAGTCGTTTTAGTACTGCTGGTGATTTTCCTGGTACAGCGCGTGTAGACCATATGACGTATGGTTCCGTCGCCTTAATCCCGCTTCGGATTCCCCGCGCGCTTAACGGTTCCCTGACTGGCACGCAGTTGAAGCCGAGCGATGCTTCATCACGAAAGGAACCTTCATGCAAATTGAGGTCAATCATCTCTCCAAAATCTATGAAGAAAAGAGGGGGCTGAAGGGCGCCAGCTTTAACGTCGAAAAAGGTGAGATGATTGCGGTGGTTGGACACAACGGCGCTGGGAAATCGACGCTTTTAAAAATTCTCGCCGGCTGGCTGGTTCCGGATAGTGGCGAGGTCCGTGTCGATGGTGTCGACATTAAAAACAGACGCGCCCTTGTCAAGATAGTCGGCTTCGTTCCCGAAATACCAAATCTCTTCGATATCTTTTCAGTCGAATACAACCTCATCTTCTTTGCGCGCCTTTTTCAAGCTCCACGTTCACGGATCGATGAGATGTTGAGCGAATTTAACCTCATCCCGTTTCGCCATACTAAGACGCAGGTCTTATCGAAAGGGTTGAAGCAGCGAACTAGCATCGGTCGCGCCCTCCTAGCCGATCCGCCCCTGCTGCTGCTCGATGAACCAACGTCTGGCCTCGACTTTGAAATGTCGAAGGAAATTTATCGTCTGCTGAAAAATTTACATGCCTCGGGAAAAACCATCCTCTTCACCTCCCATAGACCTGAAGAGATCAAAACACTTGCCACACGAATCATGGTCCTGCATCAAGGGGAACTCGTCTTCGACGGCTCACCCGCTGACTATTTCGAGTCCAACATTCATCAGAATCTCTACACATGATCAGAAACATCGGCATTTTGACCTTCAACGATCTGGCCATCGCCTTTAAAAACAAAACTCTGTACCTGATCCTCTTTGCTCCCATTTTTGTTTTCATCACGATGACTCTGGTCGACGGAAGCGATCCGGGCGTGCAGAAAATTAATATCGGGCTGCTTGACAACGAGAACTATTCCCCTGCAATGATTCGTAGCCTCCAATCGGCCGATCACACTTTTGCAATCTCCAGGTTTACGAACGAAGAGGTGGGGAAACAGTGGCTCAAGGAGAAACAAGGCGATGGTATGTTAGTGCCGTCCACGACGAAGGTCGAAAGCGTTGCCTTGATCGTTCTAGATAAAGCGTCGATCAAGACTGTAGCAATCGTCGAAAGCGTTACTGAGTTACAGCGGGTGGTGGAGGGAAGAAACAATTGGATTACAGAAATCCGTTCCCTTCACAAGAGCGGAATTCAGAAACAGATGCTGCCAACCTGGATCCTGATGCTGGTCTTGCTGGTCGGCTTCATCATTATTCCAGCACAGGTAGCCGAAGAAAAGGAAAAAAAACTTCTTCTGGGGTTGTTGCAAACGCCGATCCGGGAAGTGGAGTGGTTGCTCGCCAAGATCGGACTGGGGATGATTTTAACCGGCGTCTCAGCACTTACCCTTCATCTGCTGGCGGGCTTTGATTTAAATCTCAGCGGCGGTTTGAGTTATTTTGCCTTTCTGATGGCTGGTGGGTTCTGCTTTAGCGCCTTCGGAGTTTTCGTCGGATTTTTATGCCAGACCCAGGCGAGCGCGAGAATCCTGGGTGTCCTTTTTTATCTTCCACATCTTCTACCCTCTGCACTTTCCGATTTTTCACAAAGATTAAACACGCTTGCACCGTTAATCCCCTCTTACCCATTTTACGGACCAATCAAATCAATTCTCTCGGAAGAGGCAAGCGTCTATGATTTCCCTCTGGAATGGATCTCTCTTTTTGGAATCGGCTTGTTTGCCGTTCTCATATCTCACCGGATGATGAAAAAACGCTGGTTGATGTAACGTGCATTCTCACGGCGGCGTCTGCTGTCCACGCATCACCTCTTGCCCTCGATCCTGACCTGAATGCTCTCGCCGGCACCATCGCCTCGCCGGCATTCCTGTCATTTGATCATTCGGATTCGATGCACAAATCCCTGGCGCGGGACTTGGCCGCCTCGCAATCCTGCGATTCCCCGCCGTCTCCGGCGCACATCTTGTTGACACTGGTGATTGCCGAGCGGCATTGCTCTTCCGGGTCGATTGCCACGGCGGTTGGCTGGTTGCCGCCGGAGGTGCCGGCGCAGCCCGCGACCATCACGATCACCACCAGCAGCGCGAGCAACATCCCGGGGCGCCCGGTAATCCAGGATCGCGGCATCATTGAGTTTCTCTCTCGTATTGTTTTGTTTGACATTTTTAACAAGAAATCCGGTCGCATGCAAATACGCCGGCGGTCCTGGCGCCGGAACCCGCGGACCCGCATCGCGTCGCGCGCCGGGGATCTGCAACCCCGTCTCCGCGCGGGTGGGCATCATTCTTGCAAATATCCAGCACGATGCAGATGCGCAGACTGACAATGGGATTCCTCGGGCGTCACCGTCAGGACGTCCCGCCCCCGGGTCCGCCGGAGGACGAACAGGCGATCGATTCGGAACGCCTGATCGAAATGATGCGCTGCTTTCCGATCAGCGGCAAGATCCGCTATTTTCCGGAGCACCGCAAGGACATCGTGCTCGAATCGATTGTCATCGCCTATGGCATCAACAACCACCTGATCTATACCCAGCATGACATCGAGGTCGACGCCGACAACGGCGCGCCTATATTCATGCTCGACGACAACTGGAAGGATCGCCGGGTGCGCGATGTGCGTAGCTTCTGCCTGCTGATCCCCTTCATGGGCGGTGCGGAAGGCGATCTCGATTACGATCGCCGTGTCGCGCTCGAGACCGGGGGATATCTCCAGCGCGGCGAGGTGCTGACCCTGATGTCGCTGTGCAATTCGCGCGGCGTCCCGCACGTCAACAGCACGGTGCGCAAGCGGGTGATGCTGAAGGAAGGCTATTACGCCAATCACGCCGTCGTTGTGCTCGAGACCCGGCCCGAGACCCTGAATCATATTGACCAGCGCCAGCAGATGCGAGTGCGGACCGCGATCCCTGTGAGCCTGCACCTCGCCGATGAAGGGCCGGTCTTCGACTGCCTGCTGGTCGACTTCACCGAATGTTCACTGAAGCTGCGGCTCGACGGTGCCGCCGGCCTGATCGGCGAGCGGAGAAACCTGGTCGTGACCATCGACCTGCCCGCCCAGGGCAGGAAGTTCGTGCTCGCCGGACGCGTGTTGCGGCGTGATGGCGACTTCTTTGTGCTGTCGCTTAGCAGCCGCCTGAAGGACACGCGCTTCCGGGACATAGAATTGATGGATGCCCTGGACCTCAAGGCCACCCTGCTGCAGCATCCTTCGACACGGACCTGAGCCGGGTCCGGTCCTGATCCTGACTGGCCGCTTGCGGACAAGCGGAGGGTTTTGCGGTATCTTCACACTCATGGATTTCAGTCTCAGCGATGGCTGGTTGTCACCGGTGCGGCGCGTCCATTCGCCGAACTGCGATGCACGGCCGGACGGCTGCGCAATCGACCTGCTGGTCGTCCACGGCATCAGCCTGCCGCCGCGTGAGTTCGGTGGCGGCTTTATCGATGCGCTGTTCACGAATTCCCTCGATCCCGGCGCCCATCCCTATTTTCTCGAGATCCACGGCAGGCAGGTGTCCGCGCATGTGCTGATCGGCCGCGACGGCGAGGTCGTGCAATATGTGCCGTTCCCGCTCAGGGCCTGGCACGCGGGCGCCTCGTGTTTCGGGGGCAGGACGGGGTGCAACGACTTCTCGGTCGGGATCGAGCTCGAGGGCAGCGACGACCTCCCCTACGAGGGGGTACAGTACCGCCGCCTCGCCGACCTGGCCGTGCTGCTGATGCGCGCCTATCCGGGGATCACCCGCGAGCGTATCGTCGGTCACAGCGATATCGCGCCCGGCAGGAAGACCGATCCGGGGCGCGAATTTGACTGGGATCGGTTGTATACTCTGATCAATGCCCGCAATGGCGACGAAACAATAATAAGGGTGACAGGGGTATGAGCCTGATCGCTATCCTGATCGCGGCCGCGACGGAACGCTATTGGAGATCCTTCCAGGCCGTGCAGCCGTTCCAGTGGCTGATCGCGCTGGCCGGCAGGCTTCACGCCCGCTGGGGCAACGCCGCCTGGTTCAACGGGCCGCGCGGCGTGCTGCTGACGCTGGCCCCGGGGGTGATCGCGATCGCGCTGTTACAATATGCGCTGGCCTCCGGGTCGGGACTGATCGTGTGGCTGGTCACGCTCGCCTTTGCGCTCGTCGTCCTGGTGCTTTGCATCGGTGATCGCGGCGCCGATGACCAGATCGAGGAATATCTACGGGCGCTCGAGCGCGAGGACGTCGAAGGCGCCTACCTGCACGTCCGCGAAATGCTGCAGGGCAGGGAGTCCGACAACGCGGCCGAGATGAACCGGCATGTCATCGAGGCGCTGCTGGTCAGGAATCACGAGCGCCTGCTCGCGATCCTGTTCTGGTTCGTGATCCTCGGGCCGGTCGGCGCCGTGCTGTATCGATCGACCGCGCAGCTCAAGGGGCTTCTGTACGGCGGGCGGAACGTCAGCGGTGATTTCATCGAGGCCGGGCTCCGGCTGCAGGCATTGCTGGACTGGATACCGGCGCGCATCACCGCCTTGTGTTATGCGATCATCGGCAGCTTCGTCGATGCGATACACCAGTGGCGCAGCGCCGGACCCGAGTGGCGTATCGACATGGCGGCCGGTAACCGCGGGGTGCTTGTCAACACCGGTATGGGATCGCTGCGTCAGTTCGATCTGCCCGAGGGCGAGGCCCCGGCCGTCGATCTCGATGCCTTGCGCGCGACGGTCGCGGAGGCCCAGGCCCTGATCAAGCGCACCGTGATCGTCTGGATTACGATCTTCGCGTTGCTGACCATCGTCGACTGGATGAGCTGACCGCAAGCGACAGCACCCGATGGCGTCTGTCGATCAGATCCGCCCGGCCGTGCGGCCGGGAGCGCGCGCCGGCGCCGGCCGTCGTCAGTAATCCGCCCGGAAGATGATCACCCCGCTTCGCACCATCGCTTTTCTGTTCGTCACCGCGCTGTCGTGTACCTCGGTCTCGGCAGTGACGCTGATCGACGATCGGGGACGTTCCCTGTCGCTGGCGCAACCGGCGCAGCGCATCGTCAGCCTGGCGCCCCATGTCACCGAGCTGCTCTATGCCGCGGGGGCGGGCGACCGGGTGATCGCGGTCGTCGAATTCAGCGACTATCCCGCCGAGGCGCGCGCGCTGCCGAGCGTCGGCAACGCCTCGCGCGTCGATCTCGAGCGCATCGTCGCGCTCGGGCCGGACCTGGTGATCGGGTGGCAGACCGGCAATGACAGCGGCGATATCGCCGCGCTCGAGCGCATCGGGATCCCGGTGTTCGTCACCGAGATAGCACTGATACGTGAAATCCCGCGCGCCCTCGAGAATATCGGGCAACTGGCCGGGAGCGGGGAGATCGCCGCGAAGTCCGCCGCCGGTTTTCGTGCGGAGTTGCGCTTGCTGGAGCAGCGCTTCGCCGGGCGACACCCGATCACCGTTTTCTACCAGATCTGGGAACGGCCGCTGATGACCGTCAACAATCGCCATTTCATCGCCGATTCGATACGCCTGTGCGGGGGCGTCAACGTGTTCGCCGATATCGAGCCGATCGCGCCGACGGTATCGATCGAGGCGGTGATCGCGGCCGATCCCGCGGTCATCATCAACAGCGCCTCCGACGCACGCAATGAAGCGCAGCTCGAGGCCTGGCGCCGCTGGCAAGGAATCAGCGCAGTGCGACACGACAATCTCTTCGGTGTGCCCTCCGACTTGATCGCGCGCCCCACGCCCCGGATCCTCAATGGCGTCGAACGGCTGTGCGAAATCCTGGACAATGCCCGCAACAAACTGAACAAAATGGGGTCAGAGTAGACGGGGTCTACTCTGACCCCATTTTGTTGTTTGTTGCGGGTCAGCGTGTGCGCGGTGAGCGCCAGTAGATCTCCTGCCCGCCGCCGAGGCGGGTCAGTACCCGGGAGATCACGAACAACAGGTCCGACAGCCGGTTCACGTACGCCAGGATGTGTTCGTTGACGTCCTCGCCGTGTGACAGGATGACGATATGGCGTTCGGCGCGGCGGCACACCGCGCGCGCGAGGTGGCAGCGCGCCGAGGCCTCGGTGCTGCCCGGCAGGATAAACTCGCGCAGCGGCGTCAGCGTCGCGTTGTACATCTCGAGCTGCTTTTCGAGGTGGGTGACCGCCTTTTTGCCGAGCGACTTCGTCCCCGGCAGGCTGAGTTCCCCGCCGATGTCGAACAGGGTCTGCTGGATCTCGCTCAGGGAGTGGTGGATGTCCTTAGGCAGGGCGTGACTGAGCACCAGGCCGAGCACGCTGTTCAGTTCGTCGATATCCCCGATCGCCTCTATGCGCGGGTGGTCCTTGTCGACACGGCTGCCGTCGCCGAGGCCGGTGCTGCCCTTGTCGCCGGTGCGGGTGAAAATCCTGGTGAGGCGATTACCCATGGGGCGCCATTCTAACCATGCCGGTGGATACACGGCCAGATCTCACGCCGCGGTTCTGGACCGGACGCGTCGCCCTCGAGATAAAGTCTATATATATCAGCAATATGATAAATAAAAATAAATATAAGAAGATCGTTGACATCGTCATATGCCGGGCGTATAGTTCACACCATACAGTAATTATTCCTACTCAGGCATTGGCGCACGATCCAGGGAGGAGACATGAAACGCTTGATACGAAAGTTTTTCCCTTCGAAGGCAGGGACGGTCGGCGGAAAGCCCCGGACCGGGAAATCCGGGCGCAAACCGATGATCCTGTCGTTCGACGGACGCGTTGTTCGCTTGCATCTGCCGAACTGACGAGTCGGACCAGGTGCAGGATTTCCGATACAAGGAGCGTACAGACGCACAAGGATGTGCACTTTACCCAGAAGTCTCTTCTAGTCTCTCGTAGTTTCTCTTCAGCTTACTCTCCTGACGATTGACCCGGCACCGAAAGGCGCCGGGTCTCTTTTTTTTCTACTCATCTGACTGTAACAATTCCGTCATATACCTGCCCTAGAATCGTCACATATCCCGTGCAGACTGTTGCTCGTAGGAACGCGGAGCATGGCTCCACATTTAACTCAACGAAAAGCAACAGCAGGAGACATGATGATGAATCTCAAGACTGCCCTGATCGGCGGACTCGTCGCCGCGGGCCTCGCGATCGGGACCGCGCAGGCGGGCGGCGCCGTGTCGGTCGATCCCAAGCTGCCGGACTACAAGCGTACCTCCGGTATCTCGGGCAATCTGACATCGATCGGGTCGGATACCCTGAACAACATGATGACCTTGTGGGCCGAGGGCTTCCAGGGCGAATACCCCAACGTCAATATCCAGGTCCAGGGCGCCGGCAGTTCGACCGCCCCGCCGGCCGTCACGGAGGGTACCGCCAATCTCGGTCCGATGAGCCGTGCGATGAAGCAGGGCGAGATCCAGGCCTTCGAGCAGAAGCATGGCTATCCGCCGACCGAGGTGCGCGTCGCAATCGACATGCTCGCGGTCTATGTGCATCGTGACAACCCGATCGAGGGCATGACCATCCCGCAGGTCGATGCGGTGTTCTCGTCGACCCGTCGTTGCGGCGGCGCCAGCGACATTACGCGCTGGGGCCAGCTCGGCCTGACCGGCGCCTGGGCCAATCGCGACTTCGCGCTGTACAGTCGCAACGCGGTGTCCGGCACTTACGGCTACTTCAAGGAGAAGGCGCTATGCGACGGCGACTTCAAGGCCTCGATCAACGAGCAGCCGGGTTCGGCCTCGGTGGTGCAGGGCGTATCAGAGTCGATCAACGGCATCGGTTACTCGGGTATCGGTTACATGACCTCGGGTGTTCGTGCGGTTCCGCTGTCGCATGATGATGGCGGCAAGTTCATTCCAGCGTCCGCCGAATATGCAGCGACAGGTGAGTATCCGATGGCGCGCTTTCTCTATGTCTATGTCAACAAGCATCCGACCCGCGGTCTTTCGCCGCTCGAGCGCGAGTTCTTGAAGATGGTATTGTCGAAGCAGGGACAGGAGGTCGTGGTCCGGGATGGTTACATCCCGCTGCCGGCAGCCGCGATCGAGCAGCAATTGAAGAATCTGGGAATCATGTAACTTCCCGGAGAGCGAATGCGGGGCGCTGCGCCGGTCGGTGTGGCGCCCCGTTTTTCTTGGGCATAGGGATCGAGCCGGAACGAAGCGATGACTGCAAGAAAACACAGCCTCGATGGATCCGCGCTGCTCGGTGACGATGCCCGCCGGCGGCTCTATATCTGGAGGCGTTTCAAGGACAGGTTTTCCCGTGCTGTGGTCGGTGTCGGCGGGATTAGTGTCATTGTCTCACTGGCCCTGATCTTCATTTATCTGTTCTCTGAAGTTGGTCCGATGATGATGTCGGCCCATATCGAAAAGTCCGCGGAATACAGGACGCCGGGCGAAGGACATACTATCGCGTTGTCGATGGACCGTTTCCAGTCAGTCGGGTTTCGGCTGACGGATGACGGCGGTGCGACCTTTTTCCGGCCTGCAACCGGCGAAGTGCTCGAGCGACACCAGATGCCCATACCGGACGGCGTCCGGGTGACCGCCGATGGTGCCGCTGAACCGCGCACGCGCCTGTATGCGCTGGGGTTGTCGAATGGCGGTGCGATCCTGGTCCGCAATGTCTACCGCGATACCTTCCCTGAAGACAGGCTGGTGGTCGTGCCGGAGCTCGATTATCCCGCCGGCGACACGCCGCTACAGATCGATTCACAGGGAAGTCCAATCAAGGCGATCGGGGTGCAGGAGGGCGCGCGCGGCATCGCCGTCGGTGCGGTGACCGATGACAACCGCCTGCTGCTGACGGTATTTGCGGCGCGCACCAATTTCATGACCGGCGAGACGGTGCTGACGCCGACCGATTACGAGCTGCCGCGGCTCAACGTCGAGGTTACCGATGTCCTGATCTCGATCACGTTGGAGGACCTGATCCTCGGCGACCGCGAGGGCAACCTGCATTATTACGACATCACGCGGCCGGGCCAGGCACGGCTGGTACAGAGTCTTCGCGTATTCGATGATCCCGGGGTGGCGGTCACCGCGCTGAATTACCTGCTCGGCACGGTCTCGGTAATCGTCGGCGGATCCGACGGCTCGGTCAGCCAGTGGTTCCTGGTGCGCGACGAGGATAATGTCCGCCATTTGACCCTGATTCGTGAGTTCGAGAAGCACCCGGCTCCGGTCACGCGCGTCATGCCGGAATATTCCCGCAAGGGGTTTGTCACCGGCGACAGCGCCGGCAATATCGCCCTGCATTTCTCTACCTCACATCGCTCGTTGCTGCAGTACAAGGTTTCCGATCTTCCGGTTGTCGAGGCAGTCATCGCCCCGCGCAACGACGGCATGTTCGTGACGGACGACGCCGGCATTCTGCGTTACCTCAGGCTCGACAACGAGTATCCGCAATACTCGATGTCCGCGCTCTGGAGCAAGGTCTGGTACGAGGGGCGCGCAGATGGCGAGTTTGTCTGGCAGTCGTCTTCCGCGACCGATGAATTCGAGGCCAAGTTCAGCCTGGTCCCCTTAACCCTGGGTACGATTAAGGCGGCCTTCTACGCAATGCTGTTCGCGATGCCGCTGGCGATCATGGGCGCGATCTATTCCGCCTATTTCATGTCGCCCCGGATGCGCGGCCTGACCAAGCCAACCATCGAGATCATGGAGGCGCTTCCTACGGTCATCCTCGGCTTTCTGGCCGGCCTGTGGTTTGCGCCGTTCCTCGAGAACCACCTGCCCGCGATGTTTTCAATCCTGATCCTGATGCCGATCAGCTTCCTTCTTGCCGCACTTCTCTGGTCGCGCATGCCGGGCGGCCTGCGGGCATGGGTCGGTACCGGCTGGGAAGCGGCCTTGCTGATCCCGGTGATTCTGTTCGTCGGCTGGCTTTGTGTAACGATGAGTCCGTATCTGGAACTGTGGTTCTTCAATGGCGATATGCGTCAGTGGCTCACCGATATCGGCATCACTTACGACCAGCGCAATGCCATGGTGGTTGGTGTGGCGATGGGTTTCGCAGTCATACCGACAATCTACTCGATCGCCGAGGATGCGGTATTCAATGTGCCCAAGCATCTGACCCAGGGGTCGCTCGCACTGGGCGCGACGACCTGGCAGACGGTGACGCGGGTGGTGCTGCTGACCGCGAGCCCGGGCATATTCTCGGCGGTAATGATCGGCATGGGTCGTGCCGTCGGCGAAACGATGATCGTCCTGATGGCGACAGGCAACAGTCCTGTCGTCAATTTCAATATATTCGAAGGGATGCGTACATTGTCCGCAAACATTGCCGTAGAGATGCCGGAGGCGGAGTTCGGCGGCACGCATTATCGCATTCTGTTCCTCTCCGCGCTGGTATTGTTCGTGCTGACGTTCGCGTTTAATACGATCGCCGAGGTCGTGCGCCAGCGGCTGCGCAAAAAATATGCATCGATCTAGCGACAGGACGAACGGGAGCCTGGGATGCTGAAGAAGTGGTTTGACAGTGGAACCCCGTGGATCTGGCTCAATGCCGGCGCGGTCGGCATCAGCCTGGTCATGGTCGTCGGATTGATCCTGATGATTGCCGTACGGGGACTTGGCCATTTCTGGCCGGCCGCTGTCATGGAGACATGGTATGAGGCGCCGGGTATGGAGCGGGAACGCCTGCTCGGCGAGGTCGTAGATACCGAGATCGTGACCGCGGCGGTAGTCGAAGATGCCGGCATGCCGATTCCTCCCGATATGGCACTTGTGACCCGGATGCTGATCAAGCACGGCAACCGTGACCTCACCGGGCGCGATTTTCTGTGGTATGTCGATCCCTTCATGGTCGGGAGCAGTTATCCGCGCGACGCGATCGTTGTCGAGCGTGTTGAATGGGGAAATTTCTACGGTTATTTGCGCGAGGTCAGGGAAGACGGCCGTCTCGCGGGTGAAGGCATCGAATCACAACGCGACCTTGCCCGGCGCATCGATCGCGCGAATGACATACGCAACCAGATAAGGAGCATTGAACGATACGATATAGGCAGGATCAATTACCAGATCGAAAACCTTCGCCTCGAGCAGCGGAAGCATGAACTGCGCGGCACGCTCACTACGGTCATAGCGGCTGACATCGAGAGTCGAATCGCAGGCTTCGATGCCGAATACGGCAGGCTTGAGCAAGCACGTCAGTCATTGATGCTGGATCTCCGTCGAGATTCTCTGGTCGCCGAGACCATGAAGGGCGACATGATCGAGATACCGCTTTCGAACATCGTCAAGGCTCATCTACCGAACGACATGAGCCTGTTTGCGAAGACCGGCCATTACATTCACAATTTCATCGATTTCCTGAGCGGTTACCCGCGCGAGGCGAATACCGAAGGCGGCATATTCCCGGCGATCTTCGGAACAGTCATGATGGTGATCCTGATGTCGATCATCGTAACGCCCGTAGGTGTGCTGGCAGCGATCTATCTGCGAGAATACGCCAAGCAGGGGGCCTTCGTGCGCATGATCAGGATCTCGGTCAATAATCTCGCCGGCGTGCCGTCTATCGTGTTCGGCGTATTCGGACTCGGCTTCTTCGTATACTGGCTCGGCGGCAATATTGACCGCCTGTTCTATGCCGAGTCGCTCCCCGCGCCAACCTTCGGCACGCCGGGCCTGATCTGGGCATCGCTGACCCTGGCGCTGCTGACGCTGCCGGTTGTTATCGTCGCGACCGAGGAGGGCCTGACGCGCATCCCGAGAGCGGTGCGGGAAGGCTCGCTCGCGCTTGGCGCAACCAAGGCCGAGACGCTGTGGCGAGTCATCGTGCCGATGGCGGCGCCGGCGATGATGACCGGTCTGATCCTCGCGGTCGCGCGCGCCGCAGGCGAGGTCGCGCCGCTGATGCTGGTCGGCGTCGTCAAGCTTGCGCCGAATCTTCCACTCGACGGCAATTTCCCGTTCATCCACCTCGAGCGGAAATTCATGCACCTTGGCTTCCATATCTTCGACGTAGGCTTCCAGAGCCCGAATGTCGAGGCGGCGCGCCCGCTGGTCTATGCCACGGCGCTGACGCTGGTCATACTGATCATTATCCTGAATCTCACCGCGATCGGCATTCGCAACCACCTGCGCGAGAAGTACAAGAGTGAATCCGATTGAATACCCTGGAATACGCTAGAATGGACGACGAGACCATGAATGCACCTGCGATGACTCACGGCGTGACCGCGAACTTTTTCGACGATCAGAAGACGAGGAAGAAACTCGATCTCGTCCAAGAGGAGGTCTGTCTCGACGTGCGTGGCCTCAATCTCTATTACGGAGATGTCCATGCGCTCAAGAACGTCTCGATGAAGGTCCCTGCCCGCAGGGTCACCGCCTTCATAGGCCCGTCAGGCTGCGGCAAGTCGACCCTGCTGCGCTGTTTCAACCGGATGAACGACCTGATCGACATCTGCCGCATCGAGGGAGAGATCCTGCTGGACGGCAGCAACATCTATGACCGCATTGTCGACGTCGCCGAACTGAGGCGCCGGGTCGGCATGGTGTTCCAGAAGCCGAATCCGTTTCCGAAGACGATATACGAAAACGTCGCCTACGGGCTGCGGCTGCAGGGGATCAAGGATCGCCAGACCCTGGATGCCGTCGTCGAGCGCTCGCTGCAGGCCGCCGCGTTGTGGGACGAGGTCAAGGACCGCCTGCACGAGAACGCGTTCGGACTCTCCGGTGGCCAGCAGCAGCGCCTCGTCATCGCGCGCGCGATCGCCATCGAACCGGAGGTGATACTGCTTGACGAGCCGGCTTCGGCGCTCGATCCGATTTCGACCGCGAAGATCGAGGAGCTGATCAACGATCTGAAGCAGAAATATACCATCGTCATCGTGACGCACAACATGCAGCAGGCGGCGCGCGTATCCGACTACACGGCCTACATGTATCTCGGCGAGATGATCGAATACGACGATACCCTGTCGATCTTCACGAATCCGGCCCAGAAGGCGACCGAGGATTACATTACCGGCCGCTACGGCTGAACTGACGATTACGATTCCCGGAGATACGATCATGGATATCGACAAAGAGAGACTGGGCAAGCATATCTCGCAGCAGTTCAACGCCGAACTCGAGGGCATCCGCAACCGGGTACTGGCAATGGGCGGCATGGTCGAGCAGCAGGTCACCGATGCGGTCAATGCTCTGATAAAGGAGGACATCGAGCTCGCGGAGCAGGTGATCGCGAACGACATGAAGGTCAACAGCATGGAGGTCGCGATCGACGAGGAATGCACCCAGGTCATCGCGCGCCGTCAGCCTACCGCGGGCGACCTGCGCCTGCTGGTCGCAGTGATCAAGACGATCACCGACCTCGAGCGCATGGGCGACCAGGCTGAACGGGTCGCGCGCATGGCGGTGCATCTCTCCTCGCAGGATCGCAGCCGCCGCAACACGTCCCATGACGATCTGCGTACCATGGGTAACCATGTCGCCGCGATGGTGCACGATGCCCTAGATGCGTTCGCCCGCCTCGACGTCGAGGCGGCCCTGCGGGTGCCGCGAGACGACCTCACCGCCGATCGCCTGTACGAAAGCATCATGCGCCAGCAGCTGACCTTCATCATGGAAGACCCACGCTCGATCAGCCGTTCGCTCGACGTGATGTGGGCGGCACGCGCGCTGGAGCGCGTCGGCGATCACTCCCGCAATATCTGCGAATACATCATCTATCTCGTCAAGGGCAAGGACGTGCGCCATATCAGCATCGAGGAGATGGAGCAGGCGGCCAGGGCGCCGCGGTGATCGGCGGCGGCCACTCGCTGCGCTCGCATCCCCCCTGCCCCCCTTCGCAAGCGAAGGGGGGTAATCCGCACCGCTACCGAATATCATTCACCCCTACTTCAGCAGGAGATCGATGATCCCCCCTTCTTCAGAAGGGGGGCAGGGGGGATGCGAGCGCAGCGAGTCGAATCAAGCCGCCCTTTACATCCCCCCCGCCTCCGGTTATCTTGCCCCCACTCAGGTGTCCCGCGGGCCTTCGCCCAAGGGATGAAACGGGAAGTCGGTGCGCCCGGGCCTACAGGCCCCGTGGCAATCCCGACGCTGCCCCCGCAACGGTAAGCGAGTCAAGGACCGGCATCCGCCACTGTGCCCTCGGCACGGGAAGGCGCCGGTTCCGGATCGAAAAGATCCCCTCGCGAGCCCGGAGACCGGCCTGGGAGGTAACCGTTGGGTGTCGCGGCGGGCGACCGGGTCCAGGTTCATTGCATCCTGTCCCGCCTCTCCGTTCACTGCCCCTCGGTTTGTCAACCTGAACCGCGTGCGGGTGTGCGCGATGAACGGAGAATCCGGTGATCAAACTTTCCCTCTGCATGGCAGGCGCGCTGCTCGCCAGTCTATTGCCCTATTCCATCAGCATGGCGTCCGCCGGAACCGATCCGGTCATCGTCACCGCGACGCGCACCGCGCAACTCGCCGACCAGGTGCTCGCGCCGGTCATCGTGATCACGCGCGAACAGATCGAGCGCAGTGCGGCGACCGATGTGGCGGATCTGCTGCGCTTTCACGCCGGGCTCGACCTCGGCCGCAACGGTGGTCCCGGTCAGGCGGCATCGCTGTTCCTGCGCGGGACCAACAGCGACCACACCCTGGTCATGATCGACGGCGTGCGCATCAATCCGGGCACCATCGGCGGCGCGGCATTGCATAACCTGGACCCGTCGGTGATCGAGCGCATCGAGATCGTCAAGGGGCCGCGTTCGTCGCTGTACGGCTCGGACGCGATCGGCGGCGTCATCAACGTCATCACGCGGCGCGCAACCGCGGGGACGCAGGCGGACCTGTCGGCCGGCGCGGGCAGCTTCGGCACCCGCAAGCTCACCGCGGGCGCGCGGC
>CAZJKV010000008.1:0-43066 GCA_964546765.1 uncultured Chromatiales bacterium
CGCCTGCTGCGACTGTATCAGCAGAGCGGACTGCGCCGACTCGCGCAGATCGGCGGCCTGCTGAGCCTGGCCGGCGCCCGCCGCCTCGACGCCCTGATGCCGGATATCCCGCCGGTACCGCGCTGGCGACCCTATTACGCGCCGGCAGGTCCGCAGAAGGGCCAGGTTGCGCTGTTTACCGGCTGCATCGGTCATGTGCTCGACCGCGACGCGCTGGAGGCCGCGATCACACTGCTGAACGGCTGCGGCTACGGCGTCCATGTCCCGGAGGATCAGACCTGCTGCGGGGCCCTGCACCTGCACGGCGGCGATCCTGCCCGGGCTGCGGGTCTGGCCCGGCGGAACATCGCGGCCTTCAACGCGCTGCCTGGCGACGGTGACAGTGCCGCTCCGGGGATCGATGCGGTGCTGTACAGCGCCAGCGGCTGCGGCGCGACGCTGATCGAATACGGGGCCTGGCCGGCCATCGACGGGGTCACTCCGCCCGGGCGGTTCGCGGTCCCGGTGCTCGATGTCTGCAGCTTCCTGGCACAGGAGGGGAGGATGGCGGGGTTGACCTTCGCGCCGCTGGAGGCCTCGGTCGCAGTGCACGACCCCTGCACCCTGATGAACGTCATCCGGACCACAGAGGCGCCCTACCGGCTCCTGGCCCGCATCCCCGGCCTGACAGTGGCGCCACTGCCCGGCAATGGCCGGTGCTGCGGCGCGGCGGGCAGCTACCTGCTGACCCAGCCGGCGATGGCAGACGCGCTGTGCGCAGACAAGCTCGCGGCGCTGGAGGCGCAAGGCGCGGAGATCATGCTGAGTTCGAATCTCGGTTGCGCGCTCTTCCTGTCAGCGGGACTGCGGCGCACGCGCGGCCGTAGAGATATTGCCGGAGTCGAGGTCATGCATCCGGTGACGCTGCTCGCGCGGCAGCTCAGACCCGGTACGCCGTCTTCGTCATGACCTTCGAGGTCAGCGTCATCAGGGCCCTGACCGGTTGCGGCAGCGGGGCGCCGCCGGCGGCGAGCGCCGTCGTCGCGTGGTGGAGTTCGTCGTCCTTCATCTGCAGCAGGATCGCCCGGCTGCGGCCGTCTCCGGCTGGCAGGCGTTCCAGGTGTTCCTCGAGGTGGCGCACGACCTGGCGTTCGGTCTCGACGATGAAGCCGAGGCTCCACCGGTCGCCGGCCCGGCCGGCCAGCGCACCGATCGCGAGCGATCCGGCATACCACAATGGATTCAGCAGGCTGGTGCGCCCGCCGAGCTCATTGATGCGCTGTTCGCACCACAGCAAGTGATCGTTCTCCTCGAGCGCCGCGCGTTCCATCTTGCCGCGCACCTCGCGCAGCCGCGCAGTCAGTGCCTGGCCCTGGTACAGCGCCTGGGCCGACACCTCGCCGGCATGATTGACGCGCATCAGGCGAGCGGACAGCAGGCGTTCCTCGTCGGACAGGGCCGACTCCGGGACCGTCGCGGAGGGATTCGGCCGTTCGGTCGGGGGCGGGCTGCCGAAGACGGTGCGGATGCCGTGATCGATGTTGATCAGGATCCGGTCGAGGAAATCGTAGTCGCGAGCGGGGCTGGTCATGGCTGGTCTGTTGGGGTCAGAGCCCTTCGGGGTCTGACCCCTATACCTTGGTCATATTGCTGGCGTAGAAGATCTCGCTCATCTCACGCTTGAGCCGCTGCTTGATCTGCTGCTTCTCGCGCAGCTCGAGGTCTTTCTCGCCGGTGCCGAACAAATAGTTGTCCAGGTCGAACTCCTTCAGGATCATCTTGCTGTGAAAGATGTTCTCCTGGTAGACGTTGACGTCGATGATCTGGTAACGATCGAGCGTGTCCTTCGACAGGTAGTTCTGGATCGAATTGATCTTGTGATCGATGTAATGCTTTTTGCCCTTGATGTCACGGGTGAAACCGCGCACGCGGTAGTCCATGATCACGATATCGGACTCAAAGCTGTGGATCAGATAGTTCAGCGCGCGCAGCGGCGAGACCCGGCCGCAGGTCGCGACGTCGATATCGACGCGGAACGAGCTGATGCCGTTATCCGGATGGCTCTCCGGATAGGTGTGCACGGTGAGATGACTCTTGTCGAGGTGCGCGAGCACGGTCTCCGGCAACAGCGGTCCCGGGGCCTCCTCGTTCTCGAACAGCTCTGTCGACACCTGTTCTTCCGCGATCAGCATCGTCACGCTGGCGCCCTGGGGATCGTAGTCCTGATGCGCGATATTGAGGATCGTCGCGCCGATGATCTCCGAGACCCGGGTCAGGATCTCGGTCAGGCGCTCGGCATTGTAGGCCTCATCGATGTACTCGATATACTCCCGCCGGTGCCGCGCCGTCTTGGCGTAGCAGATGTCGTAGATATTGAAGCTCAGGCTTTTGGTGAGATTGTTGAAGCCGTGCAATCTCAGTTTTCGCTGTTTCGACATCACGCATAAAGCCCCTGGGAGTAGAAATTAAAGCGGACAATCCTACCACAATCCGGCGCCATGGCATCGTCCCCGACCCGCCGCGGGCAGGACCTTGCCGCCCGGCCGGGCGGAAAACTGCAATTACATAAAATATTCAGGGCTATATCAACCCGCGAGGACACGCCCCGCGAGCGGCGGGTGATAGATCATCTGAACCACATTGCCGTCAGGATCCTTGCAGTAAAAGCTGCGCGCCCCGTCCCGGTGCGTGCGGGGGCCGGACTGCAGCGGGACGCCTTGCGCGGACAGGTATCGGTGCCAGGCGTCGACGTGCTCAGGCGACTCAAGGATAAAGCCAATGTGATCAAGGGATTGTGATCCCGATCGCGAGAAGTCCGCAGGCGCCCTGTGGAGCGCCAGGTTGTCGCAGCCGGAGGTCAGATAGACATTGTCGGTGTCTGGCCGCCATTCGACGCGCATACCGAGCAACCCGACGTAGAAGCGCTCGAGGGCCTCGAAGTCGCGCGCGAACAGCGCGACATGGCGCATCCCGGCGGTCGGCGGGGGGCGAGGAAGCTCCGAACGATTCGGCGCCTCGCCGTTCACGCCGGTTCCCGGACCTCGAAGTCGTGACTCATCTCGACGCCGGCGCGGCGCATCAGGATCGATGCGGAACAGTACTTCTCCGCGGACAGGTCGACCGCGCGCCTGACCGCCGTCTCGTTCAGCCCCTTGCCGCTGACGATGAAATGGATATGGATACGGGTGAATACCCTTGGCGGCTCGGGCGCCCGTTCTGCCTCGAGTTCGACGACGCAATCCTCGACCGGCTGGCGGGACTTGCGCAGGATCTCGACGACGTCAAAGGCCGTACAGCCACCGGTGCCGAGCAGCAGCAATTCCATCGGGCGAAAGCCGAGATTGCGGCCGCCGCCGTCCGCCGGCCCGTCGGTCACCAGCGAGTGGCCGCTGCCTGACTCTCCGACGAACTGCGCCCCGTCGATCCACCTGATGCGGGCCTTCATCACATCAGTCCCCGCCCTGACGCCTGTCGAGTCATGATTTCCCCTAAACTTTCATGCGGAATTACCGATACCCAAGACGTATCGACCGCCCTTCGGGCGACATCAAAGCCGTCCCGCAGCGGGACGGTATCGGGGAATCATAATGACGCAATTACGTCGAAAAATCATCACTCCAGCCATCGAAAAGTTCCTCGGGCACTGCCATCGCAGGCGCTATCCGGCCAAGAGCGTGATCATCTATCGCGGCGACGCGCCGAACTCCCTCTACTACATCGTCGATGGCTCGGTCGCGGTATTGCACGAAGACGACGACGGACGCGAGATCGTACTCGCCTACCTGAACTCCGGCGACTTCTTCGGGGAGATGGGCCTGTTCGACAAGGAGAAGTCCGGTCGCAGCGCCTGGGTACGGGCGCGCGCGCAGTGCGAGCTCGCCGAGATCAACTATGACAAGTTCCGCCAGGTCGCCGCCCAGCACCCGGACATCCTGTTCGAACTCGCATCGCAGATGGCCCTGCGCCTGCGCCGCACCAGCAGCATGGTTGGACGTCTGGCCTTCATGGACGTCTCCGGCCGCGTCGCGCGCACGCTGCTCGAACTGTGCCAGCAGCCGGATGCGATCACGCACCCGGAGGGCATGCAGATCCGCATCACGCGCCAGGAACTCGGGCGCATCGTCGGTTGTTCGCGCGAGATGGTCGGGCGCGTCCTGAAAAACCTCGAGGCGCAGAGTCTGATCACTGCGAAAGGCAAGACGATCGTCGTGTTTGGAACGCGTTAGGTAACCGGGCAAGATCGGGAGGGTCGGACCACGAGTGGTCCGACCCTTTTTTTATTGCCGGAGTATCGCTAGAACCTGAAGCCGAGCTGCAGCGCCGCGCCGAAGTCGTCGCTGTTGCCGGCGAGCGCGGCGTCGACGTGAAAGCCGAGCGGCGAGAATCCGATCCCGGCGCTGTAGGTGCCGCTGTCAACGCCCGCCGGCAGGTCGCTGAGATTGTGCCGGTAGCCGAGACGCAGTTGCAGCGTGCGCAATGCATCGAACTCGACGCCGAGACCGAGGTACTGCGTCTTGGTGTCGAGGCCGGCGGGCTTGTTCTCGGTCAGATCGAGGTCGGCGGCGAACGTGACCCACTTCATGAACGGCGGGCGGTGAACCACGCCCGCCCGCGCCATCGGTTCGAGCTCGAAACGGTCGCCGTGCTCGGCGGTATTGGCCAGATCGTACTTGCGCGGTATGACGTTTCTGACTGTCAGGCCGGCCTGCCATCCAAGGCCGAAATCCTTCACCAGGCCGATATCGAAATTGACGTCGGTATCGCTACGTTCGTTCTGATCGATATCGATCTCGACATCGTCGATATCACTGCCCACGAAGGCATAGTCGTAGGTCTGGACCTTGACCAACTTCGGCGTCACGCCGAGCGACATGCCTCCGAGCCAGTCGAAGTTGCGCGCCAGTCCGACGCCGACCTCGCTCATTACGGCGAATCTCGCACGCACTGTCGACGTCAGCGCGAGGGAATCACCGGGCACGATCGGCACATTGTCTCTCGCCGCGTCGATAAACCTTTCGATTTCATCCAGGTCGGTGAAATCGCCGATCACGCCACCGACCACGGAGGCATTCGCGAATACGGAGATGCCGAGCCGCTTGCCGGGCACGCCGATGACGGCGGCGGCGTTTCCTTCCAGCTGTAGCACCTTGTTCGAGATATCCCGGAAATTCCCTATCAGCGCCTCGCCGGCATCGATCACCTCATTTCTGGTCGTTTCGTTCTGGGTAATCTGGTAAGCCTCAATCGCGTTATCGAAACGATTGATCGGATCTGTGTCATCGAAGTCCTCGAGCGCGTCGATGACATCGCCCTGATTCAATACCCGCCCGCTGACAATCGGCAGTTCGAGGCTGAAACGGTCACGATCGCGTTTCAGGGCCAGCAGCGCCGGATTCAGGAAGACCGCATTCGCACTGCTGCCCGCGGCCACGCCGGCGCCTCCCATCGCGAGTGAACGCGGATCCGGGGAGCTGAACGGCACTGCGAGCGCGCTGCCGGCGGCGACGGCGAGCGTCAGGGTGGAGATCGTCAGCAGGACATTACGGTTGCGCATGATCGTGGTCCTTTGTTCCGATGGGCAGTGCGGAGACTGGTGACGTCCGCCTGCAGGGGTTCTGTTCGAGACATATCGGCCCCGGCCACCCCGCCATTAGCACGGAATCTGGAACCGAGTCCGGTCCTTCAGGAGAAAAGACGCTCCAGTTCGGCACCGGGATCCGCGGCCCGCATGAAGGCCTCGCCGACCAGAAACGCGTGGACGCCGGCGGCGCGCATTCGCCGGACGTCATCGCGGTCATGAATGCCGCTTTCGGTGACGATCAGGCGATCGCCGGGGATGGCCTCCAGCAGGTCGAGCGTGGTCTCGAGCCGGGTCTCGAAGGTGCGCAGGTTACGGTTGTTGATCCCGATCAACGGCGCATCCAGCGCGAGGGCGCGATCGAGTTCCCCGGCGTCATGGACCTCAATCAGAACGTCGAGATCGAGATGGCGCGCGAGACCGGCATACTCCGCCAGTTGCGCGTCCCCCAGCGCGGCGACGATCAGCAGGATGCAGTCGGCGCCGAGCGCCCGTGCCTCATAGACCTGGTACGCGTCTATGACGAAGTCCTTGCGCAACAACGGCAGCGCACACGCGGACCGCGCGGCCTGCAGATGCGCGTCGTCGCCCTGGAAGAAGTCGCGATCGGTCAGCACCGACAGGCAGGCCGCGCCGCCCCTTTCATACGAGCTCGCGATCGTCGCGGGATCGAAGTCCTCGCGCAGGACGCCGCGGCTCGGTGATGCGCGCTTGATCTCGGCGATCACCCCGGCCCCACCCGCGGCGATCCTGCGCTCGAGCGCCTGCTGGAATCCGCGCGGCGGAGGGGCCAGTTCACAGCGCGCGCCCAGTTCCCGCAACGGCAGCCCCTGGCTGCGCTCGACGACCTCCTCTGTCTTGTGGCGCAGGATGCGTTGCAGGATATCGTTCTTCGAATTCATGACTGCGCCTGCGACACCCTGACCAGGTCGGCGAGCCTGACCCGCGCCTCGCCGCTCGCGATCACTTCCTGCGCGCGTCCGACGCCGTCCGCCAGCGTTCCGGCGAGGCCGGCGACGTAGATCGCCGCGCCTGCGTTCAGCGCGACGATATCGGCGGCCGGCCCGGGATTTCCATCGAGCACCCCGAGTACGATCTCGAGACTACGCGCGCTGCTGTCGACGATGAGGCTATCTGACGCAGACGGTTTCAGTCCGAACTGTTCCGGCGTAATCGTATAGCGCGCGACGTCGCCGTCCTTCATCTCGGCGATATGGGTCGGCCCGGATACGCTGATCTCGTCCATGCCGTCGGCGGCATGAACGACCAGTACATGCCGGCTGCCGAGTCGTGCGAGGACGCTCGCGACCGGCTCCAGCCAGGCGTCGCTGAATACGCCGATGACCTGGTTCGGTGCATCGGCCGGGTTGGTGAGCGGGCCGAGCAGGTTGAAAAGCGTGCGCACACCCATCTCGCGGCGCGGACCGATCGCGTGTTTCATCGCGCCGTGATGCATGGGCGCGAACATGAAGCCGACACCAGCCTCATCGATGCAGCGCGCGACCTGATCGGGATTCAGGTCGAGCCTGACGCCGGCGAGCTCGAGCAGGTCGGCGCTGCCGCACTTGCTCGATACCGAGCGGTTGCCGTGCTTCGCGACCCTGGCGCCGGCCGCGGCGACGACGAAGGCGCTCGCGGTCGAGATGTTGAAGGTATGGGCGCCGTCGCCGCCCGTGCCGCAGGTGTCGACGAGGTGTTCCCCGTCGACCTCGACCCGCGTCGCGAGTTCGCGCATCAGGCGCACGGCCGCCGCGATCTCGTCGACGGTCTCGCCCTTCATGCGCAGGCCGACGAGGAAGCCGCCGATCTGCGCAGGAGTCGCCTGCCCGGTCATGATCAGGCGCATGACCGCCGTCATCTCGGCATCCGTCAGATCGCGCCGCTCGGTCACCGCCCGTATCGCCGCTTGCATGTCCATGGTCGATTACCTCGAAGGGTCAGACCCGGCGGGCCTGAGCCTGTTGTTCCAGAAAATTCTTCAATAGCTGGTGACCGCAGGTGGTCAGGATGGATTCGGGGTGAAACTGTACCCCTTCAACAGGCATTTCCCGGTGCCGCATGCCCATGATCTCGTCGACGCCGCCGGCGTCGGTCTCGGTCCACGCGGTGATCTCGAGACACTCCGGCAGCGTTTCGCGTTCGACAATCAGGGAATGATAGCGCGTCGCCTCGAACGGGCTCGGCAGACCGCGAAACACGCCCTCATCCCGGTGATGGATCATCGAGGTCTTGCCGTGCATGATGACCCGGGCGTGTATCACGCGGCCGCCGTAGACCTGGCCGATCGCCTGGTGACCGAGACAGACGCCCAGGACCGGGATGCGCCCGGACTGGGCGCGGATCGCGTCCATCGCGACGCCGGCATCGTCGGGCGTGCCCGGCCCGGGCGAAATCACGATGCGCGACGGCGCGAGCCGCTCGATCCCGGCGAGGTCGATCTGGTCGTTGCGCACGACCGTCACCTCCTCGCCCAGCTCTCCAAAATACTGCACGAGGTTATAGGTGAAAGAATCATAGTTGTCGATCATCAGGAGCATGTTCGCCGCGCCCGCGCTATTTCAATCCGGCGCCGACCAGGGACACCGCCCGGAACATCGCCCGCCCCTTGTTCATGGTCTCTTCCCATTCCTTCGCGGGATCGGAATCAGCGACGATACCGGCGCCGACCTGAATGTGCAGCCGATGGTCGCGAATCACCGCGGTGCGGATCGCGATCGCGGTATCCATATTACCATTCCACCCGATATAGCCGACCGCTCCTGCGTACACACCGCGCTTGAGCGGCTCCAGCTCGTCGATGATCTCCATCGCCCGCACCTTCGGCGCACCGGAAACCGTGCCGGCCGGGAACGTCGCGCGCAGGACATCGAAGGCCGACAGCCCGGGACGCAGGCGCCCGGTCACATTCGAGACGATGTGCATGACATGCGAGTAGCGCTCGATGACCATGCGTTCCGTCAGCCTGACGCTGCCGGTCTGCGCGACCCGGCCGATGTCGTTGCGGCCCAGGTCGATCAGCATCAGATGCTCGGCGCATTCCTTGGGATCCGCCAGTAGTTCCCGCTCGAGCGCCCTGTCCCGTTCCTCGTTTTCCCCGCGCGGACGGGTGCCGGCGATCGGCCGCACCGTCACCAGTTCGCCCTCGAGGCGCACCAGGATCTCGGGCGAAGAACCGACGATGTGGAAATCCCCGAGATTCAGGAAATACATGTACGGCGATGGATTGAGCCTTCGCAATCCGCGGTACAGATCCAGCGGCGAGGCCTGGTACGGGATGCTGAGACGCTGGGACAGCACCACCTGCATGACATCCCCTTCGACGATATATTCCTTGACCCGGCGCACGGCCTGTTCGAATCCTTCCCGCGAGAACTCGGATACGAAGTCCTTCTCCCGGACCTCGAATGCCGCCGGGGTGGTCAAGCGCGGGATGCCGCCCGCGAGTCTGGACTCCAGTTCGTCGAGGCAACGTTCGGCGTTCGCCAGCGCATCAGCCGCCTCCGGGTCGGCATAGATTACGATAAAAAGCCGGCCGCGCAGATTGTCGTAGACCACGACCTGGTCGCTGACCATCAGCAGGATATCGGGTGTGCCGAGCGCGTCCGGGTTCGGGCAGGCGGCAAGGCGCGGTTCGATGTAGCGGATCGTGTCGTAGGCGAAATAGCCGACCAGCCCTCCGGAAAAGCGCGGCAGCTCGGCGATGTCGGGTATGCGGTATCGCGCGCGGAAGTCTCCCAGCCACGTCAGCGGGTCGGCGCAGCGCTCCCGCGCAGTCTCTTTCCCGTCGGTCCGTACCGTGACCGCATCTCCGCTGACCTCGAGCACGGTGCGGCAGGGCAGGCCGACGATCGAATAACGCCCCCATTTCTCGCCGCCCTGTACCGACTCGAACAGGTAACTGTATGGCGCGTCCGCGAGCTTCAGGTAGATGCTGAGCGGGGTGTCGAGATCGGCCGAGAGTTCGCGCAGGACCGGTATGCGGTTATAACCCTGCGCGCGCAGGGATGCGAATGCCTCAGGCGTCATGACCTTGATGGCGGCGGCCGCTCATGATGCCGCCGGATTCGATCAGGCGCGGCAGCTCCGCCAGCGATTCAATAACTGCATCGGGATCGGCCTCGTGGATGTCGTGGCCGTGATTGTAGCCGTAGGGCACGCAAACGATCCTGAAACCGGCAGCTCGCGCGGCCTTCACGTCGTTGACGGAGTCGCCGATCATCAGCGATTCCTCGGGACGAACCCCGAAGAAACCGGCCGCGTGCAGCAGCGGCGCGGGATCCGGCTTCTGCTTCTGCAGCGTGTCACCACTGATCACGACGCCGAAGTATGCCGTCAGATCGAGCGCGTCCAGCAACGGCTCGGTGAAACGGGCCGGCTTGTTCGTAACGCAGCCGAGCGGGTATCCGGCAGCCTTGAGCGCGACCAGTCCCTCGACGACGCCGGGGTAAGGGCGGCTGTGGGCGCAGACGTTTGCCTCGTAGACCTCGAGGAATACCGGATAGGCCTTGCGAAACAGCGCCTCATCCGGCTCGCCGTCGACGGCATTGATCAGGGCCCGGCGTACCAGCCGCTCGGCGCCGTTGCCAATCCACTTGCGCACGCTGAGTTCGCCGCGCGGCGGCATGCCGAGCCGCGACATCATCACATCGACTGCGTGCGCAAGATCGGGCACCGTATCGATCAGCGTGCCGTCGAGATCGATCAGGATCATGCGCGGGCGGGCGCCCGACATCCGGCCGGAATCGTTCACGGGCGCATTTCCTGCTGCGGCGCTCAGCGACGCACCGCGGCCAGTTCGGCGCGCATCGCGTCGATGGTGGCCTTGTAATCCCGGGTGCTGAAGATCGCGGATCCCGCTACGAAGGTATCCGCGCCCGCTTCTGCGATCGCGCGGATATTATCGACCTTGACCCCGCCGTCGATCTCGAGCCGGATATCCCGCCCGCTCTCGTCGATGATCCTGCGGGCCTCGCGCAGCTTGTCGAGCGCGGCCGGAATGAAGCTTTGCCCGCCGAACCCCGGGTTGACCGACATCAGCAGCACCATGTCGACCTTGTCGAGGACGTATTTCAGATAGTCGAGAGGCGTCGCAGGGTTGAACACCAGGCCGGACTTGCAGCCGCAGTCGCGGATCAGCTGCAGGCTGCGATCGATGTGCTCGCTGCCCTCGGGATGGAAGGTGATGTAGTTCGCCCCGGCCTTCGCGAAGTCCGGGATGATACGGTCGACCGGCTTGACCATCAGGTGGACGTCGATCGGGGCCGTGACGCCGTGCTTGCGCAGGGCCTCGCAGATCAGCGGCCCGATGGTCAGGTTCGGGACGTAGTGATTGTCCATCACATCGAAGTGGACGATGTCGGCCCCGGCCGCGAGTACTTTCGTCACTTCCTCGCCGAGCCGGGCGAAATCCGCCGACAGGATCGACGGCGCGATGAAATAATCGTTCATGTGCTTGCCTCTTGAATGGTTATTCTGCCGCCCGGGAACCCGGGACAGCGGCCCGGGTCGGGTGCCTGCACGCGATCACGCCACTTTACCCGATAAACAGCCATAATTCATCACGGCGACCGGCGCCGTGACTGGCGTGGCGGGACGTGCTGCGGGGAAAGATCCGGCGGCGGACGCGCCGCCGCCGGACCGGGGTATCAGCCGGTACGATCCGAAGTCGCTGCCTGCTTCGACGAGGGATGGATCAGGCCGTACTTGACCAGCGTGTGTGACATCACGAACCAGCACACGCCGATGGTCGCGAGGACGACGACGACATCGAACATCCCGGTCATCGGCAGGCGGTAGAACTGGCTGTCGACCGAACCCGAGATCCAGGTGTAGCGCTCGAGGAAGGTGCCGAATACGATCAGACAGGCGAGCGCGGTGATCAGCGGTGGATTCACCCGGGTCGGCGCCATTACCAGAAAGGAGAACGGGATCGCGAACTTGCAGAGCACAAAGGTCCAGAACACCGGGCCAAGCCCCTCGTACATCATGCTGTTGAAACGCGCGGTCTCCTCCGGGAAACGGCCATACCACATGATCAGGTACTGGGTGAAGAACAGGTAGGTCCACAGGATCGTCATCGCCAGCAGCAGCTGGGCCATGTAGTTGAAGATATACGGCTGAAACGGCTGCACCAGCCTGCCCGAACGATGCAGAAAAAACAGGAAGATCGTGAAGAACGCCAGGTACATGTGGAACATGCTCTGGAAATGGTGGGCGCCGTAGCTGGAGCTGTGCCAGTTCGGCACCATCGTCATCTCGTAGTCCCAGCCCATCATCGTTCCGTAAGCGAAGTAGACGAAGGGGATGAACAGCGCGATATTGCGGAAGCGGCGCTGCACCCGGTAGGAACTGTCGACCTCGCTCTGGTGCTGATACTTGACGAACAGCAGGGCAAGTCCCGCGACGAACAGGAAGGCAGCGATCTGGCGCCCGATCAGGAACCCGGTGTTGTGCCACCCCGGCATATGGTGATCATCGTCGTGCGGGAGCTGCATCCACTGGAAGGTCGTGTCCGCGTTCACCAGCAGGATCAGCAGCATCACGCCCGCGACCGGAAACAGCGACACGGAGGCCACGGCCAGCTTCCGGATCTGGAAGCGCCATTTGGCGTTGCACAGGTGCAGCACCGAAGCGAGAACCACGCCGGCGAGAGCGATGTAGAGCACGAACAGGAAACTCACCGTCAGAACCGACCAACTCCCGAAACTTGATATCATCGTTCTTCTCGCCTCTCGTATTCTCTGTCGGAGATCCCGACCGGGTCCTTACTGCGACTGCGCCGCGTCCGCGGTCCTGATCGTCTCGGCGTCCCTGAGCAACGCGTTCTTGACGTAATTGGCGACGTGCCAGCGCTCTTCCACCGACAGGTCGTTCGATCCGCGGCGGTCGGCGCGGGAAGTCGGGATGCCGTAGGCAGGCATCAGCGCGCTGCCGAAGGTGATGGTGCCGAAGACCCAGCCCTCGGTCAGGAAGTCCTGGACATAGGTGTCGACCAGCGGGATAGCGCCGATCTTCATGCCGACCGGGGCGCCGCCGGTGCCGGCGGGGCCATGGCATACCGCGCAGTAGATCTTGAACAGGGTGCGCCCCTCGGCAATCGATGCGGCGTCGGTCGGTGAGAAGGGATTCCGCAATTCGCGGGTCTCCTCACGGTTCTTGTAGGGCGTCGGGATGCCCGTGACCGGCACCGATCGCTTCGGGAACGGCATCATCTGGCCGTCGACGACCGGATGCTGCGGCTCGATCGCGGGCTGGTCGGCCATGTCCGTGGACCACGGCCACGCCCAGGCGATCATCGGGAACAGGATGGCGACGACTGCGACCTGGTACTTCAGCATTCTCATGACCGGCCCTCTTCCCTGATTTCCACGACCAGGTGTTCATTGAAGAGCTTCTTGACAGGCTCTATGTACTTTTCCTCAAGTTCCATTTCGATACCGACCTGGTCGAGGGTGACCTTTTCGCTGTACAGACCGCGGCGCCGGCGCAACAGGCGCCCGCAGATCATCAGTCCGGCCAGCGTGAACAGCACGCTGCCCATGATCATCATCTCGTAGGTCAGCACGATATTGGTCGGGATCGGCACGACCGGCTTGCCGCCCTGCGGCTGCACCAGGAACGACGCCTGCGAACTTGCGAGGAAGGTGAAGCCTAAGATGATGCCGCACAGCGCCCCGGTCAGCGTGAAGTACGGCACCTTGGAGCCGCGATCCCCGAGCACCTCGTCGATGCGCGGATGCTCGATCGGGGAGATCACGGTCACGTCGTCGACCGATACGCCGGGCACCTTGTACTGCTTGATGTCGCCGATCGCGCCGAACGCATCATCGAAGTTGCTGAACAGCGCCAGCATCCGTCTCTTCTTCATGGCTATGCCCCTTCCAGACCTGGTGTCTTGCCGGCGGCCCGCGCATCACGCTGATGCATGACCGGCGCGATGCTCTTGTCGGCGAGATGCCTGCGGTGGTAGATCATTTCCTTGACCTCGTACATCGAGACCGACGGGATCACCTTGACGAAGATCAGGAACAGCAGACCGAACCAGCCGAAGCTGCCCGCGACGATGAACCACTGGACCCAACTCGGCCACAGCACATCGAACGCGATCGGATGGTAGCCCTGCGAGACCGTCGGAGAGATGATCATCCAGCGCTCGAGCCACATGCCGTAGTTCAGCAGAATCGACACGATGAACATGATAGTCAGGTTCCTCCTGACCTTTTCGAAGGCCATGATGAACGGCAGCACCGAGCCGCAGAACAGCATCTGCCAGAACCACGGGGCATAGGGCCCCCAGAACTTCGATAGCAACAGCTCCTTGTCGACGGCGTTGTGGCCGTACCAAACCGCGGCGAATTCCACCAGGGTCAGGTAGGTCCACACCATCGCGATCGCGAAGGTCAGCTTGCAGGTCTTGTCGAGGATCGAGACCGTCATGTAATCCTCGAAGCGGAAGTAATAGCGCAGCAGCACGAACAGCGTGATGATACCCGCGCAGCCGGAGTACAGCGCGCCCGCGACGAAGTACGGCGGAAAGCTTGTGATGTGCCAGCCCGGCATGATCGACATCGCGAAGTCCGACGACACGATCGAGTGTACCGAGACTGCGAGCGGGATCAGGAAGCAGGCCATGGTCATGTAGGCCTTGCGGAAGTTGCGCCACTGGCGGTCGTCGCCGCGCCAGCCCAGCGCCAGCACGGTGTAAAGCTTCTTGCGCCATCCACGCGCCGAATCGCGCACGATCGCGAGATCGGGTACCGAGCCGACGAACAGGAACAGCGACGAGGCGGTCAAATAGGTGAAGATCGCGAACGCGTCCCATAGCAGCGGGGAGCGGAAGTTCGGCCAGATGCCGCGGTCACTGAAGTAGGGCAGCACCCAGTACATGTTCCAGATGCGGCCGAGGTGGATGACCGGAAACAGCATCGCCGTCATCAGCGTGAAGGTCGTCATCGCCTCGGCGAAACGGTAGATCGGCTTGCGCCAGTCGGCATGAACGATATGCAGGATCGCCGACAGCAGCGTGCCGGAGTGACTCATGCCGATCCAGAAGATGAAGGTCGCGATGTACAGACCCCACATCTGCGGCCAGTTCAGGTTGGCCGTGCCGAGGCCGTAGGTATATTGCGTGATCTCAGCGATCACCGCGAGCGTGAGCAGCCCGAGACAGACGGCTATGGAAAGCCAGTAGCCGATCCGCGGGTTCTCCATCGAGCGGAGGACGTCCTCGTTGATCTTGGCCCACTTGATGTCTTCGTCGATGTCTCGCTGGTACTCGGCAGGAAGCGAACGAGAGGTGCTGGTGGTCGTTGTCATGGCCGGATCCGTTGTTTACTGGCTTGAATTATTGTAAAGGGCGTCAGACTTCGCGAACCCGCTCCAGGAACATGACGCAGGGATCGGTATTGAGGCCTTCAAACACCCGATATCCGCGCATCTCCCGGTTCTGCTTTTTCTGGCTCGTGACACCGAGTTCCACCTGGTGCTTGCGCCATAGATCGGAGACCTTGGTTTCCCCAACCCCGCCGCCCGGCGTATGCAGGGTCAGCAGATCGCCGAACAGGATCGCCGAGGTGGGGCAGGTCTGGGCGCAGGCGGTCGTGAACTCGCCGTCGCGCACCTTGCGGCTTTCCTTCTGCGCGAGGTCCTTCGCCGCGCGGATGCGCTGGATGCAGAAGGTGCACTTCTCCATGACGCCCTTGTCGCGGACGGTCAGATCCGGATTGAGTTGCATGTGCAACGGCGCCGGCCAGGTCTCGTACCAGGAGTAGAAGTTGAAATAACGGAGCCGATAGGGACAATTATTGGAACAGTAACGCGAGCCTATGCAGCGGTTGTAGACCTGGGCGTTCAGGCCGTCCGGCGTGTGGTAGGTCGCGGAGACCGGACAGACGGGCTCGCAGGTCGCGGCATTGCAGTTCTGGCAGTTCATCGGGAGGAAGCTGGCGCCATGATGCTGGTATTCCGACACCGTCCCTTCGCCGAGATCCGGTTCGTCCCAGTAGCGCTCGATGCGCATCCAGTGAATCGCATGGCCGGTGCTGAAGCGCTCCTTGCCGACAGCCGGAAGGTTGTTTTCGGCATAGCACGCCGTAACGCAGGCGCTGCAGCCGTTGCACTTATTGAGGTCGATGACCATGCCCCACATGTGCTCGTAATCATGGTGGCCACCTTCTTCCAGCCCCTTGCGATAGCTGGACCAGTCATTGAGAAGGTTTTGTATGGACATCAGGCTCTCCCTCTTTCATTGCGCTCGTACTGGTCAGCGGTGACCGTTGCCACGAGCTTGCGGCCCACCTGGGTCTCGCTGCCGCCGAAGATGACGAACTCCCTTCGATCCTGCTGGGCGCGGACGCGAGTGATCGAGATGCGGGTCGCGTGGTGCGCCGGCTCTCCGGTGCGGTTGTCGGTCGCGACGCCGACGGCCTTCATCGGGTTCGCACCCCGGCCGTCGGCATAGCGTCCGTAACCGTCATGCCCCTGCCCCAGTGGTACGGCGATGGCATCGGGGTGCATGCCTTTATAGGTATACACGCGGGTTTCGAAGGAACCATGCGCCGATGTCACATTAATGACGTCGCCGTTTGAAATGCCGAGTCTGCGTGCGGTCGAGGGGTGCATCTCGGCCCACGAGTCCCATACCACCTTGGTCACAGGATCCGGCAGTTCCTGGATCCATGGGATATTTGCGTGGCGTCCGTCCCACTTCGTTGGATTGGCCGATGGCAGCAGCCAGAACGGACGTGCGGTATCGGTGGACGGCTCGGCCACCTTGAAGCTCACCGGCTGCGCGGTGGGCGCGGCCGTCGAGATCCTGCCGACCTCGAGCACACCCTTCATCAGCGCCTCGCGCCAGAATGCGTCCTCGGAAAGCGCGTCGCCCTTGAGCGTGACCGGCATTTCGGCGAAGGCCTTGCGAAGATAGCCGTGATAGTCCTCGAATCCGGCATATTCCGCGACGTCGCGCATCTTCAGCAACGCGAGCATCGTATCGCCGAATCCGCGCGTATCCGGGTAGAGCGGCTCCATATACGGCTGCTGCAAGCTGATGAAGAGACGATCGGTCGCCATTGACGGCACATGCGTGCCCCAGTCCTCGAGCGGAGAGTACAGCGGCAGCACCAGATCGGCGAGCTGCGCAGTCTCGTCCTCGAACATGGACATCACGACCTTGAATCCGGCCTTTTGCAGCTTGTCGCCGAGTCCCAGCGCCTGGGGCGTCGTGAACACCGGGTTTGCGCCCTTGATGAACACCACATCGTAGCGGCCTTCATCGAGCGCCTTCGCCAGCTCGAACATGCCCTTGCCATTACCCTTGCGTGCCTTGAGTTGCGGAAACGGGAAGCCGGCGCCGGTCTCGATGGTCTTGCCGACATTGCCGAGGATCAGGTTCAGGGTCATCGCCGCGGCGACGCTGTCGTATCCGCCGGGATGGCCCTCGGCCGCTTCACCGGCGAGCACCAGGCTCGGCGAGCGCTCGTTCAGCAAGCCCGCGATCTGGACGATATGCGCCTCTGAAGTCCCGGTAATCTCGGCGGCCTTGCGGGCGTCGTAGCCGCGTATTTGCGTCTGCACGTCACCCGGCACTCTGTCGAGACTGCGGCCGTGTTTCGTCGCAAGCACGTTGGCGATCGCGAGCGCGAGGACACCTTCGGCGCCGGGACGCACCGGCACCCACAAGTCGGCGTTGGCGCCCGTCAGGGTCATCTTCGGCTCGGCGGAGATCAGCACGCCGCGCGGCGAGGTGCGGAAATCCGCATGCTGTATCGAATACGGCACCTGGGCCCAGGTGCCGAGGTAATCCGCGCCGAGAGAAAGAATCACGGCGGCCTTGTCGACGCGCAGTCGCGGCGAATCCTCGCCGAGCATGTCCTGACAGACCTGGCGCCATACCGAATTGTTGATCGCCTCGTGCACGTAGTGGCTGGAGGAACCGACCGCCTCCATGAAGGCATCGATCAGCACGGCCTGGTGACCGCTGACCGTATCTGTGACCCAGGCGATGCGGTCTCCGCTCAGCCCCGAACCGGGACCGGCCTTTTCCTTGATCAGCGCAATGGCCTCGTCCCAACCGATATCGACGAACTGGCCGCCGCGGCGTACCCGGGGGCGGGTCAGGCGATCGGGGTTGTAATGCGTCTGCAGGCCCGCCTGGCCCATCGCGCAGAGCTTGCCCCTGTTCAACGGCGATTCCGGATTGCCCTCGAGCTTGAGTACGCGGCCTTCGCGAACCCGGCCGTGGATGCCGCAGGCGGTGGGACATTGCTGGCAGGTCGAGGCATACCAGACACCGACACCGGGAATGACGAATTCCTCGGGCACCTGGTAAGGAACGATGGGATTGCGGCCTTCCCGATGGGTGATGAAGCTGGGCCGGTCACAGGCCGCCAGTGTCGCGCCAGCACCGCCCCATCCCAGCACCTTGAGAAATGATCTGCGTTTCAATTTGAGATTCATATGGATACCACTCCGTTCCAACCGCGCATTGTTCCAAACGCGACGTTATGCGAATCCGCCATCACTTGTGACATTTCCAGCAGTCGAACGGACCGTCGTTCGCCTGGTGGCAGCCCACGCAGAATCCCATTGTCAGCGGCCTGACCTTTTCAGCGACAGTCATCTC
The DNA here is from genome assembly GCA_964546765.1 of uncultured Chromatiales bacterium. GTDB lineage: Bacteria > Pseudomonadota > Gammaproteobacteria > SZUA-140 > SZUA-140 > JAITWN01. The sequence continues at coordinate 18,180 of CAZJKV010000008.1, forward strand.
CCTGACCTTGCCGTGACAGAACGCGCAGACCTCGTCGACGCGCTCGACGGACATGCCTTCATTGTTGAATATGAAGCGATCCAGGTGTTTTTCGTGCGTGAAATGGACGAAGTCCGGGACATCATGGACCTTGACCCACGGAATCGGCTCACGGTTCTCCCAGTACTGGGTCAGTTGCTGGATGCGCGGCTTGTCGGTTGCGATCGTCAGGTGGCATCCCATGCACTTGCTGGTCGGCGGGATGCCTGCGCTCTTGCTACGTCGCGCATAGGTGTGGCAATACATGCAATTGATGCCGTTCACCTCGACGTGGATGTCGTGGGGAAAATCGATCGGCTGCGGTACATGCTTGCCTGAATAGGTCGCGGTAGGTGCCACTGCGTTCGGCACGCCCTGTGCGTATGCCTGCGCGGACGCGAGCAGGGACAGGACGCCAAGGACGAGCGCGGTGGCCAGTAATGCCGGAAGCGAGTTCGATCGAGACTTACCGAATGCTCCCGGCTGCCGGATGGATCGGAGTCCAGAGAATGATAGCGCGGTAACTGACATCTCCCCTCTCAAGCTCAGCTGAATGATACCTGCAAAAACCGGAGTCGCCATGACGCCCGATGACCACCTGCCCCGTTGCTCGCGCCAATGCGCAAGCAGCGCCCAGGTCATGTTATCTGAGTGATAGCCTTGAATTAAGCTGAAACGGATCCGCCGGAAGGGCATACGGTCGGCGAATCATTTATCCTCCTCGCACCGTCAGCAGTGCTGCTGCAAATAAAACGACTGTCATTCGTCGTTCGAGCACCACAACCTGCCATAACGGATTTGGTAATTTTATTATTATTTAACGAACTATGGCGTTGAGGAGGGAATGGTAGATCAGGACGCTCAGATATGTCAACGCTGATCAGCCCGCGTGTCTGTAACGCATGTCGCGGCGTATAACGCTCGTAAAACAGGCCGCAATAACTGCACAAATTATGTATGTTATTGACGTGGCGACGGCGCACGGGGCGCTTCATACCAGACGACGAACCATTGGCGGTAATTACCCCAATTGCGGTACAGGTATGACGAAAGCTGTGCTGTCAGGCCGGATTGTCGATATCGATGAAACGAAAGTCGATCCCCAGGGTGGCAGCGAGGTGGCGACCGAGCGCCGCAATACCGTAACGCTCCGTCGCATGATGTCCCGCCGCAAAGTAGTGAATACCCGCCTCGCGCGCGACATGTGTCGTCCGCTCCGAAACCTCGCCGCTGATGTAGGCGTCGACGCCGATGCGTGCCGCGTCTTCGATATGGTCCTGCGCAGCGCCGGTGCACCATGCGACGCGCAGGATATCTCCGCCGGTCCCGGCAATGTGCAGGGGCTCGCGCCCGAGGCGCTCGCCGATATGGCGCGCGAAGGCCTCGGGCGAACACGCGTCGCGAACCCGTCCACGCCAAAGCAGCGCGGGCCCGTTCCGCGCGGCGTCAGTTACCGGTTCGACCTCCAGGTCGAGCACACGGGCAAGCTGGGCGTTGTTGCCATGCACCGGATGCGCGTCGAGCGGCAGGTGATAGGCCAGCAGGCTGACATCGGCAGACAACAGGCGGCGCAGGCGCGCGCGCTTGATGCCAAGGACTCGGGGATCCTCGTTCCTCCAGAACCAGCCATGATGCACGATCACTGCGTCCGCCTCGTCCGCGATCGCGGCCTCGATCAGGGCCAGGCTCGCGCTGACACCGCCGACGATCCTGCCGATCGACGGGCGGCCCTCGACCTGCAGACCGTTCGGCGCGTAATCGCTAAACCGATGTATTTCAAGCAGGTCGTCGAGATAGGTCACGAGCGACGGCAGATCCGTCATTACGCCTCCCCTGCCGCGGTCATTGTGCGGGAAATATTCGCCGCAGCTTCTATGCTAGAGTATCCACAGTATGCAATTACGAAAACTCTTCCCTTACTTCAGCCAGGGCGTCGTTATCGGACTGGCTGTGGGTCTGGTTGTGTTCATCCTGGTAACGACCTTCGTCGCCGGGAAACGTCCCGTGGTCGAGATCCGGGAGGTTCAGCGCGACGAACTGCCGGCAGCGCCTCTGCCGGGACCCGTGAGCTACGCCGGCGCCGTCGAAATCGCCGCGTCCGCGGTGGTGAACATACATACCACAAAAACGGTACCAGGTCGCAGGTCGCCGCTGCTCGAGGACCCGGCCTTTCGCCGCTTCTTCGAGGAATTCATGATCCCGCCGCAGCAGCGCCAGCAGACCAACCTCGGATCCGGCGTCATCGTCAATGAGCAGGGTTATCTGCTGACCAACAATCACGTTATCGAAGGCTCCGACGAGATCCAGGTCACGCTGCACGACGGCCGCACCGCCCGGGCGACGATCGTCGGCGCCGATCCCGAGAGCGACCTCGCCGTCCTCCATATCCCGATGAACGGCCTGAACGCGATTACTTTCGGGAATTCAGACGATCTGAGGGTCGGCGATGTGGTCCTCGCGATCGGCAATCCATTCGGCGTCGGCCAGACGGTGACCCAGGGCATCGTCAGCGCGACCGGACGCACCCGGCTCGGGATTTCGACCTTCGAGAATTTCATACAGACCGACGCCGCAATCAACCCGGGCAACTCCGGCGGGGCGCTGATCAATCCTCACGGCGAACTGATCGGCATCAATACCGCGATCTTCTCGCGCTCGGGCGGTTCACAGGGTATCGGCTTCGCGATCCCGGCCGGCATCGTCAAGAGCGTCATGAGCCAAATCATCGAACATGGCGAGGCGATCCGCGGCTGGCTCGGCATCGAGATTCAGACGCTGACACCCGAACTCGCGGAGTCCTTCGGCATCCCGAACGTCAACGGCCTCGTCATCGCGGGTGTCCTCACCGACGGCCCCGCAGCCAGGGCCGGCCTGATGCCGGGAGATGTCGTAACGGTAATCGACGGCGAGGCCGTCGCCGACGCGCGCTCCGCGCTGGAGCTGATCGTCAAGGTCATGCCGGGAGAAACCATCACGCTGAGCGGCCTGCGCGACGGCCAGGCGCTCGAGATCGAGGTGACTGCGAGCAAGCGCCCCCCGCCCGGCCGCAGGTAAGCCGCGCCCGCAGTCGCCCGCCCGGGCGCTCAGGGGCTGTTTTCCGAGACCTGGTCTGCTTCCGCCTTTTCCGGCTTCGGCTTGTAGAGACGGGACAATACCAGGCCGAGTTCGAACAGCAACCACATCGGCACCGCGAGCAACGTCTGCGAAATCATGTCCGGCGGCGTCAGCACCATCCCGATCACGAACGCGCCGACGATCACATAGGGCCGCTTGGCCTTCAGCTGCTGCGGCGTCGTGATGCCGCCCCAGATCAGCACGATCGTCACGATCGGCACCTCAAAGGCGAGGCCGAACGCGAAGAACAGCTTGAGCACGAAGGAGAGGTAGTGACTGATATCGGTCATCACCGTCACGCCGACCGGGGCGGCGTTGATCAGGAAACCGAAAACCAGCGGAAACACGACGAAGTACGCAAACAGGGCCCCGCCGTAGAACAGCACCACGCTGGCGATCAGGAGCGGCAGCGCGAGACGGCGCTCCTGGCCGTAGAGGCCGGGCGCGATGAACCGCCACGCCTGGTGCAGCAGGTAAGGCATCGCGACGAAGAAGGCGAGCACCAGCGTGAACTTGAAAGGCACGAGGAACGGCGCCGCGACCTCGGTCGCGATCATGGTGCTGCCCTGCGGCAGGCGCTCAATCAGCGGGATCGCGAGCAGCGTGTAGAGCCGGTTCGCGAACGGAAACATGATCAGGAAGATCGCCCCGACCACGATTGCGATGCGCAATATGCGCGAACGCAGCTCGACCAGGTGGTCGATCAGCGACATTTCGGGGTCGGGGGGATACTTACGAGGACTTGCCATCTGGGTCGCGTTCAGGCGGTTTCTGACCGGCCTCGCGGCCGGTCGAATTGTCGCCGGACGCAGCCCTGGTCCCGCCCTTGAGGTCGTCCTGCGGCAGATCCAGCGGAATCCGGGTGCGTGCCTCGTCGAGCAACTTATGCAACTCGGCAATCTCGGATTCGCGCTCGACCAGACGCTTCAGTTCATCCGCCTGCGCGACCTCCCGCCCCAGCTCATTCTGCAATTCTCTGGCGATGCCCCGTGCACGGCCGACCCAGGAACCGACGCCCCGCAACAGGGAAGGCAACTCGCGGGGGCCGACCACGACAAGTGCGACCACCACGATCAGGGCCATTTCCCAGAAACCGATGTCAAACATCAGAACGTGACTCCCGCCGCCGGCGACGGCCTACGGGGGACCGGGCGCTAGACCCGCTCGTTTTCCTTGGATTCGACCTTGCCCTCGATGACGCGATCACCTTCCTGGTGTACGACATGTTCCTTGTCCGGCTCGGTCTTGTCCTGGTTCGGATCACGCACCGCATCACGGAAGCCCTTCATCGCGCCGCCGAGATCCTTGCCCATGCCGGCCAGCTTCCTCGTCCCGAACAACAGCACCACGATCAGCAGTATGATCAGCAGTTGCCAGATACTAATGCCCATAACCCGTACCTCTCAGGATGTCTGTTTGCGCCGGCCTGCGCCGGCGCCTATTCCGCCCGCCCCGCCTTTTCCTCGATCCCGGAGCGCCCGAAACGCCGGGCAAGTTCCTCGAGAACCTGCTCGGGGCCGAGCCCGCGATGGGCGAGCAGGACCAGGGTGTGGAACCACAGGTCCGCCGTTTCATGCACCAGGGCGGCATCGTCTCCCCCCTGGCCGGCGATCACCACCTCTGTCGCCTCTTCCCCGATTTTCTTCAGGATCGCGCCTGCGCCCTTGCGATAGAGGCCGGCGACATAGGAAGTCCCGGGGTCTGCCTGCTTGCGTGCTTCGAGGGCCGCGGCAAGTTCTTTGAGTACATGCTCCATAGGCTGCAAACGCCCCCTGCTGATGCCACTATAACGCGATTCAAGCGCCGGAATCACCATATATATCGGCCGGTTCCTTCAGCACAGGTTCCACTGTGCGCCAGGTTTCGCCGTCCAGACGTCGGAAAAAGCAGCGCTCACGCCCCGTATGGCAGGCAATGCCACCGGCCTGATCGACCCGCAGCAGCACGCAGTCGGCATCGCAATCGAGGCGGATCTCGAGGACCGTCTGGACATGCCCCGATTGTTCCCCCTTGCGCCACAGGCACCCGCGGGAACGCGACCAGAACACCGCCTTTCCGCTGCGCGCGGTCTCGGTCAGGGCTTCCCGGTTCATCCACGCGAACATCAGCACCTTGCCGCTCGCGTGGTCCTGGACGATCGCCGGGACCAGCCCGTCGGACGTCCATTCGATCTGGTCGAGCCATTCATCGCTCATTGGAACAGATCTCCCGGGGGATGGCCCCCTTCATGACTCGAGGCGGACCGTTATTCCGTGGTCTGCCAGATAGCGTTTCGCGTCGCCGACCGTGTACTTGCCGTAATGGAAGATGCTCGCGGCAAGCACCGCGTCGGCCTTTCCCGCGATCAGGCCTGCTGCCAGGTGCTCGAGGGTGCCGACGCCGCCCGAGGCGATCAGCGGAATTGTGATCGCATCGCTGACGGCGGCCGTCAGTTCAAGGTCATAGCCGTCCCGGGTCCCGTCCCTGTCCATGCTCGTCAGCAGGATCTCTCCAGCGCCGAGCGACGTTACCCGCGTCGCCCATTCCACGGCGTCGATGCCGGTGGACCGGCGCCCCCCGTGCGTGAATACCTCCCAGCGCGGCGGCGCATCCGGGGCGTTGACACGTTTGGCGTCTATCGCGACGACGATGCACTGGGATCCGAAGCGCTCCGCCGCGAGGCGGACGAATTCGGGGTTCTGCAGGGCAGCGGTGTTGATTGCAACCTTGTCGGCGCCCGCGTTCAGCATGCGGCGGATATCTGAAAGTTCGCGTATGCCGCCGCCGACGGTCAGCGGTATGAATACCTGCGCGGCAACCTCCTCGACGACATGAACCATGGTCTCGCGCTCTTCGGAACTCGCGGTGATGTCCAGAAACACCAGTTCATCGGCGCCCTGGGCGTCGTAGGCACGCGCGACCTCGACCGGATTGCCGGCATCGGTGATGTTCTCGAAGCGGACGCCCTTGACGACCCGGCCCTTGTCGACGTCGAGACAGGGGATGACGCGCTTAGCAAATCCGTTCATCCGCTGCAGGCGTCCGCAAGTTTCTGGCATTGGGCGAAATCGATCCTGTTTTCGTACAACGCGCGCCCGAGTACGGCGCCGATGATGCCTTCTCCGGCGACCTCGCACAGCGCCTTGATATCGTCGATGCCGGCGATGCCGCCAGAGGCGATCACCGGGATCGTCACGGCGCGTGCGAGCGCGGCCGTCGCCTGCACGTTGACGCCGCTCATCATTCCGTCCCGGCTGATGTCGGTATAGATGACCGCTGTGACGCCGTCACGCTCGAAGTGTTGCGCAAGATCAATGACATCATGGTTCGACAGCTTGGACCAGCCGTCGATTGCGACCTTGCCGTCCTTCGCATCCAGGCCTACGATCACGTGACCGGGATAGGCCAGCGCGGCGTCGGCGACGAAGTGCGGTTCGTTGACCGCGCCAGTGCCGATGATGACGAAACTGACGCCGATATCTAGATAGTTTTCGATGGTCTCCTCATCCCGGATCCCGCCGCCGACCTGGATCGGCACGTCGGGGTATGCGCGCGCGATTTCCCGGATCACCTTCGCATTGACCGGCTTGCCCTGAATAGCGCCGTTCAGGTCGACGATGTGCAGGCGGCGTGCGCCGGCCTCCACCCAGCGGCCGGCCGTCGCAACCGGGTCGTCGGAAAAGACCGTCGAGTCGTCCATGCGCCCCTGGCGCAGGCGAACACACTGGCCATCCTTGAGATCGATAGCGGGTATCAACAACATGACTTCGTCCTCATCGGTATGATTGGCAAATCATCGGTCAGGCACGCGGTTTCCGTGCCGGGTCAGGCTCCTCCGTCCCAGGCGATGAAATTCGCGAGCAGGGCCAGGCCCGCGCGCTGACTCTTTTCAGGATGGAACTGCACGGCGAATATGTTATCCCGCGCGATCGCGGAGACGAAAGTCTCGCCGTAATCCGTGCTTGCCGCGACGACGCCCGCGTCGCGCGGCCGGACATGGTAGCTGTGCACGAAATAGAACCGGCTGTCACGGGCGATGCCTTCCCACAGGACATGGGGTCGGGTCTGGCGCACGAAATTCCATCCCATGTGCGGGACCTTTCGCTTTTCCCCGCTGTCAGGCGCGGCAAGCTCGGAAAATCGTACGGCGTCACCGGCGACGATACCGAGGCCACTGGTACCGCCGTTTTCCTCGCTGCTGTCCATCAGGGCCTGCAAGCCGAGGCAGATGCCGAGGAATGGGCGGCGTGCGGCGCACTCCCGGATCACATCGTCGAGTTCGAGGCGATGGAGTTCCGAGATGCAGTCACGCAGTGCGCCGACACCGGGAAACACGACGTGATCCGCGCCGAGAATGAGCTGCGGGTCCCAGGTGACGACCACCCGGCAGTCGCCGCCAGCGTGCTCCAGCGCCCTGGATACGGACCGGATATTACCCATCCCGTAGTCGATCACCGCTACCGTCGTCATTACGAGCTGTCCGAGATTTTGCCGGTCAGAGGCTGCCCTTGGTGGACGGCATGATCCCGCGTCCGCGGGGATCGGGCTCGACCGCCGCCCGCAGCGCGCGGCCGAAGGCCTTGAACACCGTCTCGATGATGTGATGCGCGTTCACGCCGCGCAGGCAATCGATGTGCACCGTCACCTGGGCATGATTGACGAAGGCGCGGAAAAATTCCTGGAACAGGTCGACATCCATGTCACCGACGCGGGCGCGCGGGAACGCGACATGGTATTCCAGGCCGGGCCGGCCCGAGAGGTCTATGACAACGCGCGACAGGGCCTCGTCGAGCGGGACGCAGGCGTGGCCATAGCGCCGCAGGCCTGCCTTGTCCCCGAGCGCCTGCACGACCGCCTGTCCGAATACGATGCCGATATCCTCGACCGTGTGGTGATCGTCGATATGGACGTCGCCATCGGCCTTGATTTCGATATCAATCATGCCGTGACGCGCGATCTGCTCCAGCATGTGGTTCAGAAACGGCACCGGCGACTCGATCTTCGACTGACCCGAGCCATCGAGATTCACGGTCACCGTTATCGCGGTCTCCCGGGTGTTGCGATTGACTGCGGCCTTGCGCTCCCCCATCAGATCTCTCCGGTAAATCGGTTACATGATGTCATATCGGCGTCCGTCGCGCTAACCGGCGGCCCCGTTCACGCCATGACATCCGCCAGCGCCGCGAGGAACCGTTCATTCTCCTGCGGCGCGCCGACCGTGACGCGCAGGCAGTCTCGCAGCATGTCTCCGGCGCCGCTGAGGTTCCTGATCAGGACGTTTCTGTCCCGCAGGCCGGAGAAAACGGCATCGCCCTGCCCCGTCGGCGCCCGGAACAGCAGGAAATTGGCATGGCTCGGCCATACTTTCAGTCCTTCGAAACCGCACAGCGCCTGATATAGGCGCTCCCGGTCGTCGACGATGCGCCGTGCCTGCTGATCGAGCATGCTCCGGTGTGTGAGCGCGAATTCGGCGCTGACCTGGCTCAGCGCGTTAACGTTGTACGGAAGCCGGATCTTGTCAATCTCGCGTATCCATGCCGCGGGGCCGGCGACCATGCCGAGGCGTAGCCCTGCGAGGCCCATTTTGGACAGCGTGCGCAGGATCAGCAGATTCGAATACTCGCTCAGCCAGGGCATCAGAGTCGCTCCGGAAAAGGCGTGATAGGCCTCGTCGACGACGACCAGACCGGGCGCGGCCTCGATGACCGCGCGCAGCGCGGCGTCATCGAACAGGCGTCCTGAGGGATTGTTCGGATAGTCGATCAGCACCAGCGCCGGGCGCGTCTCCGCGATCGCGCCCAGCATCGCCGCGGTATCGAGACTGAAGTCGCCGGGATTCAGGCGCACGGCCCTGAACGCCAGTCCCACGTAGATCGAGATCATGCGATACATGCTGAAGGCCGGATCGGCGGCCAGCACCCCGCGTCCCGGTCCGGCAAGCGCCATCGCGATCATCTGGATCAGTTCGTCCGAACCGTTGCCGAGCATGACCTCCATGTCCGGCGGTACGTCGAAGAAATCGCGCAGGCGCTGCATCAGGAGACGGGGCGATGGATCGGGATAACGGTTCAGACTGACGTCACGCAGCATCGCCAGCCACTCGTCGACGACCTGTTCCGGCCAGCGATAGGGATTTTCCATCGCATCGAGCTTGATCATGCCGCTTGACGGCGGCACATGATAGGCATTGAGGGCTCGGATCTCCGTGCGGATCCATTCTTGGACCCTGCGCTCGATGCCGGCGCCCGCGGGCGTGTTTTTCGAAGCGGTCATGATGCCGGTATCCGAATCAGCCTTGCTTCACGCCATCACTGCGATATTCGGCCGAACGTGCATGCGCGGTCAGGCCTTCACTGCGCGCGAGTATCGACGCTGTCACACCGAGCGCCGCCGCACCCGCCGGCGAGCACATGATCAGGCTCGACCGCTTCTGGAAATCGTAGACGCCGAGCGGCGACGAGAAGCGCGCGGTGCGCGAGGTCGGCAGCACATGATTCGGACCGGCGACGTAATCCCCGATCGCCTCGGCGGTATGCCGGCCCAGGAAGATCGCGCCGGCGTGACGGATCTTGCGCGCCAGGGATTGCGGCTCCTCGACCGACAGTTCGAGGTGCTCGGGCGCGATGTGATTCGCGACCTCGGCGGCCTCGTCGAGATTGCGCACCCGGATCAGCGCCGAGCGTTTCGCCATCGAGGCCCGGATAATGTCGGCGCGCTCCATGCCGGGCAGCAGGTGATGGATGCTCGCCTCGACCTCGTCGAGAAAAGCGGCGTCCGGACTGACCAGGATCGACTGCGCATCTTCGTCATGTTCGGACTGCGAAAACAGGTCCATCGCGATCCAGTCGGGCGGCGTCCGGCCGTCGCAGATGACGAGGATCTCGGACGGACCGGCGATCATGTCGATGCCGACCGTGCCGTAGACCAGGCTCTTCGCTGTCGCGACATAGATGTTGCCCGGACCGACGATCTTGTCGACACGCGGAATCGTCTGCGTGCCGAAGGCCAGCGCCGCGACCGCCTGGGCGCCGCCGATTGTGAACACACGATCAACGCCGGCGATCACGGCGGCGCCCAGCACGAGGTCGCTGGCAACGCCGTCGGGTGTCGGGACGACCATGATCAGTTCCCGTACCCCGGCGACCCGGGCAGGGATTGCATTCATGATCACCGTCGACGGATAGGACGCCTTGCCGCCGGGCACGTACAGGCCGACGCGGTCGAGCGCCGTGACCTGCTGCCCCAGCATCGTGCCGTCGGCCTCGGTGTAGGACCAGGAATCTGCCTTCTGGTGTTCGTGGTAGGCGCGGACGCGCTCCGCTGCGAGTTCCAGGGCGCGCCGGTGATCGACCGGGATCGCCTTCAGCGCGCGCTGAAGGCGATCGGGCGACAGTTCGAGCGCTGCGGCATCGGCCGCCTCCAGCCGGTCGTAGCGCCGGGTATATTCGATCACCGCCTCGTCACCGCGTTCGCGCACGTCATCGAGTATCTCGCGCACCGCCCGGTTGACCCTGTCGTCGGACACGCTCTCCCACGCCAGCAGGGCGTCCAGGCGCGCGAGGAAATCGGATGAGGAACTGTCGAGTCTTGCGATCTTCATGGACGGATCCTGACTGAAGCTGTGTGTCATTTCCGGTCGACGGCCTCTGAGATCAGGCCGATCAGTGCCTTGATCTTCTCGTGCTTCATCTTCATCGCTGCCTTGTTCACGATCAGCCGCGAACTTATTTCGGTGACGGTCTCGAGCGGCTGCAGTCCATTCGCGCGCAGCGTGTTGCCGGTATCCACGAGATCGACGATACGGTCCGCCAGGCCAACCAGCGGCGCCAGCTCCATCGAGCCGTAGAGCTTGACGATTTCGACCTGCTCGCCGCGCGCGGCAAACCAGCGCCGTGCGATCTCGACGTATTTGGTTGCAACCCGCATGCGCGCACCTTGTCCCGGCGCCGTTTCCGGGCCGGCGACCATGAGGCGGCAACGGGCGATCTTCAGGTCGAGCGGCTCATACAGGCCGTCGCCGCCGTATTCCAGCAACACATCCTTGCCGGCGATGCCCATATCCGCGGCGCCGTATTCGACGAAAGTCGGCACATCCGTCGCCCGGATCACGACCAGGCGGACGTCGTCACGGCTGGTCGCGAGGATCAGCTTGCGGCTGACCTCCGGATCTTCGAGCGGCGTGATCCCGGCATGGGCGAGCAGCGGCAGGGCCTCGCTGAAGATTCGCCCCTTGGATACGGCGATGCTGATCATGGTGTCTGACATGTCGGTATTGACCCTGCGAACTATCGGCCTAAAGTGCGGGCACCCGGCGGATGTCCGCGCCGAGTTGCGACAACTTCTCCTCGATGCATTCGTAACCGCGATCGATATGATAGATGCGGTCGACGACCGTCTGGCCTTCGCCGACCAGACCGGCCAGCACCAGGCTCGCCGATGCGCGCAGGTCGGTCGCCATCACCGGCGCGCCCGCGAGCCTGTCCGTACCGCGAGTGAATATCGTGTTGCCTTCCAGCCTGATATCAGCTCCCATCCGCTGCAGTTCGGGCACGTGCATGAAGCGGTTCTCGAACACCGTTTCAGTGATCGTGCCGGTGCCGTCGGCGACGGCGTTGAGGGCGGCAAACTGCGCCTGCATGTCGGTCGGAAACGCCGGATAGGGCGCGGTACGCAGGTCGACCGCCAGGGGGCGCGCGCCGTGCATGTCCAGGGAGATCCAGTCGTCGCCGGTCTCGATGTCGGCGCCGGCTTCACGGAGCTTCGCAATCACCGCCTCGAGGCTGTCCGGACGCGCCTTCCTGAGCCTGATCCTGCCCCGGGTGATTGCGGCTGCGACCAGGTAGGTGCCGGCCTCGATACGGTCTGGCAGTATCGAATACGATGTACCGGAAAGTCGCTCCACACCTTCTATGGTTATCATGTCCGACCCCGCGCCCTTGATCCGTGCGCCCATCTGGTTCAGGCAGTTGGCGAGATCGACGACCTCGGGTTCGCGCGCGGCGTTCTCGATCACGGTTGTGCCGCTGGCCAGCGTCGCCGCCATCATGATGTTCTCGGTGCCGGTCACGGTCACCAGGTCCAAGAACAGCCGTGCGCCCCGGAGCCTGGCCGCGCGCGCCTGGATATAACCGCCCTTGACCTCGATGGTGGCGCCCATGGCCTCCAGAGCCGCGATATGCAGATCGACCGGCCGGGTGCCGATCGCACAGCCGCCGGGCATGGACACGTCCGCCTGGCCGAAGCGCGCGAGCAACGGACCGAGCACCAGGATCGACGCGCGCATCGTCTTGACCAGTTCGTACGGGGCGCTGAAGTCGCTGATGGCGGATGCGTCGATCTCGACGCCCATGCTTTCGTCGACGACGAGGTCGACGCCCATGCGCCCGAGCAGTTCCATCGTGGTCGTGATGTCGTGCAGGTGGGGCACGTTCGAGATCGTGACCGGCTCGTCCGACAGCAACGCCGCTGCCATGATCGGCAAGGCCGCGTTCTTGGCTCCGGAAACCGTAATTGTGCCGTCGAGCGTGTTGCCGCCCTTGATGATCAGCTTGTCCATGACGTCACTACCGGGGTTCCCCGCCCTGTCGCGACCACTCCTCAGGGGTAAAGGCCCGGATTGACAGCGCATGTATCGCGCCGCCCATGCTCGCTCCGAGGGTCGCGTATACCATCCGATGCTTCTGCAGCAGGCTCTTGCCGCCGAAATCCTCCGCGATAACCGTGGCCTCGAAGTGCGTGCCGTCTCCGGTCACGTGCGCCTCGCTTCCGGGAAGCCCGGACTCGATCATGCGCTTGATCTCTTCGTTCTGCATAACCTTTACCCGTGTCTATTTCGAGAGCGGCAGAATCGCGTCGACGCCGCTGACCCGCGCGATCGAGAGCACCTGCTCCGGAACGTTCCTGAACACGATTTCCCTGCGCCGGAGACGCGCTGCGCGCATCCATTCGATCAGCAACGCCAGGCCCGCGCTGTCGGCGCGGGTAACGCCGTCGAAGTCGAGTTCGATGCCGGCGTCGCCGGAAGCGAAGATCCTGCGCCCCTGTTCCAGCAGTCCCGGCACGGAATCGAACACGAGTTCTCCGCTGATCCGGTATCCCCCGCGCCGTGCCTCGTCGGGCCTGATCTCACTCATTCACGCCCTGCCTGTTACGTGCCTCAATGACCTCGATCAGCGGCGCCACGCCGTTCAGCCGGCGGATCTCGGAACTGATGTTTCCCCGATAGTTAACGATCATGCTGATGCCGTCGATGGTGACGTCGTAGACCAGCCAGCGGCCGTTGCGCTTGCGCAGGCTGTAATCCACCGCCACGGGACCGGCGGCCAGTTCGATCTCGGTCCTGACCACGGTTTCCTCGGCATCGTCCGCTTCCTTGTAGGGCAGATAGCTGATCTTCTGGTCGGAATATTCCAGCATCGAGGAAGCATAACTGCGTATCAGCATCTCCTGGAACGCGTGAATGAAGCGCTTGCGCTCTTCGTTGCTAGCCTGACGCCAGTGCCTTCCGAGCACCAGCCGGGCAATGTATTCGGTGTCAAAATGCGGTAGCAGGAATTCCTCGACGAATTCGTAGATGCGCGCATCGCTCTCCTTCAATTCTTCGCGGCGCTCGATCAGGGCCTCGATCGCCTGGGTCGACGCGTCACGCACCAGCTCCTGGGCATTCGCCTGCGCGAGCGACGGCAGGGCGATGGCCAGCACAGCGGCATACAAGGCATACAACAGGACCAGCAGCCTTCCGGCCGGCAGGCTGCGTTTATTCCCCGTATGCAAGCTCATGATCGTCCCGAACACTACTTTGAACCCGTGCTGTCCGACATGCTGAACAGGAACTGCCCGATCAGCCGTTCCAGCACCAGCGCCGACTGCGTCAGCCTGATGCGGTCGCCGTCCCCAAGGTAATCATCGGCGCCGCCCGGATCGAGACTGATATACTGTTCGCCCAGCAGGCCGGAGGTGTAGATGCTCGCCGCGGTGTCTGTCGGCAAACGGTCGTACCTGGAGTCAACCACGAACCTGACATGGGCTTCGTAGGTGTCCTGATCGAATTCTATCGCGGTCACCCGCCCGATTCGCACTCCGCTCGCGCTGACCGGTGACTGCACCTTCAGGCCGCCGATATTCTCGAATCGGGCGACGAGGGAGTAGCCGTCCCGTATACTGTGCATCCCGAGGTTACTGGCCTTCATCGCCAGCATGAACAGCGAGGCGATGCCGATCGCAACAAAGACCCCGACCATTATTTCGACCATTCTCGTGTTCATCATATCAGAAATCCCCGAACATTAGCGCAGTCAGCACGAAATCGAATATCAGCACAGCGAGCGAAGCATAGACGACGGTACGGGTCGTAGCCCGGCTCACGCCCTCGGCAGTCGGCACGGCGTCGTAACCCTCGAACACCGCGATCCAGGTAACCAGGACACCGAATACAATACTCTTGATGATGCCGTTCAGCACATCTTCCCGCCAATCGACGTTGTCCTGCATCTGTGACCAGTAGGAACCACTGTCGACGCCAAGCAGGCCGACACCGACGAAATAACCGCCCAGGATACCGACCGCGCTGAACGTGGCGGCCAGGATCGGCATCGAGATGATGCCGGCCAGCAGCCGCGGCGCGACGATCCTGCGTACAGGGTCGACGGCCATCATCTCCATACTGGAGAGCTGCTCGGTCGCCTTCATCAGGCCGATCTCGGCGGTCAACGCCGATCCGGCGCGCCCGGCAAACAGCAGGGCCGCGACCACAGGACCGAGTTCCCTGACCAGGGACAGCGCGATGACCGGACCCAGGCTCGCCTCGGCGCCGAAATTGACCAGGGTATTGTACATCTGCAACCCCAGCACCATGCCGACATTGAATGCCGAGACTACAATGATGATCAGGGACAGCACCCCCACCGAGTAGATCTGCGCGATGACCAGATTGAACTGCAATGCCAGCGCGGGCACGCCGGCGAAGACCCTGAGGACAAACAGGTTGGCCCGTCCGAGCTGCTCGAAGAAATTGATGCCGGTGCGGCCGAAATAGCGCAGCAATTCGATCACTGCCCGCCTCCTACGAGATCCTCGACAAGATCCGGCGCCGGATAGTGAAACGGCACCGGGCCGTCGGGCTGGGCATCGAGGAATTGCCGCACCCACGGCGACGCAGACGCCCCGAGCTCCCCGGGGGCGCCCTGTCCGATGATCTTGCCGTTCGATAGCATGTAGATGTAGTCGGAAATCGCGGACACTTCCTGCACATCATGCGACACGATGATGCTGGACAGACCCAGACTGTCGTTGAGCATTCGAATCAGCTTCATGATCACGCCGACCGTGATAGGATCCTGACCGGTAAACGGCTCGTCATACATGATCATCATCGGGTCGAGCGCGATCGCCCGCGCCAATGCGACGCGGCGCGACATGCCGCCTGACAGCTGGGTCGGCATCAGGAGCCGGGCCCCGCGCAGGCCGACGGCCTGAAGCTTGAGCAACACCAGATCACGAATCATCGATTCCGGCAGGCGCGTGTGTTCACGGAGCGGGAAGGCGACGTTGTCGAAGACGTTGAGGGCGGTGAACAGCGCCCCGGACTGGAACAGCATGCCGATGCGCTTGCGCAACTCGTAGAGATCGCCGAGCGACAGCGACCTGATGTCATTGCCGTCTACCGAGATTACCCCTGAATTCGGCCTGAGCTGACCGCCGATCATGCGCAGCAGCGTAGTCTTGCCGGTACCGCTCGGTCCCATGATCGCGGTCACCTTGCCGCGCATGATGTCGAGGTCGACATCGTCGAAGATCACCCGGTCACCGTACGCGAAGCGCAAGCCGCGGATGACGACTATGTTGTCCTGTTGCCCGTCCATACGTCTCCGGCGCGCCAGCCCTACGGCGACATGCTCCTGCGGTGGTTTAGCGCCGGGAAGCTGCGGCGGATCCTGTCGAGGTAAGTCCGGTCGATGTCGGCGCAGACGACACCCGCGCCTCGCGGAAGGCGATCAATGACCGCGCCCCAGGGATTGGCGATGATGCTGTCGCCATAGGTTTCGCGCCCGTTGAGATGGTAGCCGCCCTGGGCCGCCGCGATGACATAGCACTGGTTCTCGATAGCGCGTGCGCGCACCAGCACTTCCCAGTGGGCCTTGCCGGTGAAGGCGGTAAAGGCGGACGGAACGGCGATGATCTCGACCTGCTGGTCCAGCATCGCGCGGAACAGCTCGGGAAATCTCAGGTCATAACAGACGGCGAGCCCGAGGCGCCCGAAGGGGCTGTCGACGACGACGACGCGCTCGCCGGGCACGATGGTCATCGATTCGCGATATTGCTCGCCGCTCTGTTCCAGCGTCACGTCGAAAAGGTGCATCTTGTCGTAGCGTGCGATGCGCCTGCCCCCGGCGTCATAGACCAGGCAGGCAGAATACACCCGGTCCGTAGCGCCGGACACCAGCGGGATCGTACCGCCGACGATCCAGATGCGGTGCCGGAGCGCCTGCTGCGACAGGAAGTCCTGCACCCGGCCGACGCCGTCGTCCTCGCGCAGCCTGACCTTGTCCTGCTCGTCCATACCGATCAGGGAAAAATTCTCCGGCAGCACGACCAGTCCGGCGCCCTGTTCGACCGCCCGTGCGATCAGTCGCTCGGCCTCGGTCAGGTTGGTGTCGACATTCGGGCCCGAGGCCATTTGCACCGCTGCGACTCGATGATTCACTGCTATATCTCCCTGACGGCGATACGCCGGAATGCAAACACTACCTTTTACCAGATTGCGCGCTGTCCTGTAAGCGCTGCACCACGGGATCGCTCCACGGACCGCTCACCTGGTAGGTGATTCGGATCATGCGGTCGATGTCCGGCTTGAAGATACGCTCCATCAGCAGGATGGCCGCGCCGAGGCCGACACCTCCGGCCACCACGCCCACAACCGGCAGTCCCGAGGTGACATTGGGATAGACCACGACGCGCTGGTCGTATTGCCTGGCTGCCATGTCTATCAGGCCGCTCGCCTCGACCTTGGCGGCCGGCCCGTTCATCGACAGATCACCGGTGGTCGCGACGCCGTCCCGTATCGCGAAGGTCCCGCTGATGCGATCGAAGCTGAAGCCGCGACCGAAGAGATCGCTGAAGTCCAGCGTCAGGCGCCTCGGCAATGCCTGCAGGCTGACCAGGCCAAAGATCCTGCCCGCGCCCGGCTCCACGTCGAGCAGCCTGCCGTCGCTGATCGAAAGCTCCAGCGATCCGTCGAGTCGGTCCAGTGCGAATGCCGTCGGCGGACCATGCCAGCGCGCCGAGACTACGGCCGTGCCCTTGCCGCCTCGAATCGTGTCGGCATACCCGAAATTCGCAAGCGCAGAGCCAAAATCCCCGGTGCTGAAATCGATATTGAACGACGAAAACTGCCGCTCTCCCGCCACGACCCAGTCACCACGCGCATCGATGCGCGTCCGTGCCGAGGATAACAGCAGCCTGTCCATATGAACACCTGCCGGCCGTCGTGAAGACAAGAGGCTCATGCTGCCGAAATTGATCCCCCCGTAATGAAAGCGCTCGCTGTCGATACGCATGGGGGGTAACGTGCGGGGATCGACCGAATTTTCCTGATCGCCGTCGCTCTCGAGCGCCGCCAGATACAGATGCTTCAGGTCCGCGCGCCACTGATGGCCGTCTTCGTGTGGAACGACGATGCGCCCGGCGATCTCCTCGCTGTCGACCTCGGCCGTCCAGGCGTCGCTGTCGCGCTGCGCATCGACGTGCATCGCATTGAACTCGCGGCCGAAGAGCCGCGCGCTGCCGATCCTCAGATCGATGGCATTGACGATGCCGCGCGCGGCCCCGCTCCTGTCGTCGGCTTCGTCGAAGATCGCGACCCATGGTTCGTACGCAAGCGCATCCGTCGAGCCGGAGATACGCAGGCCGGGGCGCTCCGGCAGCGTCGCATCACCCGCACCGAAGCGCAGCTCCCCGCGCTCGATTCCGCCCCGGTCATCGAGGGTAAACGCCGCCGACAGGGTCGCCCCCAGCGCGAAATACACGGGCAGATCGGGCTCACGCGGCAGCGGGATACGGATGGTCAGCGGCAAGGCGGCCTCTGCCGGTTTGCCGAGCGGCTCCGGCAACGTCAGCGCGATGCCGGTCAGGTCCGATACGATCCGCAATTCGGCCCCTGTCTCCGACACCGGCAGATCGTCGCCGAACGGCACGCGCAGGCGCGCGTGCCAGGCGGCCTCGCCCTCGACATGCCGGAGTGGCGCGAGATCAATGAGACCCGTGATTGCGGAGCCATTCGCCCTACCGGTCGCCTCCACCAGCGCACCGGCGGCGCCGTCCTCGAGGCGCGGCGCGACTGTCACCAGCGCCGGCAATCCCAGGATTTCCGCATCGATGCCGTCGGTACTGACACCTTCACCAGTGAATTTCAGGTGACCGTTGATCTTCGTGATATCTATCGTTTCGTCCACCAGCAGCAGCGTGCTGTCGATGAACCGGATATCGCCATCGATCTGCGCCGGACTGCCGTCGAGCGGGATACTCAGTCCCAGATCGAGGGTGCTCGATCCGGAGGCAACGGCATCGCGAGCGAGCGCGCCGAACCGGTGTGCGAGCGGCGTCTCCAGCAGATATCGCAATGCGTCCAGTGTCTCCCCCCTGGCATGGCCGCGGACCTTCAGCAACGCGGGCCTGGCGGTCAGATTCGGAATCTCGACATCGGCACGCACGATCCGGGATGACCAGCTGGCGCCGTCGCGCGCGGCGATGTCCATGCGCCGCCCATCGAAAACGACCCGCGCGACGATCTCGTCGATCGCGGGCCAGCCGGGGCTGTATTCGAGGGATCCTTGCTCGAGATCGAAATCGACCTTGAAACGACCTGTCCCGCTGTCAAACGGAAAGCCCCGCAGCGGGCCGTGGAACACCAGGTCGCCGCGCGGGGAGACACCCCCCTTTATCGCCCGGTCAAGCCAGCGCACTGTCGCAGGCGGCATGATACGCGCCGGCAGGTAACGCGAGGTGTGCTCGACAGTGATCGCGTCGAAACGCGCGAACAGGGCAATCATCGGCATTGCGCCTTCCGGCGGCAGATCGAGCCGCCCCCATGCGACCAGGTTCAGGTCTTCGTTGTGCAGATCGATCCGCGTTGCCTGAATGCGCCAGCCCGCATCGCGCTGGTCCCACTCGATGCGGCCGCTTGCCTGCGCAAAGGGCAAGGCCTCGCGGAAGAGCCCGGCGAAGTCCAGGCGCCCGGCGCCGGCGTCGAGATCGAACCGTCCCGACTCCTGGTCGAACACGAGCCGCCCGCGGAAGTTTTCGACGCCGGGCGCGCCTGACCACGGAGCGCTGCTGAAGACGTCGATGCCGGCCCTGACCGCGAAATGCGACCAGTCTTCCTGAGTCCCGGCAAAATAAAGGTCCAGATCCGTCAGCAGGCCTGCGGGATCCGCCTGTGCGAGCACCTCGCGCAGGCCTCTCGGCGGCAGGCTGCTCGACGACAGCAAGGCCGCGATGTCATCGACGCGTACGGTTTCGGCATGGGCGAGGATGGTGCGCGCGCCGTCCCCGTGATCGCGCCAGTCGATCGCGAGCGTCGCGGGTAGCCCTGCGCCGCCGTCACCGGCTACCAGGTGATTGACATCGAATCGCCAGCCGTCCGGGGCCGCGCGCCAGGCGAAGTCACCGCCCACCTCTGCGAATACGTGCGGTAGGGTCGACTCTCCCGCCGCATCCGGCGCGGGCGACTCGACCGGCGCCGGACGCGTCGCGATTCGCGACCCGGATACCCGGCCCTCGATCCGTTCGAACCGCCGATCGAGCAGGTCAGCCCACAAGGCGACGTCGGCGACACCACTGCTCACCTCGATACCGCCCAGCGCGCGCCCATCCAGCCAGTCACCGAGTTCGAGCGCGATCCCTTCCAAATGGATCCGGGCCCGCCAGCTGTCGCCGAGCGGATCGCCGAGGATGTCGGCCGCCAGGACGACGCGCTCCCCGAGCGCGGCCGGCAACCGGACGGATCCGTTGACCTGGTGTCGCGCCGGGGTATTGCGCAGCTCGAGGTTGACACCGGAGAACACCAGCCCGCCGGGATCCATCGCGGCGTGATCGATCCAGGTAATCTCGGCGGACTCGATCGCCAGACGCCCCTGCGTCAGCATCCATCGCAACAGCGGATTCGATTCCACCCGCTCCTGCGCGGCGACGTTCATACCGGGCAGGCCCTGGCCAGCGATTGTCATCGCGCCATCTGGATCGCGCTCCACGGTGAGACGAACACCCTTTATGACGAGCCGGTCGATGCGGGGCGCCCCGTGGCGCAGGGAGGCGGGCAGATCGAGATCGACTGCCACTGCAGCCAGGCGGATCAACGGCGCGCGCGCGCCCTCATCGATGAAATCCACATTTGACAGCAGCAGACGCGGGCCAAGGCCGTGCCACTCGGCGGCCACGGAGCCGACGACGATGGGCTGACCGGTCGCATTGCTCAGCCACAACGCAATCTCGTCCTGGTAGCGCTCGGCGTATGGCAGCGCGAGACGGGCGGCCGTCAACAGCACCGCGAACAGAACGATCAGTCCCGCGCAGAACAGCCAGAATTTACCTAACAGGAATCGAATCACCGAGCGGCACCGTCGCTGCTCACATCATGACAACATCGAACTGTTCCTGCGTGTACAGGCTTTCGATCTGCAGCTTTATCGATTTTCCGATGAAGACCTCGAGGTCGGCGACACTGGTCGACTCCTCATCGAGCAGCATGTCCACGACGCCCTGTGACGCGAGCACGAGAAATTGCCGCGCCTCGAACTGGCGCGACTGGCGCAGGATCTCGCGGAATATCTCGTAGCAGATCGACTCCCTAGTCTTGATGGAACCGCGCCCGTCGCAGGAGGGACAGGGCTCGCACAGCACGTGCTCGAGACTCTCGCGAGTGCGTTCGCGCGTCATCTCGACAAGGCCGAGCGGCGACACCTCGCAGATATGGCGTTTGGCACGGTCGGTCTCCATCGCCTTTTCGAGGGCGCGCAGCACCTGGCGCTTGTGCTCGTCTTCCGACATGTCGATGAAGTCCAGGATGATGATGCCGCCGAGATTGCGCAGCCTCAGTTGCCGCGCGATCGCCTGGGCGGCCTCGAGATTGGTCTTGAATATGGTCTCCTCGAGATTGCGATGGCCGACGAAGGCGCCGGTATTGACATCGATCGTCGTCATCGCCTCAGTCTGGTCGATATAGAGATGCCCGCCAGACTTGAGCTGGACCTTGTGCCTGAGGGCCTTCTGGATCTCGTCCTCGATCGAATAGAGATCAAAAATCGGCCTTTCCCCCGGATAGTGCTCGATACGAGGCACCATGTCTGGAATAAAGGTCCGGGCGAACTCGACCGCGGACTGGCATGCCTCTCGCGAATCGATTCGGACCGTCTCGACACGACCGCGTGGCAGGTCGCGGAGGATGCGCTGGACCAGCGGCAAGGCCTGGTACACCAGTCGATCGAGGCGGGCGGCGGCATCCGTGGCGCGCTCCCGAACGGTCTCCCACAGCTTGTTCAGGAAGTTCATGTCCTCCCTGAACTCCTCGGGGGAGACGCCCTCGGCGGCGGTGCGAATGATATAGCCGCCGGCGCCATTGTCTGCGCGCAGGTCGTCGAGCAGCCCGTGCAGGCGGATACGCTCTTGCTCATCGCTGATCTTCTGGGATATCCCGATGTTATTCGATTCCGGCATGAAGACGAGATAGCGCGACGGGATCGTAATATGCGTGGTCAGTCGCGCGCCCTTGCTGCCAAGCGGATCCTTGATGACCTGCACCATTACATTCTGGTCGACATGCAGGAGATTCATGATGTTTTCCGTCTGGCGGCGCTCGCCGGATTCTTCGTCCCCGCCACCGCCCGGGGGCACGATGTCCTGGGCATGCAGGAATGCGGTACGCTCGAGACCGATATCGACGAATGCGGCCTGCATGCCCGGCAGGATACGTCCGACCCGGCCGAGGTAGATATTGCCGACGAGTCCGCGGCGATTCGCACGCTCGATATGGATCTCCTGCAGCAAGCCGTTTTCGAGCAGCGCGACCCGTGTTTCGCGGGGCGTCACGTTGACCAGTACTTCGTCACTCACCGCCTGTTCCTCGTTGGTGAAATCGCTGCGCGGTCAGTGCCCGCGATGATAGGGATGTCCGCGGGTGATCGTCCACGCGCGGTAGATCTGCTCGGCGACGACGACGCGCACCAGGGCATGGGGAAGCGTCAGCGGAGAAAGCGACCAGGTCTCGTCTGCGAGTGCCTGGCAGGACGGCGCGAGGCCATCGGCGCCACCGACCAGCAGGGCGACATCGCGCCCGTCGCCGCTCCAGCGCTCGAGCTCTCCTGCCAGCCGTTCCGTACTCCACTGTTTCCCGCGCACATCGAGCGCGATGACCCTCGCGTCGCGCGGCGTGGCCGCCAGCATACGCTCGCCCTCACGTTCTACCGCTTTCGCGGCATCGGCGCCTTTGGCCCGCTGCGGCGCCGGGATCTCGATCAGTTGCAGCAAACACTCAGGCGGCATCCGGCGGGCGAACTCCCGGTAGCCCTGATCCACCCAGGACGCCATGCGCTGCCCGACCGCAATCAGATAAATTCGCATCCCGACGGGCTAGGCACGCCCACTGTCCCGGTCCTCGCCAAACGCCCACAGCTTCTCCAGCTGATAGAACTCGCGTACATCGGGCAGCATCACGTGCACGACGACGTCCCCTAGATCGACCAGCACCCACTGTCCCTGTCGTTCACCTTCGACGCCGATCGGTTTAAGTCCCTGCACGCCCGCCTTTTCGATGACATTGCCGGCCAGGGAACGGACATGCCGGTCCGAAGTGCCGCTGGCGACGATCATATAATCGGTGATCGTGGTCATGCGCCTGACATCCAGGACGGTCAGGTCGACGGCCTTCAGCTCCTCCAGCGCGTCGACGGCGATCTGTTTCACCTGTTCCGGCGTCATACCCGCGCCTCCACGGCGCCGGCTTCGGCGTCCAGATAGAGGCGCTCGCGCCGGATGTAGTCCAGTACCGGATCGGGCAGCAGGAAACGCGCGCTGCGGCCGCCGGCGATATATTCCCGGATTCTGGTCGCCGAGATGTCGATCTGTGTAACCGTGCACAGGATCACACGCCCGGCGGATTCGTGCCGCAGTTCCTGCGCGTTCCGGGCGCGGCGCGAGTCCATCATCGCGCGGACGGCGGGCGAGGGTTCCACATTCAGGGCGGGACGTCGCATCACCACGATATGGGCCAGGTCGAACAGTGCCTCCCAGCGATGCCAGCTGTCCAGCAGCGCGAACGCGTCCATGCCCATCAGCAGGCACAGCGGGCGTGGGCCGACCTCCGCCCGCAGTGACAACAGCGTGTCGACCATGTAGGACGGTCCTTCGCGGTGCAGCTCGCGTTCGTCGATCTCGAAACCGGGCTGCCCGTCGACGGCAAGCCTGAGCATCGCGAGTCGTTGTGCCGGGCTGGCGAGGGGCAGGCCGCGATGGGGCGGCTGCCGGCACGGGATGAGGCGAACGCGATCGAGATCGCAGGCCTGCTGGACCTCCAGCGCGCAACGCAGGTGCGCATAGTGCACGGGATCGAAGGTGCCGCCGAGAAGGCCAATCATCAGGTTCGAATGTGTCCGTCGCCAATGACGATATACTTCTGCGAGGTCAGGCCTTCCAGACCGACCGGACCACGCGCGTGCAGCTTGTCAGTGCTGATGCCGATCTCCGCACCCAATCCGTACTCGTAACCGTCGGCGAAACGGGTCGAGGCGTTGACCATGACGGAACTCGAATCGACTTCGCGCAGGAATCGACGCGCGCGGCCGAGATCCTCGGTGAGGATCGCGTCGGTATGGCCAGAGCCGTAGACATGGATGTGCTCCATCGCCTCCTCCAGCCCCTCGACGACGCGAATCGACAGGATCGGCGCCAGGTACTCGGTCCGCCAGTCCTCCTCGGTCGCGGGCATGATGTCCGTCAGGATGTCCCGGGTCACCGGGCAGCCGCGCAGCTCGACGCCGTGCTCGCGGTATTGACGCGCCAGCACTGGCAGCAGCCGTGGCGCGACGGCGCGGGCGACCAGCAGGGTCTCCATCGTATTGCAGGTGCCGAAGCGCTGGGTCTTCGCATTGACGGCGACCGCGACGGCCTTGTCGTGATCCGCGGCGGTGTCGATATAGACATGACAGACGCCGTGCAGGTGCTTGATGACGGGGATCAGCGAGTCCTGCATCACGCGATCGATCAGGCTCTGGCCACCGCGCGGGACGATGATGTCCACATGGTCCTTCATCTTCAGCAGCTCGCCGACCGCCGCCCGATCGGTGACCCCGACCACCTGGATCGCATCCGCCGGGAGGCCGGCCCCGTCGAGGCCGCGCTGGACGCAGGCAGCAATCGCCTGGTTCGAATGCACGGCCTCCGAACCCCCGCGCAGAATCGCCGCATTGCCTGACTTGAGGCAAAGCGCGGCCGCGTCCGCGGTCACGTTGGGTCGTGACTCGTAGATGATCCCGATGACACCGAGCGGGACCCTCATGCGGCCGACCTGGATGCCCGATGGGCGATAGCACAGGTCGCTGATCCCGCCGACCGGATCCGGCAGCGCGATGACCTGGTGCAGGCCGTCGATCATCGCGGCGATGCGGTCATCGTTGAGGCTGAGTCGGTCGAGCAGGGCTTCGTCGAGGTCGGCGGCGCGCGCCGCCTCGAGATCGCGGGCATTTGCCTCGAGCAGCGCAGCGCGGTCGCCAGCCAGCGCGGATGCGATC
>CAZJKV010000009.1:0-40001 GCA_964546765.1 uncultured Chromatiales bacterium
TCAGCTGCCGCCACGCGGCGGGACGCGGCTGCGCGATCTCGCCGCGCTCGTAGCATTGCCGGCATGCCGCGCGCCTGACCTTGCCGCTCGGTGTCTTCAGCACCGTGCCGGGCGCGGCGATCACCAGGTCGTCCGGCGGCACGCCGCAGTGCGCGATGACGGCCTGATTGATACGGGTGCGCAGCTGCGCCCGGGTATCCGGATCCCTTGCCCGCGTTTCCGCGACGATGACGAGGCGTTCGGTGCCGCGCGCCGGATCGGTTGCGCCGAACGCTGCGACGCGGCCTGCGCGGATGCCGTCGATCTGGCCGACCGCGTCTTCGATCTCGTGCGGATACAGATTGCGTCCGGCATGAATGATGATGTCCTTGACCCGCCCGGTCAGAAAGACCTCGGCGCCGTCGGCATAGGCGAGATCGCCGGAGTCCAGCCAGCCATCGGAGAACAGGCCACGCGTCGCTTCCGGATTGCGATAATAGCCCTGCGTCGCCGACGGCCCGCGGAAGTGCAGGTGCCCGGTCTGCCGGTCCGGCAGTGTGCGCCCGTCCGCGCCGACGATGCGCACCTCGTGACCGGCGAGCGGCGTGCCGCAACCGACGATGCGCAGCGTCGCCGGGTCGTCGGACGCGGCCGGGACGGCAATGCCCTCCAGCAGAAACGGGTCGCGCCGGATCCGGTCGATCAGCGGTCCGCGACCGAGCGGCGGGAAGGTCAGGCCGACGCTGCATTCGGCGAGTCCGTAGACCGGCATCAGCGTTTCCCGGCGCAATCCGTGACGGGAGAACCGTTCATGAAACCGCTCCAGGGTATCGGGACTGACCGGCTCGGCGCCGTTGCAGGCGATGCGCCAGCGGGAGAGGTCGATGCCGGCGAGTTCCTCGTCGCTGATTCGTTGCAGGCACAGCTCGAAGCCGAAGTTCGGCGCCGCCGAGATCGTCGCCTGGAATCGGTGCAGCGCCTGCAACCAGCGCAGCGGCCGGGTGATGAACGCGATCGGAGACATGACGACCAGCTGCGTCGCGCAATAGAGGCTGCCGAACCACGCGCCGATCAGGCCGAGGTCATGATACAGCGGCAGCCAGCTGACGAACACGTCGCGCGGACCGGCCTCGACATGGGTCGCCATCGCGCGGATATTCGCGAGCAGGTTCGCGTGCGTCAGTATGACACCCTTGGGCGCGCCGGTACTGCCGGAGGTATATTGCAGGAACGCGATGTCCTCGGGACCGGGCTCGTGGCGCGCGAGCGGGACGTTCGCGGCCGCGACGATTTCGGCGGCGGTAACGACCTGCCTCAGGGTGTCGACCCGCGACTTCAGCAGCCGCGCGATCGTCCGTCCTTCGGGCAGCGTGATCAGGATCGGCGCCGCGCAGTTGTCGAGGATGCCGATCTGGCGCAGCAGGTGGTCCTCGATCTGGTCGGCGCGCGCCGGCGGGTAGATCGGGACCGGGATGCCGCCGGCGAGCAGGATGCCGATGAAGCAGAAGAAGTAATCGGGTTCGGTCTGCAGCATCAGCACGACCGGCTCGCCGCGCTGCAGGCCAAGTGACTGTAGACCGCTCGCAATCTTGCGGGCGCTTCTTAACAATCCGTGATAACTGATCGTTTTTCCATCAGAATTATCATCGTAAAATCGGATGTGCACGCGTTCTGGGTGATGTTCGGCATGCCATTCGAGGACCTCGGTCAGCGTCCGCAGCGAGTCCGGCGCGACGGCGGCCTCGGCGGACGCGGGCGTCTCGACCGGCGCCGCCGGCGATAGCGGCGCGAATTCACCCGCCCGGGCCAGCGCCTGCAACAGCGCACGCGGTGTGCGCGCCTCGGTGAAGACACGATCATCGAGCAGGACGCCGTAGCGCTTTTCGATGCGACTCAGCAACTCGACGCGGGCGAGGCTGTCCATGCCGAGGTCGCGATCGAAGTCCATGTCGAGCGTAACGCGCGCCAAGGACGGATCGCGACGCTGCCGGGATTCGTCGAGCACGGCGCGGACCACGGACAGAAGGTGGTCGCCGGCGATCACTGCCTGATCGGGCGGAGACGGCGTTTTTTGTTCGGAAGGGCGCATGGTGGTTATTATAGAGGCGTCTCCCTACTCAAGCGCCACGCGATTACGTTATCATGGGCGGACCCGGGCAGCGGAACGCGATTACGTCATGAAGGGTTTCAACGAGGCCGCCGAGGCCCTGGTCTCCGCAGGCCGGTCAATCGCGCAACGGGGCTGGGTTCCCGCGACCAGTGGCAATTTCTCGCTGCGGCTGCCCGGCGACGAGGTCGCGATCACGGTGTCGGGCGCGCACAAGGGCTACCTGACCGCGACGGACGTGATGCGGGTCGATCTCGACGGCCGCCCGCTCGAGGACAAGCGGCCATCGGCCGAGACCCTGCTGCATGTCCAGCTCTACCGGCATGACCCGGCGATCGGTGCCGTGCTCCACACCCACTCGATCAATGCGACGGTGGTCTCGCGCCTGGCCGGCAGCGCGCTGCTCATCGAGGACCTCGAGATCCTCAAGGCTTTCGCCGGCGTCGACACTCACGAGACGCGTCTGCAGGTCCCGGTATTCGACAATGACCAGGACATGCAGCGGCTCGCGCGCCATGTCGCGGCCTGGCTCGGCGAGCAGGCGCCGGCGCCCGGTTACCTGATCGCAGGGCACGGGCTGTATACCTGGGGCGCGACCTTGTCCGAGGCCATGCGGCACCTCGAGGCCTTCGAGTATCTCTTTCAGTACGAGCTTGAGACAAGGAGGATACGTCAATGAGTTTTCTGAATGTCTATGACGAACAGGCGCAGGAGATCGCGCGCACGGACCGCCACGCAGAGATCGCCGCTCAACTTGCGGAGATCGGCGTGAACTTCGAGCGCTGGGAGGCGAGTCGTCCGCTGAAACCCGATGCGGCGCAGGAAGAGGTGCTCGCCGCCTATGACACGGACGTCAAGCGCCTGAACGAGGCCTATGGCTTTCACACCGTAGATGTCGTCGCGCTGCGCCCCGACCACCCCGAGCGCGAGGCGATGCGCGGGAAGTTTCTCGACGAGCATACCCACGAGGATTTCGAGGTGCGCTTCTTCGTCGAGGGACGGGGCATGTTCTACCTCCATGTGGATGGCCGGGTGTATGCAGTGCTGTGCGAGCGGGGCGACCTGATCAGCGTACCGGCCCACACCCGGCACTGGTTCGATATGGGTTCCGCGCCGGACTTCAAGTGCATCCGCTTCTTCACGACGCCGGAGGGTTGGGTCGGCAATTTTACCGGCAGCGATATCGCGCGCGGCTTTCCGACCTTCGACAACCTGGTTCGCAAGGCCGCATGACGCGTGCGGTGGTGACCGACATCGAAGGTACGACCACGTCGCTGTCGTTCGTAAAGGACGTGCTGTTTCCGTACGCGCGCCGGCACATCGCCGGTTTCGTCCGGGATCATGCCTCAGATGCGCATGTGCGCGCCCACCTCGACGAGGCGCGCGCGCTGGCCGGACTGACCGATGCCGGTGACGAGCGGGTCGTCACCGAACTCGTCGCGTGGATCGACGAGGATCGCAAGGCGACGCCGCTGAAGGCGTTGCAGGGGCTGATCTGGGAGCATGGCTACCGTGCCGGCGATTTCACGGGCCATGTCTATGTCGACGCCGTCGAGGCCCTGCGGCGCTGGCGGGAGCGGGGGATCGCGCTTTATGTCTATTCGTCCGGCTCGGTGCATGCACAGAAGCTGCTGTTCGCCCATACCAGCTTCGGCGACCTGACGCCGCTGTTCAGCGGCTGGTTCGATACCCGCATCGGCGCGAAGGTCGATGCCGAGTCGTACCGGCGTATAGTCGAGGAGATCGGCGTGCCGCCGGCAGAAGTACTGTTCCTGTCGGATATCGACCGGGAACTCGATGCCGCGCGGTCGGCGGGCCTGCAGACCTGGCAACTCGTGCGCGATGCCGAACCCGATCCCTCGGCCCCGCATCGCCAGGTCACGACCTTCGATGACATAGCGTTCTAGACGCGAGCTTCACCTACGACGAGAACGGAAACCATGATTTCAATCGCTTTGATGCTGCATCTGCTGGCCGCCGTGATCTGGGTCGGCGGCATGTTTTTCGCGTGGATGGTCCTGCGACCAGTCGCCGCGTCGCAGTTCGAGCCGCCGCAGCGCCTGACGATGTGGCGAAACGTGTTCAACCGCTTCTTTCCGTGGGTATGGGCCGCGGTCGTGATACTGCCGCTGACCGGCCTGTGGATCGCCTTCGATCTGTTCGGCGGGATCGGCAGCAGTCCGCCCCGCGTGCACATCATGCTGCTGATCGGGGTGATCATGATCCTGATCTGGCTGCACCTTTTCTTCGCGCCCTGGCGCCGCCTGCGCATCGCCGTCGAGAATACGGACTGGGCGGCAGGCGGCAAGGCGCTGGCGACGATTCGCCGCCTGGTCGGCGTCAACCTGATCCTCGGCCTCGTGTTGCTCGCCGTCGTCAGCAGCGGCCGTTACGGTTTCGGCTTCGGCTGAGCGCCGCCATGACCGGCACTGCGACGGTGCATATCGCGCTGCTGACCTACGACCTGATGATCCCGCACGCCGATTCGCTGAAGTCGAAGCGGCGCGTGATCAAGAGCCTCAAGGACCGCATGCGCGCCAGGTTCAACGCGTCGATCGCCGAGATCGACTATCTCGACGAATGGCAGCGCGCCCTGATCGGCGTCACGATGCTTGGTAACGACCGACGTCACCTCGAACGCACCCTGAGCCTGCTGAACCAGCTCGTCGAGGAGGCCGCCGATATCCGCCTGATCGATGCCACGGTCGAGTGGCTGTAGGACCGGGGCCCGCGCAATGAAGACTTACCGGCCGCGCGCGGGCAGGGCGCGGATCGACCCGGAACCCAGTGTTGCCGTCATCGAGTCATTCGACGATGCCGGGCGCGGCATCGCCCGGATCGACGGCAAGGTCACGTTCATCGACGGGGCGCTGCCGGGCGAGACCGTCCGCGCCCGGGTATTCCGTTCGAAGAAGGCCTTCGACCAGGGCCAGGTGATCGAAGTGCTGTCGCCGTCGCCGGAGCGCGTCGAGCCGCCCTGTCCCCATTTCGGTCTCTGCGGCGGTTGCAGCCTCCAGCATCTCGATCCCCTGGCGCAGGTTCGCGCCAAGCAGGCGGTGCTCGCCGGGATGCTGCGCAATGCCGGGGGCGTCGCGCCTGGTCGCTGGCTAGATCCGCTCGAGGGTCCGGTCCGGCACTACCGGCGCAGCGCGCGTCTCGGCGTGCGTGACGTCCCGAATAAGGGCGGCATCATCGTCGGCTTTCGCGAACGCCGCAGCAGCTATATCAACCCTACCCATGACTGTCTCGTGCTTGACGCGCGGGTGGCGCGCCTGCTGCCGCTGTTGCCGCCGCTGATCGAAGGCATCAGTTGCAGGCGGCGCCTGCCTCAGATCGAGGTCGTCTGCAGCGACGCCGCCGCGGTGTTGTCCTTCCGCCATCTCGAACCGCTGAACGCGGCGGACCGCGAACGCCTGACCGAATTCGCTCGCGAGCAAGGGGTCCAGGTGTGGTTACAGTCGGGCGGGCCCGAGACGGTCGTTCCGCTATGGCCGGAATCCCCGCCGCCGCTGTGTTACCGCCTGCCGGATTTCGATGTGACGATCCGCTTCCGCCCGACCGATTTCATCCAGGTCAACGGCGAGGTCAATCGCGGCATGGTCGCGCTCGCCGTTGCGTTGCTCGATCCCGCGCCGGACGAACGGGTGCTCGATCTATTCTGCGGCCTCGGCAATTTCACGTTGCCGCTCGCGCTTCGCGCCGGGCAGGTGATCGGCGTCGACTCCGATCCACAGCTGATCGACGGCGCACGCGCGAATGCCGCCCTGAACGGCATCGGCAATGCGGAGTTTCGGCGCGTCGACCTGTTCGACGAGGCCGCCGTCGCGGACTTCCTGAATTACACCTCCTTCGATTGCCTGCTGCTCGACCCTCCGCGCAGCGGCGCAATCGAGGTGTTGAAGCGCCTGCCCGGGCCCGGCCCGCGCCGCATCGTATATGTCTCCTGCAATCCGGCAACGCTCGCACGCGACGCCGAATACCTGGTCCACGTCGGCGGCTACATGCTGGTGCAGGCCGGCGTCATGGACATGTTCCCGCACACCAGCCATGTCGAGTCGATCGCTGTCTTTGACAGGCCCCGTTCAGCCTCCGTTCAGCTTGCCCCGGATATGCTGGCTCCTGAAAGCTCGAAACAGGCCCGGCAACGGGATTAACGGGAGGTGTGCGATGAAGACATTCGGTTTGATTCCAGGCGTGATTGCCGGCGTCGTCCTGCTGGTCTCTGGGCAGGCCGCGATTGCGGCAGAGATGCCGGCATCGGCGCAGTCGGCCGGGTGCACGGCCTGCCACAAGGTCGACGATAAGCTCGTCGGTCCGGCCTGGCGCGACATCGGCGTGCGCTACAACGGCGACATGGCCGTGCGCGATGAGCTGATCCAGAAGGTCAAGATGGGGGGCAAGGGCAACTGGACGGATGTCACCGGCGGTGTGCCGATGCCGCCCTACAGCCCCAGGGTGTCGGACGAGGACATCGCCGGACTGATCGACTTCATCCTCTCGCTCGAGTGATGCACGGGGTCGGACCCGAAGGGGTCCGACGACCCCGTTATTTCACGTCGATCGCGGCTGTTTCAGCCGTAACGCCTGTGCTATCGTCAGTCATCGACCGGTTCCGGCATGAGCGATGTGATGCGTGTTCTGCTAGTCGAGGATGAGACCCCGTTACGCAACCAGTTGCTCGACCGTCTCAAGGACGACGGCTGGATCGTCGATGCCGCGGCCGATGGCGAAGAAGGACTCTACTTCGGCCGGGAGTTCCCGGTCGACATTGCGATCATCGATCTCGGCCTGCCGCGCCTGTCCGGCATCGACCTGATCCGCCGTTTGCGGGAGGAGGGCAGATCGTTGCCGATCCTGATCCTGACCGCGCGCAATCGCTGGCAGGACAAGGTCGACGGCCTCGAGGCAGGCGCAGACGATTATCTCGTCAAACCCTTTCATATCGAGGAACTGCTCGCGCGCCTGCGCGCGCTGGTGCGCCGCAGCGCGGGCAGGAGCCATCCCGTGGTGAGATGCGGCCCGATCGAACTCGATACCACGACGCAAATGGTCACCGTCGACGGCAAGCCGGTCGACCTGACTTCCTATGAATACCGGATGCTGGAGTTGCTGATGCTGCGCGCCGGCGAGATCCTGTCGAAGGGAGAACTCACCGACCGCCTCTACGAAGAGGACGCCAGCCGCGACAGCAACGTCATCGAGGTATTCGTCGGGCGCCTGCGGCGCAAGCTCGATCCCGGCAATCGATACAACCCGATAGAGACCGTCAGGGGAAGGGGCTATCGCTTCAACCCGGACCTGCGTGTATCGTGAGGCGTTCGCTAGGTACGCGCCTGCTGATCGTCGCGAGCCTGGTGATGGCCGTGTTCTTCGGCGTCACCGGGGTTGTTGTCGAGCGTGCGTACTACGAGTCCGCCGATGCCGCGTTGCAGCAGCGGCTGCAATCCTACGCGGCAATACTGATCGCAGCGTCGGAGCCGGGCGCGGACGGCGTGCGTATCGTACACCCGGTCCCGGAGACCCGCTTCTTCCTGCCCGGCTCGGGACTGTATGCACGAATGATCAGAAACGACAGGCGGCATGTCTGGGACTCGCCGTCACTCGACGGCAGGGCTGTCGCGTTTCCGATAGGACTCGAACGCGGCGAGCGCCGTCTTGCAACACTCGGAATGAACGGCGAGACTGAAATCCGCAGTTTCAGTATCGGCGTCGCATGGGAGGGCGCCATGCCTGTGCCTGAGGTTTATACCGTCAGCGTCGCAGAGGACGTCACCGACTTCAATGCCGAAGTCGCCGGCTTCCGGCGCACCTTATGGGGCTGGCTGCTGGTCGTCGCGGTCGCATTGCTCGTGTTGCAGTGGGCGGTGCTGCGCTGGGGGCTTGCGCCGCTCAGACGCGTCGCCGGCGATATTGCGGCGATCGAGGCGGGCGCCAGGTCACGGCTCGACGGCGAATATCCAGCCGAGTTGCAAGGCCTGACGGACAATCTCAACGCGCTGGTGTCAAACGAGCGCGAGCGGCGCGAGCGCTACCGCAGGGCCCTCGGCGACCTTGCGCACAGTCTCAAGACGCCGCTTGCGATCCTGCGCGGCGCGGCGGAAGGCCGTGACGACGGTGGTTTTCGCGCAACGGTCGAGGACCAGGTCGACCGCATGTCCGGGATCGTGGATTACCAGCTGCGGCGCGCCGCGACCGCCGGACGCAGTGCGCTGAGGGCAACGCTCGCGGTCGAGCCGATCGTGCGCCGGGTCGTCGACGCGCTCGGCAAGGCCTGGCGCGACAAGGGCGTGCGCTGCGAGATCGATATCGCGCCAGGGGTGCGCTTCCACGGCGACGAAGAGGACCTCGTCGAGGTCCTCGGCAACTTGCTCGACAATGCCTTCAAGTGGTGCCGGACAGGCGTACGCATCAGCGTGCGGTCGTCTGACGCTGTGGTGGATCGGCGCGAAGGATTCGTCATGGACATCGAAGATGACGGACCGGGCATCTCCGATGACGTCCAGGCCGGGGTGTTCGAACGCGGCGTGCGCGGAGACGAGAGCCGTGAGGGATACGGCATCGGGCTCGCGATCGTGCGCGACATCGTGGACGCCTATCATGGCCGGATCGAAATCACACGCAGCGAACGCGGGGGGGCGCAGGTAACCGTGACCTTGTGACACTATTTGGCGAGCAGAAGATCCTTCGCCTGGTTGATCTTCGCCGCGAGCCAGCCCGAACCACCGCGGTCCGGGTGCAGTTTCTGCATCAGGCGGCGGTGCGCGCCGATGATATCTTCCTCGCTTGCACCCGGCTTCAGGCCGAGGATCGCCCAGGCCTCTTCGCGATTCATCTCGCCACCGGCGGGCGGCGGCCGGTCTTGCTGCCCGCCCGCGCTATCACCGGCCTGCGAACGCCAGGTCTCGCCATGGACGCTGTCGAGGAATGCCTGCACGAGCTGGGCCGATTCCACGTCGTCGACGCGGCACTCCTGCCACAGCGCGATCAACTGATCGACCGACAGCTCGGTCAGGCGCGCGCCCTTGAATCGCCCGTCGATCACCATGCCGTCGATTTCGCCGGTATCGTGATTCAGACTCATGCGGATACGACTAGTCTCGACCTGCGATACCCGCCCGCTCGGCGCCCCGGCGCCCGCGGATTGGGCGGCCTTCGCCGCCTGGTAACGCTTGTAGAGCCCGCCGACGATGGGCAGAAACGGCAACAGTCGCGGCAGAAATGCGAGCAGCGAACCGAGCAGCACGAACAGCCAGTGCAGGCGACCGGTCGCGGCGAAATAGACGAGCACGGCGATGCCGGCGACGACCGCGATCCGGCGCAGCAGACGCGCGACGTTCTGCGGCGGGGCGCGCATGAACCAGCTCAACAATGCGAGCACGGCGAACAGGGCGGCAAGCGCGAGCGCCAGCTTGGCAACCATCCTCGCTCAGTCCTTGTCGATCTGGTGCGTAATCTGGCGCACGAGCGCATCCGAATGCCGACTGAAGTCCGCGAGGGCCTTGCGGCCCCCGGCGGCATAGACCGCGACGGCACCGAGCAGGTCGCGCAACTGGCGGGGGCTCGCGGCATCGAAGTTGCACCAGGCGCCGCCGCTCAGGCGCGCGATCTCGCGAAAGACGTGGGCGGCGATCGGGTCGTCGTCCTCCTGGAACACGAAGGCCGGCACGGCGAGCAGCTTGAGCTGCCCGGCGAGCTGCAGCAGGGTGGCATGATCCTCCTCCATGCAATCGCCGACGAAGACGAGCGCGTTGACCGGCGCCTGCCTCGTCTCGCGGAGCGTGTGTTGCAGGACCTTGCCGATCTGGGTGTGGCCGGCAAGGCAGCGTACCGCGGTCATTTCCCGCAGCAGGCCTTGCGCATCTGCGGTCCACGGCGACGCGTAAAATTCGTCGTAACCCCGAAACCAGCATAACTGTATCTCGAGACCGCCGAGGCGCGCCGTTTCGTTGAACATCTCTGCCTGGATATGACAGGCACGATCCCAGGCCGGCTCCCGGCTCGCGGTCGCATCCATCGAGAATATCAGGCGCCCGCGGCGACCGGCAGCCTTCACCGCGGGTTTCGCCGCCAGTTTCCTCACGAAGTCATCGATCTCGCTGCGCGAGGATTTCCTTTCCAGTGACTTGTCGTCTGTCGTCATCGGCGGTGGATTGCTCCAGGAGAATACACGTTATATTCTAACGCATCAGGGCTGGACCGGGGCGCATCCCGGACGGCACGGCGCCGGAGCGAGAGACGGTAAACGACAGGTAGACGCGCAATGAACGACGCCGACACGCCCGAGGCCGGTTCCCGGACGAAATACTTTCTGTTGTGGCTCGTGGTGATCGGCCTGATCGTGACGGCGCTCTGGTTCTGGTTGCGCAAGGAGACAACGGTCGAGACCACGCTCGCCTTGCCGCCGCCTGCGCTCGTGGAACCGGAGCCGCTGATCAGGCACCCGATTCCCGATCCGGCGGCCGATGACACCGAGGTCGAGGCGGAGACGGTTTCAGTGCTCGCCGGGGTGCTGCCGGCCTCCCTCCCCGAACTCGATCACAGCGATCAGGCATTGCTCGCGATCGCCGAACGCCTCATCGAGAACCCGCGACTAGCAGAGCTGCTGATCCCGCGAGAGCTGATCCGTCGTTTCGTGATCACCGTCGACGGACTCGGCGGCCGCACGGTCCCGCCGACCCACCTGCCCGTCTCCGCGCCCGAAGGACGGTTCCTGGTCGAACAGCGGGGCGAGCGCAGCGTCATCAATACCCGTAATTACGCGCGCTATCGCAACCATGTCGCGTTACTCGACCAGGTCGACAGCGAAGCGCTCGCCAGGGCCTATGTGCACTTCTATCCGCTGTTCCAGCAGGCATACCGGGAGCTCGGTTATCCACAGGGATTTTTCAATGACCGGCTGATCGCGGTCATCGACGAGATTCTGGCGACGCCGGAGGTGGAGGATCCGGTTCGCCTGGAGCAGCCGTCGGTCTTCTATCAGCACGCGGACCCCGATCTCGAGGCGCTCACGGCCGGGCAGAGGCTACTGATCCGGATGGGGCAAGACAATGCGACCAGTGTCAAGCGGAAGCTGCGCGAGTTCAAGACCATCCTGGTACGTTAACCACCGGATAGACGCACTGATGCGGCTGTGATACAAACGTGGGTGCGATAGCTGTGGTTGACGCTGTCGGGCAGGTCTGGTCTGGTCAATAAATGATAAAGGGGGATTCAAATGAAACGGAAATTACTGTTGATCGCATTGTCCGGAGTTTTCTGCGCGGGTGTCGCGCAGGCGGACAATACCGGTTGCGGACTGGGCACGACTGTATGGGAAGGCCAGTCCGGGATGGCACCTCAGATTCTTGCTGTCACAACCAACGGGACGCTGGGCAACCAGACTTTCGGCATTACCTTCGGGACGCTGGGATGCAAAAAGGATGGCATTGTACGTTCTCCGGTCGCGATGTTCACCGGCGGCAATATGGACCGTCTGGCCCGAGACATGTCGATCGGCGAGGGCGAAGCCCTGGAGACGCTGGCCGAGCTGCTGGGAATCGAGGCCGAACACAAGGGCGCCTTTTATCAGACTGTTAAAACCAATTTCGGCGCCATCTTCCCGACCGCGGATGTCACCGCCGAACAAGTGCTGGACGCCGTGCATGACGTGATGGCGCAGGACACTGTACTGTCGCGTTACGCCGTCTGACATCGTACCCGAGGACCGGCGGTGCAATCGCGGTTGCGCCGCCGGTTTTCCTGTCCCGAATCCCGTACCCCCAATGTTGTGGCGCCGAGCCGCACCGTTATTGCTGTTTCTGGCAATACTCCCCCCGTCGACGCTGGCCGTCGTCGAGGACGCCTATCTCTTCAGCCTGATCGAGCGCGCCAACGAGCGGGGCCTTGCGGACGATCCCTACTGGCGCCGGCTCGTCTATTATGTGCCGGCCCGCACCGCGAGCGGCTGGCGTAGTGAAGCGACCGGCGCGGACTTCTTCATCAGTCCGGAAGGGCGTGACGATCCCGGCGCCGAGCTCGAGGCGACGCTGCGCGCCCTGTTCAGACCGGCGCTCGAAATCGATTCGTCGGAACCGGTGGAGCGTGGCGGGCCGCAGCACCCGCAATGCGCGTTCATCGCGCGTTACCACTGGCTGCGCGAGCAGCTGGAGATCGACGATTCCACGCTGATCCCGCAGCCATGCGAACGGTTTGACACCTGGTTCGAGGCGATAGACCCGGCCCGGGTCGCGCTGGTATTCGCCGCGGATTATGTCGGCAATCCTTCTTCCGCTTTCGGACATACGTTGTTGCGTCTCGATCGCCCCGGCGAGGACGCCAGCCGGCTCGTCTCGTACGCCGTCAACTATGCCGCAATCGTCGGAGAGGCGAATCCCGTCAGTTATGCCTACAAGGGGCTGACCGGCGGATATCCGGGCTACTTTTCGCTCCTCCCTTATTACGAGAAGGTCAGGGAGTACAACGACCTCGAGAGTCGTGACCTGTGGGAGTACGAGCTCGACATCACACCGGTCGAGATCCGGCGCATGATGATGCACCTGTGGGAGGTCGGATCCGTCCCGTTCGATTACTATTTCCTGCGGGAAAACTGCTCCTTTCGCCTGCTGGGTCTGCTCGAGATCGCCCGCCCCGGTACCCGCCTCACCGGCGGATTCCGCAGCCACGCAATCCCGACCGATACCGTGCGCGCCGTGCTCGAGCACGAGTCCCTGTTGCGCGCGATCGACTACCGTCCATCGGCGGAGCGCCGCCTCAAGCACAATATCGTACTGGCGTCGGCTGAGGTCCGCGTCGCCGCGCTCGCTGTCGCCGAGGAAGAGGCCGTGACCGGGCTTGCGCCGGCGGCGCAGGCACATGCGCTGGAACTCGCGCACGATTATCTGCACTATCATTTCCTCGCGGGCCGGATACCGCGCGACAGCGCCGCGCCGCGCATGCACCGACTGTTGATCGAGCGTAGCCGGATCGAGGGTCCGCCCCCGGTGCCGGAACCGCCACCGCACGAGACGAGACCCGACCAGGGGCATCCGACCGCCCGCGCCGGCATCGGCGCCGGATATGCACGGGATGCGCATTTTACCGAGATACAGTTGCGGGCGGCGTATCACGACCTGTCCGATCCGCAACCCGGATACCGGCAAGGCTCCCAGATCGATTTCCTCGGCGGCAGCCTGCGCTACGAACATGACCGGAATCGCCTCAGGATCGAGCGCATAGACGTCGCCGAGATCTGGTCACTGGCGCCACGGAACGCGTTCATGCGCCCGGTCTCATGGAAGGTCGGCGGTGGATTGATGCGTGATCCGCTGCTGGCCGGCAGCGACAGGCCGCTGGTCGGTGAGTTTCACGGCGGTGCCGGTCTTGCCTATGCGCTGGACAGTCAGGAACGACTGATTATGTATGGACTGTTCGAAGGCCGGCTGATCGCCTCCCGGCATCTCGACGACCGGCTGAGGCTCGGCGCCGGACCCCGCGCGGGGATCGTCTATGGCGGCAGGCGCGGATCATTGCATGCAAGCGCGGTCATACGCCGCCATACCGACGATGCGGAGCTTCGCCGCGAGGCGCGACTGGAGCAGAGCTTCTCCCTGCACGAGACCTTTGCGCTGCGCCTGCGGCTGACCTGGGCCGGTGAGGACGGCAGGTATTATCGCGAGCGGACCCTGCTTGCACACTGGTACTTCTAGCATGCTGACGCGCCTGCTCCTGCTGTCTGCGGCACTGATTGCGCTCGGCGCCTGCACCCGATTGTTCTTCCACCCGATGGCGCAGCAGGTATTCGATCCGGCGACTGCCGGCATTGTCTACGAAGCAGTCGATTTCGAGGCAACGGACGGCACCCGGCTGCACGGATGGTTTCTGCCCTCGCAGCTGCCGGACGTCGAGGGCACCGTGCTGTTTCTTTACGGTAATGCGGAAAACAAGAGCACCCATATCGCCAGCGTCTACTGGATGCCCGAACACGGTTACAACGTATTCCTGTTCGATTACCGCGGGTACGGCGGATCCGGGGGACGGCCAACGCTGTCTGGCCTGCACGACGATATCGACGGTGCATTGCGCTATCTGATATCGCGTCCGGAACCGTCGACAAAACACATCATCGTGTTCGGACAAAGCCTCGGCGGGGCGCTGGCGCTGACCGCGGTCTCCGATTCCGCGTGGCGCCCGCATATCGAAGGCGTCGTCGTCGAAGGCGCCTTCAGCGGCTATCGCGCGATCGCCCGCGAGAAGATGGCCGGTTTCTGGCTGATGCGCCCGCTGGCATGGCCGTTCTCGCTGACGGTCAGTGATCGCTACGATCCTGTGGACGCCGCCGCGAGGATCAGCCCGATTCCGTTGCTGCTGGTCTATGCGAACGAAGACGATATCGTGCCGGTGCATCACGGCGAGGTGCTCTACGAGGCCGCGCGGTCGCCAAAGTGGTTGTGGAAGATCGGCAGCATCGCGCACATCACGGCGTTTGTCGACGGAGGACGCCGCCAGGACCTGGTCTCGCTGATGCGGTCATGGTCAGGGTCGGGGGGTTCGCATGACACGATGCAGACGTCCCCCGGTCTGTAACGATCATTCCCGGGACTGTCGCCTGTCCGTCGACTCCGCGAGCCGTTGCAGCGCAGGTGCGACAGTGACGCGGTAAGTCATGGCGGGATCGAGTCGTGACAAGGGCGGCGGAAGCCGGGCGAGATCGCCCGCGGCGCGTTTCCTTGCGTCATCAAGGGACTCGGGCTTCGTGACGCGCTGGCCGGCACCCATGACCCTGTGTATCAGCGTCTCGCCATCCTGGGCGTCGCCTTCCAGCGTCAGGGTATCACCGGCCATGATGCCCGCGTGATCGTACCGCCGGTATACCTGCTTCCTCCCTGGCCAGGTTGCCTTGCCCTCGGAACGCTTGCGCCGGGGGATACCCGCATATTCCTCGAGCTTGTAGGCGCAATCGAGATAAGGCGCGTCGGCCGAGGTGTCGAGCCGGGTGCCGACACCGAAGCCGTCGATCGGCGCCCCGGCGCTGATCAGTTGCAGCAGAATGTCTTCGTCGAGGCTGCCGCTGCTGAAAATGCGGGTGTCATCCAGGCCGCCGTCATCGAGTATCCGCCGCACGCGCCGGCTGTGTTCGAGAAGATCGCCGCTGTCAAGGCGTACCGCCCTGATGCGGATGCCGCGTTCGCGCAACGCCGGCGCCAGCGCAACGACCTTGCGCGCGCCGGCCTCGGTATCGTAGGTGTCGATCAGCAGGGTGATGTTGTCCTTCATTGATTCGGCGAAATGCTCGAAGGCCAGCGCCTCGTCGTCGTGGGCCTGGATGAAAGAATGCGCCATCGTGCCGAAGATCGGAATCCCGAACAGCGGATCCGCAAGCACCGTCGCGGTGCCGTCAAAGCCGGCGAGATAGCTCGCCCGCGCCGCGTACAGCGCGGCTTCCGCGCCGTGCGCGCGGCGCATGCCGAAGTCGACGAGCAGCTTGTCCGACGCGACGAGGCGGCAGCGCGCGGCCTTGCTCGCGATCAGGGTCTGGAAGTGCAGCAGGTTGATGACGCGACTCTCGATCAGCTGTGCCTCGGGTAGCGGGGCGGTTACGCGCAGGACCGGTTCGTCGGCGAAGAAGACGGAACCTTCCGGCATCGCATCGACGTCGCCGGTGAATCTCATGCCTTCGAGGCTGTCGATGAAGCGCGACGAGAAACGGCCGCATTCGCGCAACCATTGGATCTCTTCCGCGGAGAAATGCAGGCCTTCGAGGAAATCCAGGACCTGCTCGAGCCCTGCGGCGACGAGGAAGCCGCGTCCGGGCGGCAGGCGGCGCACGAAGAACTCGAAGACCGCGATCTCGTTCATGCCCTGGTCATGATAGCCCTGGAGCATCGTCAGTTGGTACAGGTCGGTCAGGAGGGCGCTGGAGGCGGGATTCATGCCGACAGTGATGCGAGGTCCAGGGCCAGGACGCCGGCATCCTTCATCTCCTTCTCTGTTGCCTCGCCATCGCCGGGCTTGGCATTGATCGCCCGCGAGGCATCGCGGAGGTAGATCGTCGTGAAGCCCTCGGCGACGGCACCCATGACCGTGCTGACGACACAGTAATCAGTGGCGAGTCCCCCGATGAAGAGTCGCGTTACGCCCCGGGCACGCAACTGTTCGGTGAGATTCGTGCCATCGAATCCGGAATATGCTTCTCTTTCAGGATTCGTGGCCGCGGAAACGACGGCGGCGCTACCCGGGAGCTTGAGCCATGGGGCGAACTCGGCACCTGGGCTGCCTGCGACGCAATGCTCGGGCCAGGGCCCGCCCTGGGCATGGAATGAGCAGTGGTTGGGCGGGTGCCAGTCTCGGGTCGCGAATATCGGCAGTCCGGCGTCCTCGAAGCGTTCGATATAGCGATTCATCACCGGCACGACCTGTTCGCCGTCCGGCACGGCGAGGGCGCCGCCGGGGAGAAAATCCTTCTGGATGTGGACAATGACGAGCGCATCGCCCTCCTGCAGCTTCAATGCCGAACTCCCGACAATCGGCGTGATTGCCTGATCGTGATCCTGACCTGATGATATCAGATAAGGGGCGGGAATCTAGCCCGGGGTTCTGGGTTTGAATCGCGTGACATTGTCACCGTTTGAGATGCGGTAGTTCTGCCCACCGTCCAGGAACTTCGCCTCGAGCTGTTCCGGGAGCAGTGGTTCGCTGAAATAGTAGCCTTGCATGAAGTCGCAGCCCGCCTCGCGCAGTACGCGCGCCTGGTCGACGTTCTCGACACCTTCGCCGATCACCTCCAGACCAAGTCCGCGAGCCATCGCGATGACGCCGCAAACGATCGCGATATCCTCGTGATTGGAGGGGATGTCCTTGACGAAGGAACGATCGATCTTGAGGATATCGACCGGAAAGCGCTTCAGATAGGCAAGCGACGAATAACCGGTCCCAAAGTCATCGATGGCCAGGTGTAGCCCCATCTCCTTGAACTTGCGGAAGATAGAAATCATCTCTTCGGCATGCTCCATGATGACGCTCTCGGTGATCTCGAGTTCCAGGCAATCCGGCGGAATACCGGTTTCCTCGATCATTTTCGCGACGGTATTGATGATCTCGTATTTCTCGATCTGTCTGACGGAGAGATTGATCGCCATACGCAACGGCGGGTAGCCCCGGTCTATCCAGTCCTTCAGTTGCCGGCATGCCTTGTACATGACCTGTTCGCCGATCTTGTTGATCAGCCCGGTGTCCTCCGCCAGCGGGATGAAGTCGGCTGGCGCGATGAGGCCGTTCTCCGGATGCATCCACCTGACCAGGGCCTCGACACCGGTGATCTTGCCCGAACGGGACTCTACCTGGGGCTGGTAATGAATGACCAGCTCATCGCGGTCAATGGCCCGCCTGAGATCGGTTTCCAGCGTCAGACGCTTGGCGACGTCCGCCTCCATGCCATACTCGAAGAAGCGGAAGTCATTACGGTAGCGCTTTGCGTTGAACATTGCGGTATCCGCGTGCTTCATCAACGTCGCCATGTCGGACGCGTCCGAGGGATAAATTGATATTCCGATGCTGAGCGTGATGAATATTTCCTGATCGAGGAAGCAGACCGGTTTCGAGAATGCGGCGCAGATTTTATTGGCGATCAACGCAAGCACATCTCTCGAAGCGACGTCATCCAGGACGATCGTGAACTCGTCGCCACCCAGCCTTGCAACCAGATCGCCATCTCTAACGCAGTGATGCAGGCGCTCGGCGACGATCTTGAGCAGCATGTCGCCGGCATCGTGGCCGAGTGTATCGTTGATCAGCTTGAAGCGATCGATGTCGATGAACATCACGGCCACCGGCCTGTTGATTTTCCGGTTCTTCTCGATGAGATTCGACAGATGATTCGAGAAGCGCGTGCGATTCGGCAGGCCGGTCAGGGAGTCGCTGAACGCCAGTCGGTGCATATGCCGCTCTGCCTTGCTGGCATGCATCAGATGCGAGATCCTGCGTCGCAAAACCGAGTAATTGACGGGCTTGGGTATATAATCAGTCGCGCCAACCGAGAATGCCGTCTCGATGGAGTCTTCATCCTCGAGGCCGGTGATGATCAGCACCGGGATATGCGCGCTGTCCGGCTGCTGTTTCAGGTGCTGGCAGGCGGTGAAGCCGTCCATGACAGGCATCTTGCCATCCATCAGGATGAGATCGGGTGAACGTTCGTTGCAAATCTCGATGGCAGTCCTGCCGTTGTCAGCCTCGAGCACCTGGTAGCCTTCCTCTTCCAGGATGTTGCGGAATACGAAACGCGTGGAACGATCGTCATCCACGACGAGTATCAGCGAGCTGTGCGGCTGTTCGACTATGGAACCGGAGACGGATTTTCCGTCGAGCTCCAGGCGCAGCAGGGCCATCAGGCTCTGCGACTCGGCGACTGCGGTGTTGTGCAGCATCCTGACCGTCTCGATATCTATGTTTCTGCCGGCGGATTCTATATGGCGACTGATCTCGGCGAGGCGGCTCGCGCCGATATTGGACGCACTGCCCTTGATCGCGTGCGCGATATTGGGGATATTATCCAGCGCGCCTTCCCGGATCGATGATTCGAGCCTCGACAGATAGACCGGCAAGTCTTCGATGAAGACTTCGAGCATGCTCGTGAAGGCATCACCGATACTCTCCTTGAGTTCGGCGAAGAAATCCAGGTCGAGCGTCAGGCCCTTTTCAGGCAGGGCTGTTATTTCCTGGCCGATTGCGGCTGCGGTCTTCGGGCGGCGAACGTCGGGTCCATCGCACCATTTGCCGATCATCTCGCGCAGCACATCCAGCCTGAGCGGCTTCGACAGATAATCATCCATGCCGGCGTCCAGGCATTTCCTGACATCGCCTTCCTGGACGTTTGCCGTCATCGCAATGATCGGCAATTGTCGGTCGCCGGTCTCCATGGCGCGTATCCTGCGCGTGGTTTCATAACCGTCGATCTCCGGCATGTTGCAATCCATGAGGACCAGGTCGAATGTGTCGGTTTTCAATGTCTCCATCGCATCCAGGCCGCTTGAAGCCAGTACCGACCGGACCCCCAGGCGTTCCAGCATGCCGGAGACGACGAACTGGTTGGAACGATTGTCCTCGACTACGAGGACACGACCTCTCGACGCAGCGTGTGTCGTCGTGTGCTGTGTCGGGACAACGGGCACACCAGCGACTGTCTCCTGGTCAGGTGAACACGCTTCCAGAGCCTCGTGCAGAACACCCTGGAGCGTGGTCCTTCCCATGGGCTTGCGTATCGTCCATTTTCCCTTCGCGACCGTGGCGGTATCTGCCGAGAATTCCCCGTTCAGCATCAGGATGACTCGTCCGACAGCAGTGAAGTCTACGGAATTGATGGCCTCCGATCCCGGTTGGCCGAAGTCCCCCTCGAGACCGGCATCCAGGATCAGAAAATCGAAACGGGGCGCCCTGCCGTTGCGGGCGATGAAGATGCCCTTCATCTCCTGGATCGTCTGGGCGACCGTCGGTTGCATCCCCAGATCCTCGCAAAGTCTGCGGGTCTGTCGCCTGACGACCTCGCTGTCATCGACAATCAGTATGCTCTTGCCGGCAAGACCGGGGTCGGACGCCCGGGGGTTGTCGCGCGACTCTGCCCGGTCGAACGGCAAGCGTAACCAGAAGGTGCTGCCGGCCCCGGGTGTGCTCCTGACCCCGATCTGGCCACCCATGAATTCGACGAGCTGCTTGCAGATCGCGAGACCGAGGCCGGTA
Organism: uncultured Chromatiales bacterium; assembly: GCA_964546765.1. Classification (GTDB taxonomy): domain Bacteria; phylum Pseudomonadota; class Gammaproteobacteria; order SZUA-140; family SZUA-140; genus JAITWN01. The sequence goes on from CAZJKV010000009.1 coordinate 19,793, forward strand.
CCGCCGTACTTGCGTGTCGTTGAGCCATCCGCCTGAAGGAAGGGCTCGAAGATTCGCTGGTGGGCGTTGTCCGGGATACCGATGCCCGTATCGCGGACCTCGAAGATCAGCTCAGGCCTGTCGCCGACGGGATGTTCCGGGCGATCTATCCTGATCGTCACCTCACCTGCATCGGTAAACTTGATCGCGTTGCCGACGAGGTTAACCATTACCTGCTGGAGTCTGTTGCGGTCGCCCCTGACAAAGTTCGGCAAGTCGCGTTCCATGTCAAACCCGATATCGAGGCCTTTCCTGCTGGCCTGGGGGCCGATCAGGCCGATAATCTCGTCCAGCAGATCGGGCAGGGAGAAGTCTTCGCTGCTGATCTCCAGGCTGCCCGAATCGTTGCGCGAAAAATCCAGGATATCGTTGACCAGGACCAGGAGGGATTCACCGGAACTCCGGGCGACCTCGAGATAGTCAGACTGCCGCGAATTCAGACCCATTCCCTGAAGCAATTCAAGCATGCCGAGCACCCCGTTAAGCGGGGTCCTCAGTTCGTGACTGACCGTTGCCGCGAACTCGCCCTTGATACGCGCCGATTCGAGCGCCTCGTCACGCGCTTTCCTGAGCTCCCACTCGCGTGCCTCGAGGACATCCATCATCTTGTTAAACGCAGTCTGCATCTCGGTGACATCGCGCGGTCCGTCGATCTCGGCCCGGATCCTGGTTTCGCCCGATGTGGCGCGGTGCATGCTCTCGGCAAGCCGGTTAATCGGGCGAGTGATTCGGCTCGTAAACAGCAGCAGTACGACGAGCAAGGCGGCTGCCAATGTTGAGCTGACCAGGATATTGGTCTTGAGCAGATCGCCGGTCAGTGCCCGCATGGTCTCCTTGCCCATGACCAGCTGTATGTAGCCCAGCAGCTCCGGTTGCGAAGGATTCGCCGTGAAGGGCGATTCCTCCGCCTGCGCAGGCGTCGTGTAGACCGGTGAGAGGAAGCGCCAGTGACGGTCGCTGTCATCGATCATCAGCGTTGCCGGCGGGATCGCCCGGATATCGTCGTTCATGCGATCAGTTTCACCGATCGAGAGCAGCGGCCTGTGATCCGCATCATAGACCGCGAGCGCGGCAATATCGGGCGAATTCAGCACTGCTTCGGCGTAATCCTGGACGTTTTCAGGGCTGTGAAACAGCAACGCCAGGGTACTCTGCGCGGCCAGTGTCTCGGCCGTCTGCTGCCCCTCGAATACGAACCTGTCGCGAATCGTCTGCCCGGTTAGATAGGCGATCGCAATCGACGAAACCAGCGAGGCAAGAAGAATACCGGCGATGAAAACGATCACCAGTTGCTGGCGAAATCCTGTGCGACCCGGCGCGATGATATTGAGCCTTTTCATGAGCGGTCTTCAGCTACAGGGGTGGAAAGACCAGATCGAATTTCGAGAGGTCGTCGCGTGAATACCGTATGCCGATGCGACCCGCGGTGCGTACATTGAACGCCGTGAGCAGATCTTTGAGGAGAAGCATGCCGCCCGGCGCCGTGGCCGCACCATGGGCAAGCCCTTCATGCAGCTCCAGGCTCAATTTTCCCAGGCTGCGACCCATGCCGTGATTGTCGGGATAGAGCGCAAACAACACGCCTCTGCGCACATGAGAGGGGTTGCTCGAGAAAACGATCAGTTTCCTGTCCCAGGCCTCCTTGAGGATCATCGGGAGCACCGCCTGTTCGTCGAGTACAGCGCTGTCCTGCGACAGCCAGAGCGCTTCGGAGCCGCTTTTCTGTGAGCGCAGTACTTCGAGATAACTGTTCGCGGCATCCTGCAACCTGTTCACAGGTACGGGATTTAACGTGATTCCCGCCCGTTCGGCCGCTTCGATGGAACTGTCTACCAGCCATTGTTCGCGCTGGCTGTGATAGACGATATGGACTCGTTTGACGCTGGGCGCGAGCGACCTCAACCGCTGGAACAATCTCTCTGGATCGGGATTCAGGACAATGCCGTGATAGGCGCCATCGCGCATGCCGCTCGACATGTGTATACCGCCGATCACGACCGGCGTCGTCGCGGACAATGCGTCGCTCAGCTCCTGGCCGCGACTACCGAGGACGACGGTCGTACGAATGCCGTGTTCCCGCAGCCATTCACCGATCTCGTCAGCGCTGTCGTCGTTTCCGAGCGCACGCACCACGACCTGGCCGTCCAGCGCCTCTCTGACTCCGTCGGCGATGGTCGTGAAGACGCTGCGGAAGGGTTCCCGGATCTCGGGGAAGAGTACGGCGGTGACGGGGGTGTCCGCGCGCACCTGCGGCAGCAGCAGGATGCAGCATGCCAAAAGCAGGGCCAAGGCAGCCTGTGACTTAAGTAAAAACAAACACTTATGTCCAGCTCCTGTCATCAGTAGTCTTTATTTTGATAAATGGGGAACACTGCCGGAATCAGCGCAGGGCTCCGGCTCACTTATATTTATCGGCTTGTCGGGGTGGTGCTGAACGATCTTTTCGAAGCAATTCCGCCTTTAATGGCCTCACGGGCGATCGAAGTGGTACCTGGCTTCCGCGAAGAAGTGTCGTCCGGCAAGGGGGAGGTCGTTGGGTATGAACGGCGTTGTGCCGTCGACCGGCGACAGACGAGGACTCGGCTCGCGCGCATCCTCATCGAAGATGTTACGTCCCGAGACGGCGAGTTCCCATGATCGACTGGCCGGTTTGTAGCGCATGGTTAAATCCGCAACAACATAGTCGTCAACGGGATCCCGCAAATCGCTGCTTTCCCTGGCACGATCAGCGACCCAGTTGACTTGTGCGTTCAGGCTCCAGTCACTGTGAAATGCCCAATTTCCGCGAAAGTAGATCTGGTGCAGCGGGACATTGGCCACCCTGGAGCTGGAATTCAGGTCCAATGACTCGACTGCTCGCTGATAGGAATAGTTGCCGGTTATATGGAAACCCGGCGAAACCCTGTAAGTTGATTCAATCTCGAGACCGTTACCCTCGATTTCACCGGAATTCTCCGCTTCGGATGTCAGGGTGCTGAATCTGATTACATCGCTCATCTGATAATGGAACAGGTTGAGACCGGCCTGAAGGCGATGGTTGATCTGGTGATTAAATGCAATCTCATAGGTATCGATGGTCTCGGGCTTGAGATCACTGTTACCTATCGCGACAGGGTTGTTTATGTTGTAAAGCTCATTGAATGCAGGGGCACGAAAAGCGCGCCCGTAAAGGAATTTTGTTGTAAAGTCGAATCTTGGCTGCCATACGAGTGCAAGCCTGGGATTCGTAGTATCACCAAAGTCTGAATAATGGTCATAGCGAACTCCACCGGTCAGTCTCCAGTTTGTCGCCATCTGCCATTCATCCTGCGCGAAGACGTAATAGACCTTTCGATCCTGTGGTTGTATGAACACATTGCCGGGATCGTTGCTCACATCCTGCAGGCTCCCGAGCGGAATGGGGCCGAACTCCGTCAGTACGTAATTCTTTCTCTCCCTGATCTTGTACATGTCGCTGTGTATTCCGCCGAGGCCGAAGCGAAGACTGTGATTGTCAAGGCCATGATAGAAAGTGGACAGGTTGATGCGTGTATGACGCTCGAACACATCAGGTTGCGCGATCACGCCATCAGGGAACGGGCCGCCGGGCGACAGGTATCCGGGAGGGAAGAGCACCAGGTCGGTTTCGGCACTGGTGTCGAAATAGCTTATGGATCCGGTAAAATCCCAGTGCTGACTCAATACGGTATTGTAGCTCAGGTCCGCATTGTATCGATCACTTTCGCCTTTACCGTCAGGATCCAGCGCCAAAGCTACTCCAGCACCTACGCCCCCGGATCGGCCCTGGTAGCCCAGCCGTAGTCGCCAGTCGCCATGGGACAGATCGATACGGGCATCGATATTCTTGCGGTCGAGATCGACAGGCCCAGGGGCGAGTGATGCATCGGGAAATTCCGGCGGACTAAGGCTGTCGAAATAGGTCTGCGCATCTCTGTCGATTATTTCGCGATGGCCATCCGTCCTCATGAATTGCAGTGACATGGCGATACTGGTGTCATTCCATGTGCTTCCCTGCAATATCCAGCCTTCCCTTGTGCTGAATGAACCGGCACGTACCCCAAACTGCGTACCGACAATGTCTTGCGCGGTCTTGGTGATGATATTGATCGTACCGGCGAAGGCGTCTGCGCCATGGATTGCCGAGCCGGGTCCGCGAATGATTTCGATTCGCTCGATGTCGTTCACCGGCATACCACCCCAGACCTCCCCCCTGTTGCCTACGTAGACATTTGTGATCGGAATGTCATTAATCAGCATCAGGACCTGGGGGTTGTTCTCGGAGTAGATCCCGCGCATCGTGTACAGCGGAAGGTATCCGCGCGGCGCAACCGACACATGAATACCGGGTATCGTCTCGAGGATTTCATCGAGATCGCGCGCGCCCATCTCCCTGATGTCCCTTGCGGTGATGACCGAGGCTACGGCGGGCGCCAGCGTGATCGGTTGACGGGATCCGGTTGCGATACTGATGAAGGCCTCGTCACCGAAGGCCTTCATCAGGGCATCTTCCTCACTACTGGCGTGCGCGATCGGCAGGGCGATCAGCGACAGAGCCAGCGAGCAACATGTCTTTTTATACATGGGCTACCCCACAGGCAAATTTGCGACACATCTGTATGCCGTGGTTAGCGTCCCGTCATTACTAATACTTTAGTAGATCATCCGGCATCCGCGCGTTTCCTGCGCGGGGTCGCAGGGCGTACAGTAACCATTACTTAAACTGGTGGTATCAGAAAAAAACTAAAATATTCAGACAAATAGCTAAGAAGCGGGAGGCATGGTCAATCCCATGTCCTGGGACTCGCGCCATCATAGTCGATGGCATCGCACCGAAGCGGGAGGAACAGCCCTTCGCCCCTTTCGACGGCATCGATATAGCAGGGCAGTATACCGGCAGTGAATGACGGAGTGAGAAAGAGGTAATATTCGCGGGGCGTCAGCCCCTGGTCTGCAGCCATCGCAGCGCCCAGAGCCGCCGCATTCATCTTCATCCGGTATCGCATGTCCTGCAGGGTGTTCTCGACCTCGAACACCAGCAGGAAATGGGGCGCCTTGTCGCAGTTGTATTTTCTGGCGAGTTCGCGCCCCGGCCGTATTCGCTCGTCGCCGTTGACGATCGGCCTGCCGAAGCCCGGTATGACCCGGAACCTCCGGATTTCCTCCCTGATAATATCGGCGAGCTTCTCGCCATTGTTCATCCTAGACCTTGTGTTCGTCAGAAATTCAATGGCCCTGATGTCCGGCCGCCGGCCATAGATCGTCGCCTCGGATACCGCAATCGATGCGCTCAAGGCCAGCGTTGCGGTGCTGCGCGCTGTGCCCGCGATCGATGCAATGCGATTGTTCCAAATCCTGGGATCGGGGTAACTATTTCCCAGCGTCCACAAGCCTTCGAAAATCCTGATCTGGTTATCATCGAAGCGCCTGCCGGTAATACCCAGCAGGAACAGTTCCATCCAGCGCAAATCCTGGAGTTCGTGGAACAGATCCTTTCCGCGGTACACGACACGTTCGCCGCCGAATGACAGCCCCATTGCCGTTCTCCAGTTGTTTTCCCATTCTACAAGGGCTCGGGGTCCCTTCATGATGTCTTTCCTTATGCGTCAGGCGCCTGCCAGGGACCTGGATCGTCGATCAGATGTACCGACTGCTGATAAAAGGGAAATTTTCGGAAACCGAGACGATTCTGTTCCAGCGCATGAACAGCCGCGCCGGGCAATCTCAGCATGAGGAACAACATCTCACCCTGATCGGATTCGAGATCCAGGTCTTTGAATGCAGCGGCTGCGACACCGGTCATCGCGAGCGGGCAATCGGCGAATCCTTCAAGTTTGAGACGGTTTTTCTGCAGCCATTTCAGTGATTGTCCAGGCGAGATCGAGCCAAGATGATTCAGCGCCTGGATTACGGGTGTTGCACAAGCGGAGCCGTGCGGATCAAAGCCGGCTGGATGTTCCATCTCGGGCCAGACGTCTGCGCGCTCCATCCGGGGTGGGTTCTCGATACATTGACACCAGTTTTCGAGATCTTGTCCGCACTGCTTCCAGGCTTCCATCGCAAGTGCGACTTCCCTGGCGCCGCCCAGCTGTCCTGCACCTACTGCGAGTGCCGCCATCAGGCAGGCTGCATTATTCGACCCGCCTACACCGCCATTCATTGCCGCGAGTACGCTGTGGTCCCTCGGCCCGGGATTGGCAATGGCAACGGCAAGATCTTCGAGCAGCCTTCCCTGCGGCATGCCGGGGCGCATACCGGTAAACAGGAGGTAAACATATTCGGCCCAGCTGGCCTTTCCCAGCACGTCTCCGAATACATCATAACCGTGGGCGTAGCATGCCGCAGCCGCAAACGGATTATCGGGTTCGGCTACCTCGCGCCATATGCTGCTGTGTATGGTTTCCTGCTTGCTCATTTTGCAGACTGCGCGGGACGTGATCGAGTGCGAAGGACAAATGCGATCAATGACTAGAACCTCAACTCTGTCGCCAGCATCTCCATCCTCTCCGACAGCGGTGGCACTTCACTGTCATCGACATGCACATCCATCAGCGCCGGCGCCTGGCGCCGGCACAGGTGGGCGATGTCGATGTCGTCGAGATCGGATGGAGACCTGACGGTCCATGCCTCGACGCCCATTGCGCGGGCGAGGGCGGCGTAGTCCACCGGCGGCAGTTCGTAACCGACCGGCTCCGCGTGTGCCAGCCGCTGGCCGTGCTTGACGGTGCCGAGGCACCGGTCGTTCAGCACGACGAAGATGATCTTCAGACGGTGTTGCAGGGCAGTGGTCAGTTCCTGGCCGCTCATCAAGTAGCTGCCGTCGCCGACGATGCAGACCACGGGCGCGCGCGGATTGCCGATCGCGGTGCCGACGGCGGCGCCGATCGACCAGCCCATCGAGGCGAAGCCCATGCTGGTACGGTAGTAATCGAACGGCCGCGTGCCTTGCCCGGAGTTCGGATGGTAGGGATGAAGGTAGTGTATGCCCCACAGGAAGCTGTTGCCGATGTCGGCGAGATAACGGGTGTCCGGCGGAAACAGCCGCGACAGATCGTACATCAGACGCTGCGGCTTGATCGGGCGAGTATCGGCGCGATAGGCAGTCTCGTTCGCGAGGCTGAAGCGCCGTGAGAACAGCGGCGCGCCGTTGCCGACGCGGCGGTCGGCACGGCGCCTGTCATTGTTGACTGAATTGGCGGCATCGGGGCCGCCGCGCCGGTCGCGGCTGCGGCGGTCGAAGGAGACGATGTTCGGATAGCATGACAGGCGCTGATTGCCCATGTCCCACGGGGGCAGGCGGGTCGCGCCGCCGGCGGACAGCTCTGTTTGCAGGTCCCGGAACAGGGTCTCGATGTTGCCGCAGACATGCAGGTCAGCGTGCTGCGAGCGGACGAAGTGGCGTGCAAGGTTGTCGATGTGCACCAGCTTGCCGTCGAGCTTAACGGAGTGCAGCCAGCCCTGGCCCGCCTGTTCGTCGAGCGAGGAACCAATGACCAGGACGAGATCCGTCGACGGGTGCAGCAATCGCTCGGTTGCGCTCCGGTGCCCGGCGAGGCCGCACACGCCTCGGTAGTGCGGGTGATAGGAATCGATCAGGCCTTTCCCCTGAGGCGTCGTGACCAGGATGGCGCCGCGTCCCTCGGAGAATGCCAGGATGTCGGGCATCGCGTCACGACTGCCCTCGCCGATGACGACGACGATCTGTTTTGCACTTCGCACCCGGCGCGCGAGCAGCCGGACGCGATCGAGGTCGGTGGTGCGCGGCTGGCGGATCAGTGAGGCGATATTGACCGGGCGTCCGGAGGCCTCGAGCGGTGAACGCAGCAGGTCGAGCGGGATACTCAGGTGTACCGGGCCGCGCGCCTGGAAGGCCAGCGTGATCGCCGCGACCAGCTTGCGTTCGAGCTGCTTCAGGTGCGACACCAGGGTGTTGTAATGGGTGCAGTGGTGCAGCATCGCGACCGTGTCGACTGCGGTGCACGAGGATTCCTGCACCGCGCCGTTGCCGAAGGACTCGAGCGGCGTTTGCGCGGTGATGACGAGCATCGGGATGTCGTCCTGGAATGCGCTCGCGACGCCGGTGATCAGGTTGGTCGCGCCGGGTCCGGTGGTCGCGCAGCAGACCCCGAGGCGCCCGGTCTCGCGCGCATAGCCGTCGGCCATGAACGCGGCGCCGGATTCATGGCGGGCGACGACCGGGACGATGCGTCCGCGTCGGTGGCTGCGCGCCAGGGCATTATAGAGGGGTTCGATCGCGCCGCCAGGGACGCCAAAGACATATTCGACGCCGATCTGCTCGAGATGCCGGATGATCAGGTCGGATGCTTCGGGGAAAAGGCCGGGGAGCGCCTCGGCGAAAGTCTGTTCTGCCTCGAGGGACTTCGTCATGGAGTCCGTCCTGTCATTTTTATTCGAGTGTTGCGCTTCTTATTTCCAGAACAAGGTCAACAGTAATAGTTCAACACTTGAATTGCAAGAATATTACGTCGTGGATGCGGATGGATGTCGGAACATTGACGTCATGGTTTCGTGGTCGCTCGCCGTTACGACCTGCGCGAACAAATCGTGATCGTCACTGCCGGTGATCTCGACATCGACGAGATCGCCGGAGCGCAGACCGGCGGCGCCGGCGATGTGCACCATGCCGTCGATCTCCGGCGCGTCGGCGGGGCTGCGTCCTGATGCGCGATCGCCATCGGTGTCATCGATCAGCACCGCGATGCGACGGCCGACGAAGCGCCCGATCCGGTCCGCGCTGATGCCGGCCTGCATGGTCATGAAGTGTTCGAGCCGCTCCGCCTTGATCTCCTCGGGCACCTGCCCGGGCAGCGCGTTCGCGGCGGCGCCTTCGACCGGCGAATACGCGAAGCAGCCGACCCGGTCGAGCCGCGCCTCGGCGAGAAACGCGAGCAGCCGTTCGAAGTCGTCGTCTGTCTCGCCCGGGAATCCGACGATGAAGGTGCTGCGCAGCGTGATATCGGGGCAGATCGCACGCCAGCGTGCGATGCGTTCGAGGACGTCCTCGGCATCGGCCGGCCGCTTCATCGCCTTCAGGATGCGCGGACTCGCGTGCTGGAACGGGACATCGAGATAGGGAAGGATCTTCCCTTCGGCCATCAGCGGGATGACCGCGTCGACATGCGGGTAGGGATAGACGTAGTGCATGCGGATCCAGATCCCGAGTTCGCCGAGCGCCTGCGCCAGTTCGAAAAAGCGGGTGCGGATCGGACGGCCGTTCCAGAAACCGGTGCGATAGCGCAGGTCGGATCCATAGGCGCTGGTATCCTGCGAGATCACGAGCAGCTCGCGCACGCCGGCCTGCGCGAGGCTTTCGGCCTCCTGCATGACTTCGCCGATCGGCCGGCTGACCAGGTCGCCGCGCAGCGACGGGATGATGCAGAAGGTGCAGCGATGGTTGCAGCCCTCGCTGATCTTCAGATACGCATAATGCCGCGGCGTCAGCTTGAGACCGTGCGGCGGGATCAGGCTGGTCAGCGGATCGTGCGAGGCCGGCAGGTGGTGGTGCACCGCGGCCATGACCTCTTCCAGCGCATGGGGCCCGGTGACCGCGAGCACGCCGGGATGCGCGGTCCGGATGATGTCGCCCTTCGCGCCGAGACAGCCGGTCACGATCACCTTGCCGTTCTCTGCGAGCGCCTCGCCGATCGCGTCGAGCGACTCGTCGACGGCGTCGTCGATGAAGCCGCAGGTGTTGACGACGACGAGATCGGCCTCGTCATAACCGGCGCTGATGCCGTAGCCTTCAGCGCGCAACCGGGTGATGATGCGCTCGGAATCGACCAGCGCCTTGGGGCAGCCGAGGCTGACGAATCCGATCTTCGGTGGTCCGGATTTCATGGGCAACTCGTCAATAGCCTACCAGTTCCACATAGCCTCGGCCCGTGACGGCGCGACCGTCGCGGACGCCCTCGACATCGACCGCGCCTTCCCAGTACGGGATCGATACGTCGAGCTCCTGGTTCGCGAGTACCGGCCGCACATCGAGTGCAAGGCCGTGCGACGGAAGACGCAGGCGCCATTGCGACGGGTATTGCGTGCCGCGCGGACTGTGCCAGGTATCGAGCACCTCGAGAATCACCTCGTCAGGGGACAGCGTGGTCGCCGCACCCGCGGGATCGGTCAGGGTGCCGCTGCTGAAACGGTCGATGGCGCCGTCGGTGCGGCGCAACTGATAGAACATCAGGTCGACACCGTCGTCGAGCTGCAGCGCGAACCAGTCCCAGCCCGCCTGGTCGTCGGCCAGCGCACTGGTGCTCCATTCCCGGTCGAGCCAGGAAAGACCGCGGACCGCATACATTTCGCCGCCGGCGCGCAGTGTACCACGGGTATCGAGACGGGTGAGGGCGTAGTAATAGGAGGCATTGCCCGGGTCGGCGCTCTTGCGGCTCAGGCCGCGATCGCCGTTGAGTACGGCCGGCTTGACCGCCTGCATCTCGAGATCGAACATCACCGCGTCCTGCGCGGCACGCAGGCGCCAGGTATTTCCGGCGGCATCCATCTCGAGCGACCAGTCCTCTAGCCAGACGCGCAGCGGCTCGCCCTCGGCGCCGGCAAGACCGGCGCCGCCACGTGCGAAGCGTTCGAAGTAATGAAACGACCGCTCACCGGGGTCGGTGATCGCGAAATGCGCCATATAGGCCTGATTCGTTCCCCATGCGGATGCGCGCGGCACCGCCTCCGGTGACAGCGCGGCGCGGAAGACGACCCACTGGTAGCCGAAGCGCCGGCCGTCAGCGTCCTCGAGATTGCCGGTGAAGTACCACCACTCGTTGCGGAATCCGGGGTGGGGACCGTGATCGGCCGGAAACGAGAATTCACGCGGCTCGAGCGCGCGGGCGAAGCCGGTGTCCACCGTACCGCCGCCGGCGCCGAGCACGCCGGAAAGCCTGAATGCTCCCTCTATCTCGCCGACGTCGTCGCCGACCTGCATGCGCGCGGGGATGATGATCAACAGCGCGATGATCACGACGACCGAGACAACCAGCAACAGCTTGAGCAGTATCTGCAAGTTCAGTCCTCACGCAAGGCCGCCGCGGGCGACGTCCGGCTCATCTTCGCCGCCGGATACAGGCCGGCGACTACCGCAGCGGCGACGGCCATCAGCACGCCGCCGGCGAGGATGCCGGGCGACACCAGGGTCTGCATGGTCCAGCCGAAGGAACGCTCGTTGATGACATGGATCAGCAACAGCGCGAGCAGCAACCCCGTCGGGATCGCGATCAGCCCGGCGATCAGGCCCATCAGCCCGGTCTGCAGCGTGACCATGCCATAGACCTGGCCCGGTGTGAAGCCGAGTGCGCGCAGGACGCCGATCTCAACCGTACGTTCGAGCTGCAGCGCCATCAGTGCGCCCATGATGCCGATCACCGCGACCCCGATGGCGAGCAGGCGCAGCACCTCGGTGATCGTAAAGGTGCGATCGAAGATGTCCATCGACAGTTCACGCAATTCCCGGTTGGCGCGCAGGTTGATTGCCGGGCTGCCCGCCTCGCCGGCGATCACCGTGCGCACCGCCTGCAGCGCGGCATCGACCGTCGCGCCGGGCGCGAGGTACAGCCCCAGTCCGCCGATACCGCGATCGTCGAAATGGCGCTCATAGAGGCTGCGCGGCATCAGGACTTCGCCCTGCCCGGAGCTGTAGTCGTGATAGATGCCGGCGATCGCAAACGCATGCGGACCGCGTGACGTGCGCAATGTGATCGTGTCACCGGGCGTGAGGCCGCGATGCCAGGCCATCGGTTCCGAGATCAGCACCGCCTCGCCGCGCTGGAAACGCGGCCATACCGCGTCGGGTCGCGCGTCCTTCAGGGGGTAGCGCGGCACGAGCCCCGCGGACAGGCCGAGCACGAAGACATCGGTGAAGCCTTCCCCGGATTCGAGACTGACGCTGCGTCCGGTCGAGTGCCCGGCGACCGCCGGCAGCGCGAGGATACGTTCGATCAGCGCCGGATCCAGCGCGGCGCTGCTGCGGCGGCTGCCGAGTCCGGGGACCGACACATAGAGGTCGGCCTGCAGCGAGGCCTCAAGCCATTCCGAGACCGTTCCGCGAAAGCTGTCGATCATCAGGCCGACGCCGACAGTCGTCGCGACCGCGAGCATCAGCGCAGCGAGCGCGACGCCGGTCCGGCTGAGCGCATCGGTGATGCCGCGGATCGCATGTCGCATCGCGACGCCGAGCGGTGCGAGCACGCTGCCCGCAGCGCGAACCATCCAGCTCGCGAGCATCGGCGTCATGAAGGTCATGCCAAGGATGACCAGGAACAGTCCGGCGAAACCGGCGAGCAGGGAACGGCCGGACAGCGCGATCAGGGCCAGCGCCGCAAGAAAGGCGCCGAGACCTGCGAGGGCGAGTCGCGGCATCAGGCGATGCGTCTTTGCCTCCAGCGCCGAGCGATGCAGGGCGGAACGGGGCGAGGTCAGCGCGGCCTCGAGCGCCGGTGACAGCGCCGCAATGACGGTGGCGCCGAGCCCGAGGGCGGCGGCGATCAGGAATGGCGCCGGTCCCGGTTGCAGGGTGGTTACGGTCGCGACGAAATACAGGTCGTTGATGGTCCGGGTGACCAATGCCAGCAGCATCTGTCCGAGGAACACGCCGGCGATCAGGCCGAGCAGCGTGCCGGCGCCGCCAATGAGCAGCGCCTCTATCAATACGGTGGCAAGGACCTCGCTGCGTGTCACGCCGATCAGGCGCTGCTGCGCGATCAGCTTGCGCCGCTGCACGACCGCGAAGGCCATGGTGTTGTATATCAGGAACATCCCGACTACCAGCGCGAGCAGGCTCATCGCGGTCAGGTTGGTATGGAACGCACGGCTCATCTCCGACAGCGATTGTGTGCGTCCCGCGGCCGGGACGATCTCGACAGACGGCGGCAGCAGGGACTCGATGCGTTGCCGCAGTTCCTCGCCGGCAATGCCGGCGGGGAGCTTGAGATCGATCCAGCTCAACCTGCCGGTGGTTCCGGTCACCTCCTGCGCCGTTGCGATATCGGTAATCAACAGGCCGTCTATCGCCGCGGCCTGGTCGCCGGCCTCGATGAGGCCGATGATGCGCAGCGTCTGCACCCGGCCGCCGATGCGGACTTCAAGCCCGTCGCCGGGTGCGACGGCGAGTCGCGCCGCGGTCGACGCGGAGAGGTACCCGGTGTCCGGGACCGCGATCAGGTCACCGCGCCGGTCGCCCCGCACGCTGCCGAGCGTGTCCCGAAAGCGGCCTTCCGCGAGTGGATCGACGCCGAGCAGGCGCAGGGTCTCGCCGGCGGTGACGCCATGGGCCTCGACCAGCGGCGCCGTGTCACGAATGCCGGAGAGACGCAGCCGGGTGTATATTCCTTCATCGACGCCGCCGGACCCGCCGACGACCTGGTGGGTCGCCGCGCCGGCGATCGTGTCCATCGACAGGGTGAAGGCGCGCTTTGCACTGCTGTTCGCGATGTCGACGGCGGTAATGACGGCAACGCCGAGGGTGATGCCGGCCACCGCGAGCAGCAATTGCCAGGGATGTTGAAAGAAATGGCGATACGAGGCGCGCAGCAGCAGATTCACCAGCCCACTCCGGCGTCACTTTGCGCGAGCCTGCCGTCGGCCAGTACCATGACGCGATCGGCGATCGCGGCAACCTCGCGTGCGTGGGTGACGATCAGCAGCATGCCGTTGTTGCGCCGCACCAGCCGGGTCAGGAGGTCGAGGACCCTGCGGCCGGTGTCCTCGTCGAGGTTGCCGGTCGGCTCGTCGGCCAGCACGAGTCCAGGCTCATGCACCAGCGCGCGAGCGATAGCGACCCGTTGCTGCTCGCCGCCCGACAGGCGATCGGGAAAGTCTGCGGCGCGTGGCTCAAGACCGACCTCTTCGAGCAGCGCGTACGCGCGCGCGGGGTCGCGCCGATTCAGTTCGAGCGGCAACAGCAGGTTCTCGAGCACGGTCAGTGTCGGCAGAAGATTGAAGAACTGGTAGACGAAGCCGATGTGGCGGCGGCGGAACAGTGTGCGATCTCGTTCGTTCATGCGGCCGAGATTCAAGCCGCCGATGACGACCTCGCCGCGGAGCGGAGGGTCGATGCCGCTGATGAGATTCAGCAGCGTCGATTTGCCGGAACCGCTGCGGCCGACCAGGGCTACGCATTCGCCGGCCGCGATGTCGAGGTTGAGATCGTGCAGCACCTCGCGCGTCCGGTTGCCTTCATGGTAGGCGTGACATAGATTCCGGATGCTCAGGGATGGACCGGTTGTGCCAGGCGGAATGTCCATTCACGGAGCGTCTCGCTCCACCCGGGTCAGGATCTGGCCGGGATCCTCGTCGCGCCGGTAGTACGGCGGGAGTGCCTGCATCTCGCGCCAGGCCTTTTCCCGTTCGGCCTCGGTCTGGTACCAGCGATAGCCTTCCCAGTCGGGACCGAGCAGATGAGGCGACGCCATCGCGTCGTCGGGGGGCAGGGTTATCCTGATGCCGTACTGTTTCATGAGGTCACTCCATGGTTTCTTTGCGCCCGGAATCGGGCGTGGTCACCGGGCCCTGCAGGTGCAGCGCCGCTTTCGCCATCAGGTGCGCGCTGACCGGGGCCGTAATGAAAAGGAACAGCATGATCAGCAGTTCGTGCAGGCTGACGCCTTCTTCGTGCAGGCTGAAATACAGCGCCGAGGCGACCAGGGTTCCGCCGACACCGAGCGTCGTCGCCTTGGTCGGCCCATGCAGGCGGCTGAAGAAGTCCGGCAGCCGTACGAGTCCGATCGAGCCGATCAGCGCGAAACTCGCGCCGCCGACCAGGAAGAAGGCAATTAGCCAATCAGTCCACATGATTTCGTCCTCCGCTATTCAATGATATCGCCGCGCAGCAGGAATTTGCAGATCGCCGCGGTGCCGACGAAACCCATCATCGCGATCAGCAACGCGGCCTCGAAATAGAGCGCGTCGCCGAGGTGGACGCCGAGGATCATCAGCATCGCGATCGCGTTGATATACATCGTGTCCAGCGCCAGCGTCCGGTCCAGTATCGACGGCCCCCGCAACGCGCGCCACAGGTTGAGCAGCAGCGCGAGGCCGAGCATGCCGTATGAGATCCAGATCGCCGCGGTCAGCACCGGAATATCTCCAACAGCGGGCGTTCGTACTTGCGCTTGATGTCGTCGATCAGCATCGCCTTGTCGCCGACGTCGAGCGCATGGATCAGCAGCGTCCGGTGATCCTCGCTGAGGTCGGACGACACCGTGCCCGGCGTCAGCGAGATCAGGCTGGCGAGCACTGTAATCGCGAATTCGTTGTCGAGTTCGACCGGATATTCGATGAAATCGGGTCTGAGCGCGCGCGGCGGCGACAGGATCTGCCGCGCGACCGTGAAATTCGCGATCACGATGTCGAACAGCAGGCGCGATACCAGACGCAGGATCAACAACGGCCGGCCGAGGCGGGGCTGTTCGGGCCAGAAGGCGTTCGTGAACATCGGGATCACGACGCCGAGTACCGTGCCGAGTAACAAGTGGCCGACAGAGGCATCGTTGACGAGCAGCAGCCAGACGATCACCAGGACGGCGCTCAGCAGGGGATGGGGCAGTATACGCCGCATCATGGTGTTGTCCCCAGCGCGGTCTGTTGCGCCGCCTGTCCGAGAACCGCCTCGATATAGCCGGCCGGCAGCGACAACTGGGTCGCCGTCGCCGTCGCGAAGTCATGCACCGGCTGGAGGAACAGCACCAGCGCCGGGCTCATCGCGAGCGGCAGCAATACGGCGACGAGCACGGTCACCGGTATCTGCGGCGCACGGGTCTCGCCGGCCGTTTTCCAGAAGATGCTGCTGCCGGCGCGGCTCATCGCGACGATGCCGAGCAGGCTGCCGGCGAGGATGGTGGTCCACAGCCAGGCGACCGCCTGATGTCCGGCCGCGGCGTCAAGGATCAATACCTTGCCGAAAAAACCGCTGAGCGGCGGCATACCCGCCAGCGAGATCGCGGCGAGGAAGAAGATCGAGCCGAGCAGTGCGGGGCGCGTGACCTGGGTATCGGGATGGAAGTCGTCGGCGCGGAGCCTGCGCTGGCGGATGATCACGTCTGCAAGCAGGTACAGGCATACCGTGATCAGCGTAGAGTGCAGCAGGTAATACAGCGCGGCATTGTAGCCAGCCACCGTAAACAGGCCGACCCCGGCGAGGAGGGTGCCGATCGAGACGATGAGCAGATAGGAGATCAGCTGGCGCAGGCCGCGCGAGGCGATCGCGCCGATCGCGCCGACCACGATGGTCGCCATCGCAGCCGGCAGCAGCCAGGGTTCCGCGACGCCGGCCGCGACACCGCCGCCCGCGCCGAAGATCAGCGTGAACACGCGCAATATCGAATAGAAGCCGACCTTGGTCATGATCGCGAACATTGCGGCGACCGGTGCGGCGGCGTGGGTATAGGCCGCCGGCAGCCAGAAATAGAGCGGCAGCAGAGCGGCCTTCAGCGCGAACACAGCGAGCAACAAGAGGGCGCCGGCGCGCAACAGGGCCGCGTCGCTTTCGGGCGCATCGGCGATCCTGAGTGCGAGATCCGCCATGTTCAGGGTGCCGGTGACGCCGTAGAGGATCGCGACCGCGATCAGGAACAGCGCGGAACCCGCAAGATTCAACACGACATAGTGCAGGGTCGCGCGTGTGCGCGCCGATCCGGCGTCCTCGCCGCGCAGCAGCAGGCCATAGGAGGCGATCAGCAGGATCTCGAAGAAGACGAACAGGTTGAACAGGTCGCCGGTCAGAAATGCGCCGTTCAGACCGAGCAGCAGGAACTGGTACAGGATATGGAACGAAGGGTCCCGCTGCAGCGCGCCGGTGCAGGCGTAGATCAGGCTAAACAGCGCGACCAGCGAGGTCAGCAGCAGCATCAGCGCGCTCAGGCGGTCCAGCACCAGCACGATTCCGAACGGCGCCGGCCAGTTGCCGGCGGCATAGACCTGGTAGTCGCCGCCGGAGGCGTCAATCAGCAGCCGAATCGAGATCAGCACCATGACGACACAAGCGGCCAGGTTGATGTGCGCCGGCAGCGCGTCCTCGCGCCGGCTCATCAGCAGCAGCAACGCGCCGAGCAACAGCGGCAGCACGATCGGGAACGTGATCAGGTGGCTCATGTGTCGCGTCCCCGGTCGACGGGATTGCCGTCGACATGATCGGTGTCCATGTCGCCGCGCGCGCGCAAGGCGAGGATGACCAGAAAGGACACCATGCCGAATCCGATGACGATAGCCGTCAGTACCAGCGCCTGGGGCAGGGGGTCGGCATAGTCGGTCACGCCTTCGCGAATGACGCCGGGCTGCCCCGTGACGAGTCCGCCCGAACTGAACAGGAACAGGTTGACCGCGTAGGACAGCAGCGTCAGTCCGATCACGACCGGGTAGGTGCGGGCGCGCAGCATCAGGTAGATGCCGCAGGCGGTCAGGATCGCGATGGCGGCCGCATACAGGACTTCCATCAGCGTGGCGACTCCGGCCTCGCGAGCGCCGGCGCCTGCCGCGTCTCGGGCGCGGTCAGCTCGCCGAGACGCGCAAGGATCAGCATTACTGTGCCGACGACAGTCAGGTAGACACCAAGATCGAATACCAGCGCCGAGGCGAGCTCGGTCTTGCCGATCAGCGGGATATCGAAGTAGGCGAACGTCGTGGTAAGGAACGGGTAGCCGAACGCCCAACTCGCGACGCCGACCAGGGTGCTGGACAGCAGGCCCGCGCAGATGACCGGATAGTAGTCGACGATCAGGCGCTCGCGCGTCCAGGTGATGCCGCTCGCGAGATATTGCAGGATCAGCGCGACGCCGGTCACGAGGCCGGCGATGAAGCCTCCGCCCGGCAGGTTGTGGCCGCGCAGGAAAAGGTAGGCCGACACCAGCAGGGCGAGCGGCAGCAGCGGACGCGAAAGCATAGCGAGGATCATCGGGTGGCGGTCCGCCGCCCATGGCCGGCCGCTGTAATCGCTCTCGGGCAGATGGAGGTGGAGTCCGCGCAGCATTGTGAAGATGCCGACCGCGGCGATCGCGAGCACGGTGATCTCTCCGAGGGTATCGAAGCCGCGGAAGTCGACCAGGATCACGTTGACGACGTTGGTCCCGCCGCCGCCCGGTACCGACTGTTCGAGATGGAAGGTCGAGATGCTGTCATGCGGCCGGGTCAGCAGTTCCCAGCACAACAGGCCGATGCCGCCGCCGGCGACGCCGGCGACCGAGGCGTCGCGCAGGCGTCGCGGCGTGCCGGATTCGAGCGGGCCATGGCGCGGCAGGAAATACAGCGCGAGCAGCAGCAGGATGATGCTGACGACCTCGACCGACAACTGGGTCAGTGCGAGATCAGGCGCCGAGTAGCGGGCGAAGGCCAGTGCGACGATCAACCCGACGATGCTGAGCAGCACCAGCGCGACCAGCCGGTTGCGGTGCCAGAACACGGTCCCGAGCGCGGCGCCTGCGAGCACGATGAAGGCTATGATGGTGATGCCGTCGAGGGCGGTCTGCGGCCTTGCGAGTTCGAGGCGACCGCCGGCCAGGAACGGCGCGGCGCCCAGGATCACGGCCGATGCGAACAGCAGTCCCAGGTAGCGTTGCAGCGAGCCGTTCTCGATACGGTTCGTCAAGCCGCGCGCGCCCCGGATGAAGGCGGTCAGGAACTGGTCGAAGGCGTGCTTGGCGCTGAACTCCGGCAGCAGCCGGTCATGCAGGTCGAAGATGCGCTGACGCACTATATAGATCAGCGCGCCGCCGAACAGCGCCAGCAGGCTCATGATGAATGGAGCGCTGAAGCCATGCCAGATTGCAAGGTTGTAATCCGGAATGTCGCGCTGCAGTACGCTGGACGATGCGATGTCGAGGATTGGCGCGACGGTGTAGATCGGCAGGATGCCGACCAGCAGGCACAGCCCGACCAGGATCTCGACCGGGATCTTCATGTAGCGCGGCGGCTCGTGCGGCGTCTTGGGCAGGTCGATCGGCTCGCCGTTGAAGAACACGTCGTGGATGAAACGCAGCGAGTACGCGACCGCAAAGATGCCGGCCAGCACCGCGCCGGTCGGCAGTATCCAGTCCCAGGCGCCGAGGTGTTCGAGGTGCAGCGATTCGGCAAAGAACATCTCCTTGCTGAGGAAGCCGTTGAACAGCGGGACGCCGGCCATTGAGGCCGCGGCGACCATCGCCAACGTCGCGGTGTGCGGCATGTAGCCCCACAAGCCGTTGATGCGCCGCATGTCGCGCGTGCCGCACTCGTGATCGATGATGCCGGCGGCCATGAACAGCGAGGCCTTGAAGATCGCGTGATTGATGATATGGAATACGCCCGCGACGACGCCGATGTCGGTGCCCATGCCGAACAGCAGCGTGATCAGGCCGAGGTGGCTGATCGTCGAATAGGCGAGCAGTCCCTTGAGATCGTGCTGGAACAGTGCGGTATAGGCCCCGAACAGCAGCGTCGCGAGTCCGACGCCGCCGACGATGAAGAACCACATCTCCGTGCCGGACAGTGCCGGGTGCAGGCGCGCGATCAGAAAGATGCCGGCCTTGACCATCGTCGCCGAGTGCAGGTAGGCGCTGACCGGGGTCGGCGCGGTCATCGCATGCGGCAGCCAGAAGTGCAGCGGGAACTGCGCCGACTTCGCGAACGCGCCGATCAGCACCAGGACCAGAGCCGGTGTGTATAGCGCGTGCGCGCGGATGATGTCGCCGGACGCGATGATGACCGACAGCTCGTAGCTGCCGGTGATGTGGCCGAGCAGCAGGAAGCCGGCGAGCAACGCCAACCCGCCGCCGCCGGTGATCGCGAGCGCCATGCGCGCGCCCTGACGCGCGGCGGCCTGGTCGCGCCAGTAACCGATCAGCAGAAACGAGGTCAGGCTGGTCAGCTCCCAGAACACCAGCAGCAGCAGCACATTGTCGGACAGCACGATGCCGAGCATGCTGCCCATGAACAGCAGCAGGAAACCGTAGAAGCGGCCCATCGGGTCGCGCGGCGACAGGTAGTAGCGCGCGTACATGATGATCAGCAGCCCCATCAGCAGGATCAGCAGCACGAACAGCAGGCTGAGTCCGTCGAGGCGCAGCGACAGATTCAGGCCGAGCGCAGGCAACCACGCCCAACTCGCGTAGAGGGTTTCCCCTGCGAACACCGCGGGAATCGCGGGGATCACCAGCGCCAGCGCGGCCGCGGCGACCGCGGCCGC
>CAZJKV010000010.1:0-36865 GCA_964546765.1 uncultured Chromatiales bacterium
GGTCGTAGGCAGCGAGACCCGTGTCAAGGTCGTCAAGAACAAGGTCGCGCCGCCGTTCAAGCAGGCGGAGTTCGACATCCTGTACGGAGAGGGCGTATCGCGCGAGAGCGAGGTCATAGGCCTCGGCGTGCAGTGCGGCATCGTCGAAAAGTCGGGCGCCTGGTACAGCTATAACGGCGAGCGCATCGGCCAGGGCAAGGAGAACGTGCGCGAGTATCTGAAGCAGTATCCGGATACCGCGCAGGAGATCGAGGCGCAGATCCGTGCGAAGCTGCTGACCGCGCCGGTAAGGCGACCTGCCGACGCCGAAGCGGAAGCCGGGGCCGAGGCCTGACGGAAGCGCGAGAACCGGATCCGCGCCTGGAGGTCCGCCGTCGCGCGCTCGACCTGCTCGCGCGGCGCGAACACTCGGTCGCGGAGCTGCACGGCAAGCTTTGCGCAAAGGCGGTCGGTGACGACGAGAGTCGCACGGCCGTGATCGCGGCGCTGGTCGACGAAGGCCTGTTGAGCGACCGGCGCTTCGCCGAGGCCTTCGTCCACGCGCGACGCGAGCGCGGCCAGGGACCGCTGCGCATCGACAATGAATTGCGGCAGCGCGGCATCGACAAGACGATTGCGAGCGCGCTGGTGGACGGGGTAACGACCGACTGGTCGGGCGTCGCGCGTGAGGCGCGGCGCAAGCGTTTTGGCGATGTGATTCCCGGCGATTTTTCCGAACGCGCCCGCCAGGCGCGTTTTTTGCGTTACCGGGGATTCACCGAGGCGCAGGTCAGGGCTGCGCTCGGCGATGACGACGAGACATGAGTTGAACCAGCACATGAGCAGCAGCGCAGCGATACGCAGCCGGTTTCTCGAATACTTCCGCGGCAAGGGCCACGAGGTCGTGCCGAGCAGCCCGCTGGTGCCGGCCAACGACCCGACCCTGCTGTTCACGAACGCCGGCATGGTCCAGTTCAAGGATGTCTTCCTCGGCCGCGAGTCGCGCAGGTACACGCGCGCGGCGAGCTCGCAGCGCTGCGTGCGCGCCGGCGGCAAGCACAACGACCTCGAGAACGTCGGCTACACCGCGCGCCATCACACCTTCTTCGAGATGCTCGGCAACTTCAGCTTCGGCGACTACTTCAAGCGCGAGGCAATTCACTATGCATGGGAGTTCCTGACCAGGGAGCTGAATCTTCCCGCCGACAGGCTGTGGATCACGGTCTACGTCGACGACGATGAGGCCGCCGACGTCTGGCTCAGGGAGATAGGGGTCCCCGAGGCACGTTTCGCGCGCATCCCCGGCGACGACAACTTCTGGTCGATGGGCGACACCGGCCCGTGCGGCCCGTGCAGCGAGATCTTCTACGACCATGGCCCGGACATAGCAGGCGGCCCGCCAGGCAGCCCCGATGCCGACGGCGACCGCTATGTCGAGATCTGGAACCTCGTGTTCATGCAGTACAACCGCGACGCGAAGGGCAAACTGACGCCGCTGCCCAGGCCGTCGGTCGACACCGGCATGGGTCTCGAGCGCCTCGCCGCGGTGATCCAGGGCGTGCACAGCAACTACGACATCGACCTGTTCAGCAATCTGATTCGAGACATCACCGCGGTCGCCGGAATCGATGACCGGGGGGAGCCCTCCCTGCGCGTCATCGCCGACCATATCCGCTCGAGCGTCTTCCTGATCATAGACGGCGTGATCCCGTCGAACGAGGGCCGGGGCTACGTGCTGAGGCGCATCATCCGCCGCGCGGTGCGTCACGGCCACCGGCTCGGCATCAAGGGACCGTTCTTCCATCGCCTGGTCGCATCGCTCGCGCGCGAGATGGGCGATGCCTATCCGGAGCTGCCGCGCCAGCAGGCGCAGGTCGAGCGCGTACTGAGGCAGGAGGAGGAACGCTTCGCCGAGACCCTGGAGCAGGGCATGCAGATCCTCGAGCAGGACATCGGCGGACTCGCACCCGGCGGCGTCATCGCCGGAGAGACCGTGTTCCGGCTCTACGACACCTACGGCTTCCCGGTCGATCTGACCGCGGATATCGCGCGCGAGCGCAATCTGCATCTCGACATGGCCGGCTTCGAGCGTGCGATGTCGGCGCAGCGCGAGCGCGCCCGTGCCGCGGGCCAGTTCCAGGCCGATTACGCCGAGGCGACCGACGCCGGTCTCGCCTCTGAATTCACCGGCTATGAGCATCTCGAGGATCGCAGTCGCATCGAGGCCCTGTATCGCGGCCAGCAGGACGTGGAGATCCTGAATGCAGGGGACGAGGGCGCAGTTGTCCTCGATCGCACGCCGTTTTACGCCGAGTCCGGCGGCCAGGTCGGCGATCGCGGCCGGCTCACGGCAGGCACAGCGGTATTCGAGGTCGGCGATACGCGCAAGCTGCCGGGCGGTGCGCACCTGCATATCGGCAGGCTCGTCAAGGGGACCCTGCGCAAGGGCGACAGCAGTGAGGCGCAAGTCGACCACGCGCTGCGCCGCGCGATCGCGCTGAATCATTCGGCGACGCATCTGCTGCATGCGGCGTTGCGCAAGATCCTCGGCGAGCATGTCACCCAGAAAGGCTCGCTGGTCGAGCCTGAGCGTCTGCGCTTCGATTTTTCGCACTTCGAGCCGCTGACCCGGGAACAGCTCGATGAGATCGAGTCACTGGTCAATGCGCAGATCCGCGCCAATGACTCGGTCGAGACCGCGGTGATGAGCTATGACGAGGCGCGCGGGGCCGGCGCGATGGCACTGTTCGGCGAGAAATACGGCGACAGCGTGCGCGTGCTGACCATCGGCGAATTCTCGAAGGAACTGTGCGGCGGCACCCACGTGCGCCGCGCCGGCGACATTGGCGTGCTGAAGATTGTGTCGGAGACCGGCATCGCGGCCGGCGTGCGTCGCATCGAGGCCGTGACCGGCGACGGCGCGCTGCGCTGGATCGCCGACAACGAGCGCCAGCTCGACCGCGTCGCGGCGCTGGTCAGGGGCGGACGCGGCGAAGTGCTCGCCAAGGTCCAGCAGATGCTCGAACGCAACCGCCAGTACGAAAAGGACATCGAGAAGCTCAAGGGTATGCTCGCGAGCGGGGCGGGCAGCGATCTCGCAACAAAGGCGGTCGAGGTCGCCGGCTGCAAGGTGCTTTCGGAGCGGCTTGACGACACGGACCCGAAGACCCTGCGCGACATGGCCGATCAGCTCAAGAACAAGCTCGGCGAGGCTGCCGTCGTGCTCGCGACCGTCCGCGACGGCAAGGTCAGCCTCGTCGCCGGCGTTACCCATAATTTCAGTAAGAGAATTCCGGCCGGCGAACTCGCCAATCACGTCGCCGGCCAGGTCGGTGGAAAGGGCGGCGGACGGCCCGACATGGCCCAGGCCGGCGGAAACGACCCCTCCGCACTCGATTCGGCGCTGGCCTCTGTCGAGGGCTGGATCCGGGAGCGCCTCGGCTGAGACGCCACAGGTGGCCTGATTCCAGGCCGTGCTAGAATGTCCCGATGACCTTGTCCGCAGCGAGCCCCGCCCGGGAACTCTGAGCATGACCCTGATCGTCCAGAAGTATGGCGGGACTTCGGTCGCGACGCCGCGTCATATCGAAAATGTCGCGGACAAGGTTGCCGCCGCGCGACGCAACGGCGACGGTCTGGTCGTCGTCGTGTCGGCGATGAGCGGGGAGACCAATCGCCTGCTCTCGCTCGCGAAGGAGGTCAGTCTGCATCCGCCGCCGCGCGAGCTCGATGTCGTGCTGTCAACCGGGGAGCAGGTCACGATAGGGCTGCTCGCGATGGCGCTCGAGGCGCGCGGTTGTCCGGCGTACTCATACACCGGCGCCCAGGTGCGCATCCGCACCGACAGCGCCTACAACAAGGCGCGTATTGTCGAGATCGACAGCGCGCGGATACACCGCGACCTCGATTCGGGTCGCGTCGTTGTCGTCGCCGGTTTCCAGGGTGTCGACGAGCAGGGAAACATTACGACGCTCGGCCGCGGCGGTTCGGATACCACCGCGGTTGCGCTGGCCGCGGCCCTGAAGGCCGATGAATGCCAGATCTATACCGACGTCGACGGCGTGTATACCACCGATCCGAGGGTGGCGCCGGAGGCGCGCAGGCTGGACCGCCTGACCTACGAGGAGATGCTCGAGATGGCAAGTCTCGGTGCGAAGGTCCTGCAGATTCGCTCGGTCGAGTTCGCGAGCAAGTACAAGGTGCCGCTGCGGGTCCTGTCCACGTTCGATGAAGGTCCCGGCACACTGATCACAGAAGAGGAAGCTGGCATGGAACAGGCGCTGATTTCGGGCATCGCATTCAATCGCGACGAGGCCAAGCTGACCGTGCTCGGCGTGCCGGACCAGCCCGGCGTGGCCAGCCGCATCCTCGGGCCGGTCGCCGACGCCAATATCGAGGTCGACATGATCGTGCAGAACATCGCCGAGGACAAGACGACCGACTTCACGTTCACGGTACACCGCAACGATTATGAAAAGACACTCGCGGTCCTGAACAGGATATCCGGCGAACTCAGTGCGCGCCAGGTCACCGGCGATAACAAGATAGTCAAGATCTCGCTGGTAGGCGTCGGCATGCGCTCACACGCCGGCATCGCAAGCCGGATGTTCGAGACGCTTGCCGCGGAAGGCATCAATATACGCATGATCTCGACGTCGGAGATCAAGATTTCGGTGGTCGTGGACGAGAAGTATCTGGAGTTGGGCGTGCGTGCCTTGCATGCCGCCTTCCACCTGGAGGATAAGTCATAAGGCGTTACCCGCGGGCCGGATTACGAATAACCGGGAGTTCATAAGTCTGCGAATGGCTTCAGGATCGCTGCGGATGCGCCGATGAAAGCAGGACCATGGATGACGCACTATAACAGGGCGCCAGTGAAGGCAAAAATTGTAAGGAGACAACCATGTTGATTTTGACGCGCCGGGTGGGCGAAACGCTGATTATCGGTGACGAGGTCACGGTGACGGTGTTGGGCGTCCGCGGCAATCAGGTGAGAATCGGAGTCAATGCACCGAAACATGTTTCGGTGCACCGGGAAGAGATCTATCAGCGGATCCAAAAAGAAAAAGACGTACCGCCACACGGACAGGCACAGGGCTGATCGCGACGCCGTCGCGATACGGAATCAACCTCCCCCTTTTCGAATTGCCTCAATCCGGAGACTGACGCTCGCGCGGATGCGCGGGTCGGCATGTGTCCGCCCGGGTCGGACCCGTCGGGCCTGACCCGGGCAGATGTATAATCCTGATCATGACTCCCGAATTCGATATCGCCGTCGCGGTGCTCCGGCGCAGCGACGGTCGGGTGCTGCTCGCCGACCGGCCGTACGGCAAGGCCTGGGCAGGCTACTGGGAATTCCCCGGCGGCAAGGTCGATACCGGCGAGACCGTTGCCGAGGCACTGGCGCGCGAGCTGCGGGAAGAACTTGGCATCGTACCCGAGACGGTCTTTCCGTGGATCACCCGAGTGTACGACTATCCCGAACGGCGCGTGCGCCTGCACTGCATGCGCGTGACTGCGTGGCGCGGTGAGCCGCAGGGGCGGGAAGGCCAGCGGTTGTCGTGGGAGGATTCCGCCGCGCCCGCGGTCTCGCCGTTGCTGCCCGCGAACGACGTCATCATGAAGTCGCTGTGCCTGCCGCCGGTCTATGCGATCACCAACGCCGCCAAGGTCGGCGAGACGGAGTTCATGGCGCGGCTCGATCTCGCGCTTGAACGCGGGACGCGTCTGATCCAGGTGCGCGAGACCGGGTTTACGGCGGAGCGATTCGGCGCCTTCGCGCGTGCGGTCGTCGGGCGCGCCCGATGCTTCAATGCGCGTGTGCTGATCAACGGCGATGCGTCCCTCGCCCGGACCATCGGCGCCGATGGCGTGCACTTGCAATCGGGACAATTGATGGCGTTGGAATCCGCACCCGAAATGTCGCTGTGGGCAGCGTCCTGCCATGACAGGGCGGAACTCGGGCGTGCTGCAATGCTGGGAGCGGATTTCGCGGTGCTGTCGCCGGTCTTGCCGACGCCGACACATCCGGAGGCGGCCGGCCTCGGCTGGGACCGGTTTGCGGCGCTGACGCGCGACTGCCCGATCCCGACCTACGCGCTTGGCGGCATGCGGCTGGAGATGCTCGATACCGCGATGCAACACGGCGCGCATGGCATCGCGATGCTGAGCGGCGTCTGGCCGGCCCCACGCGGATGACTCGCGGGACCACGCCGGGTCGTGTATCATTGCCCGTTCAATTCCCCGGAGAGATGGCCGAGTTGGTCGAAGGCGCTCCCCTGCTAAGGGAGTATGGGGTCAAAAGCTCCATCGAGGGTTCGAATCCCTCTCTCTCCGCCATAAAAATCCGGCCCCGATCGGAAGATCCGACCGGGGCCGTTTAGTGTATTGCCAGTTCACCGCTTTCAGGCTGCTTTACGCTTTTTTTCCTGTTTCCTTTCCCGCTCAGCGAATTTATCCATCGTCGTGTCATCGGGATATAACATCGGTTCCTGGTTTATCGTCCACTCGGGATGATGAGGGTTCTCCTGGCGCTCATCATGGCAACTGGCCAGACTGTGTTCGTCAGCCGATTCACAGTATTTTGGCGCCTTACCCATCATGGCCATGATCTGGTACGGGAAAGTACCACACTGGTTCCTTCCGCTGTCGCTACAGGACCTGATCCTGGCTATGGAATAGAGAGGATCGACTCCCACGAGCGCCGTCAGCAAGGGATAGATCGAGGCCATCAGTAGGATGAAGACAGTTATTCCAGCGGATTGTGCCAACAGCGCGCTGGCCTCATTGAGAAATACTACACCACCTACCAGCACCGCTGTACCTATCGCAAACCTCAGGGCACGATCGATCAGGCCCAGATTCTGGCTCGCTGTTACCTTGTCTGATTTGATAATCATGACAATCACCTCCTTTGTGTCTGCAAGATGCATTTCTGCATCGCAGGTATTCAACATTCATATTTGAACACGCTGCAGGTGATATTTATGTGACAAGGTTACAAAGTGAGACGGGATAAAATGTATTGAATTTCAGGGATTAACACACTCGAAACGTCGCCGACGACTCGGGAATTCACCAGGTCGCGTACCCCTCGAGCGCATCCATCTGGCGCGGACCCGCGCAAGCTCGTACAAACACTAGCTGGTAAATGCTGCAGCGAAGACGATCAGTCATCGCGCAATCCATTGATCAGCCATGGAATCGTGCGAGATCGAAATGCGTACACGATGCAGGTCGCTGATGCGATGAGCAAAGTAGGACAGTTGCCCTTTCCGGACCCGATTAGTCTTGGTCCTCACGTCATGAATCTCTCAAGGCGTTGGATCAAGGAGAGGAAGATGAATCTGCCGCAGAAAGTTTTCGTTAACATGTCTCTACGAGCGCGAAAAAACACGCATATGGAGGAGAATTCAATGCATGGAAACAACGATAGGCTCATGCCGGAGATCGGCATGCTGAAATTCGCTGGAGCACTCTCAATGAAGAAATCCTACCGAAAACTGCTTGGATCGGCCGCGCTCTGCGCCGGTTTCGGACTCGCAGCGCCTGCGTTGGCTGAAGTCGAGTACGACCAGTTCGTGACGCCCGACGTTATCTTCGGCAGCGGCAACGTCAACGGCGGATTCACGACGGATCGGGTGAACGGAATTGAGCTCGGACTCCGCGCGAAGGTTCCGTTTGGAGGAGTGCTGAACAGCAATGGGGATGGCAGCTACAGTTACACGCTGGACGAAACGGGCACGGAGGGCTCGCGACGGTGGAACTTCGATTGGACGATCAACACGGACTATGACTTCAGCTCGGGTCTCAAACTCGACGACCTGACTTACGAGCTTGGGATGGACGCCGATCCCGGAGTCGGCACAAACTTCCTCAAGTTTGATCCTGTAGCCACTTCGGATACGCAGCCGTACTGGGATCACAGCATCGGCGACAACACGACGAGCAACGGAGGCGGGGTCGTAGCGACCGACAACGCAGGATATCTTTCCCTGCTCGCAAACAACAATGTTCTACAACAGTCCTGGCGCTATGCGTTCTTTTCGACATTTCCGCCCTTGACGGGTTACGATGCCGACGAGCCCGGTGTCTATACCGTGTACCTGCTCGCCAGAGACGGAAAAGGCAAGGTCGTCGCTCGCACCGAAATTCTGGTGTTGATCGGGCTTTCGGCCGGATTGCCGGCCAGCGTGGACGAATGCACGAAGGGCGGCTGGCAGGCCTTCGATTCGCTGTTCAATAAGCAGGGCGACTGCGTCAAATTCGTAAAAACCAGTAGGTGATCTAGCGAGCCCGGAAGTGGCGCCCGGCCGACCACCTGGAGATGTGTGCGGACGCGTCGGCCGGCCGTCAATTCCGGCAGAGCGGCAGATGAACAGAGCTGCCCTGGATATTTGACTGCAGGATCTCCAGCAGGCGAGCGGGATCAATCGGTTTCGCAAGGACCGCAGTGACGCCGGCATCATCAAGCATGCTGTCATCGAGTCCTTCGAGATAAGCCGAATACAGCACCACCGGCAGATCTGCGCGCGCGGTATGCAGGCGGCGCGCAAGTTCGAGGCCGCCGATGCGCGGCATGGTCTGGTCAGTGATCACAATGTCGAAGGCATCCGGATTTTTGCGGAAGGCTTCCCACGCCTCGATGCCGCCTGGCGCGAGTGTCACAGAGAGACCCCAGACCTGGAGCAGGTCTCGCATGAATTCACCAACTGCGGGATCGTCCTCGACTACGAGAACGCTCCCGCTCAGCAGCGGTTGTCTCTGCGTCGCATGATTCGCGGAAGATAACGGTTCGCCTGCGTCATCGGTGCTGGTCCGGACTGGCGGTAACAGGACGCGAAATGACGCCCCCGATCCAGGCGTAGAATCAACCAGAATGTGGCCCCCGTGTTCGTGCACGATGCCGTGCACCGTCGCGAGCCCCATGCCGCTACCCTTGCCGATCTCCTTGGTGCTGAAGAACGGCTCGAACATCCGGTCGATGATCGCGGGATCGATCCCTGGGCCATTGTCGGCGACCGATACCACGACGAGATCCCCGCTGACCGGCTGACGGCACGATGCGCATACCGCATCTGCGATCGCGACCGTTGCGACCTCGATGCGGATCCGGCCATCGCCGGTCATTGCGTCTCGGGCATTGATGCACAGGTTCAGCAGGATCTGATCGATATGCACCGGATCCGCGAGGACCGATGGCAAATCGCCGGCAATGCCGGTGTCGATCTCGATCGTCGTCGGCAGCGTTGAGCGCAGCAGCCGCACCGTTTCATGTATCCGGCCACCGAGTTCGACCGGGCGCGCCTCGCCGCGGCCGCCGCGGCTGAAGGTCAGCATCTGGCGGATCAGGTCGCGCGCGCGTTCGCAGGACAGTTGCGCCTGCTCCAGATAACGACGCAACCGGGCGTCGCCCTGCGTCGTCTCGCCTTCCGAGGCGAGCACGAGATGGCCCATGACGCTGGTCAGGATGTTGTTGAAGTCATGCGCGATGCCGCCGGTCAGTTGTCCGATCGCCTCCATCTTCTGCGCCTGCCTGAGCTGCATCTCGAGGCGGCTGCGGCGTTCGTCCGCGCGCTTCTGCTCGATCGCGCCGGTGACGCGCACGGCGAAGATCTTTAGCATCGCCTCGATCAGCGGCACGTCGTGCATCGGGCCGCGCGACAGCACGGCGATCAGCCCGAGCGGCCTGTTGTCGGTATCGTAGAGCGGAAACGCCGCGTAGGTTTCTATCGAGAGTTCCGGCAACATCGCATCGCCCGGGAAGCGCTGCAGCAGGTCGCCCGAATAATAGCGGAACTCCTGGCCGACGACCTGCTCGCAGGGCGTGCCTTCGAGGTCGTATTCGACGTTCGATACGACGGCATCGTCGATGACCAGCGCAAGCGTGCGCATCAGCGGCGGTTCGTGCCTTGCGTAGACCGCAATGAATGCGACCTCGGCGCCAAGGATCGCGGTCAAATGATGGAGCAGGTCGGCGAGAATACGCTCGCCGCAGACGCGGGAGACCGCGAGGGCGGCGCGGCTCAGCGCTGACACGGTGCGGTCGCGGGCCTCGGCATCGGTTTCGGCGCCTGCAGTGATGTCGGCGGGACTTGCGGGTCCTGGATCGCTCATGTCGGTCAGTCTAGCCCCGTTGTGATCGCTGCGCAGCCGTTGTTACCCGCCCGCAACGATTGAAACAATCCGGTTACATCCCCGCAGCGGCCGCGGGCACGAACATGTAGCCCGCGCCGCGCACGGTTCGGATTACGCCGGGCCGGTCAGGATCCGGCTCGATCTTGCGGCGCAGGCGTGCAATGCGGATATCGATCGAGCGATCGAAGGGCTCCCATTCACGATTGCGGGTCAGGGTCAGCAGCTCGTCGCGTGACAGCACCCGGTTCGGGTGGGTCACGAAGACCTTGAGCAAGTCGAACTCCATACCGGTCAGCGGGATTTCGTCGCCGTCGTTGTCGCACAGCCGCCGGGCATCGAGATCGAGCATGCAGCGGCCGACCGCAATACTGCGCGTCGCTGCCGGTCCGGGTGTGGAACCGGGCGGACGCAGACGCCGCATTACGCTCTTGACGCGCGCGCGCAGCTCGCGCGGATCGAACGGCTTGGTGACGTAGTCGTCGGCGCCGATCTCGAGGCCGACGATACGGTCGACCGGGTCGCCGGCGCCGGTGACCATGATGATGCCGACCGGGTAGCGTTCGCGCAGGTGGCGGGCGAGGCTCAGGCCGTCCTCGCCCGGGAGATGGAGGTCCAGCAGCACGACGTCCGGGAGCTGTTCGACGATCCGCGTACGCATTGCTTCGCCGCAGTCGCAGAGGACGACCTCGAACCCATGGGCGGCCAGATACTCACCGAGCATGCCACGCACATCGGCGTCGTCCTCGACGATCAGCACCCGACCTTCGCCTGACACGGCAGCCCTCTCCGCGATGTCGCTTCGGATCCATTATAGCCCCGCCCGGATGGAAACGGGTACTCAAGGATACAAAGCGATACAAACTGTTACCGCGTTGACATCACCCCGATACCCCCGCCTCGTACTCTGACCTCCGGTGGGCGCGTGTACCCATGCCGGTCCCGCGACCCGGGAGTCAAACAACAGAGGAGGTATTGACATGAAGCGCTATTCGATACTGATCTACGGGGTGATCTGCTACGCGATCTTCTTCGGCACGTTCCTGTACGCCGCCGGCTTCGTCGGCGACATCGGGGTCCCGAAGTCGATCGATTCCGAACCGGTCTCGTCGCTCGGTTTTGCGCTGCTCGTGAATCTCGGCCTGCTGGGCCTGTTCGCGATCCAGCACAGCGTCATGGCGCGGCCGGCGTTCAAGCGCTGGTGGACACGCATCGTCCCGCAGCCTGCCGAGCGCAGCACCTACGTGTTGTTCTCGAGCCTCGCACTGATCGCGCTGTTTGCTTTGTGGCAGCCAATGGGCGGAGTGATATGGAACGTCGAGGATCCGGCCGGGCGCATCGCGCTCTACAGCCTGTTCATCTGGGGCTGGTCGCTGGTGCTGGTGTCGACGTTCCTGATTAATCACTTCGACCTGTTCGGCCTGCGTCAGGTCTGGCTGTATTTCCGCGACCGTAAATACACCCCGTTGCCGTTCCGCACCCCCGGCCCTTACCGCTGGATCCGCCATCCACTCTATCTCGGCTGGCTGTTCGCGTTCTGGGCAACGCCGACGATGACTGTAGCGCACCTGGTGTTCGCGCTCGCGACGACCGCATACATCCTGATCGCGATCCGCTTCGAAGAGCGCGACCTCGTCGACGCGCATCCGGAGTACGAGGCCTATCGCAGACAGGTGCCGATGCTGGTCCCGCGCGTCGGCGGCAAGGCCGTCGCGGACAGCCAGGCCGCGCAGCCGTAATCGATGTCCATCCACTACCACGTTCAACAGAGGAGAAAGGCCATGAACCTGTACTTTATTCGCCGCCGCACCGCATGGAAGACCCCGGCCGAGCTCGAGCAGGCCGCGGCCCGCTCGCGACTGGTCGGCAATGTCGAGATGCCCGATCGCGTGCGCTGGATCCGCAGCTATGTCGTCCAGGAAGACGATGGCACCCTCGGCACGGTCTGTATCTACGAGGCGACCAACAGCGCCGCGATCCGCGAGCATGCGCGCCGCGCCGGCTTGCCGGCCGACGAGATCACGCCGGTCGCGCGCACCGTGATCGTCCGGGACGATCCGGTCGAGCGCAGCAAGGTCGCGTAGGGAAGGGCGGGCCGCCGGCCGTGATGCCGGCGGCCCGGTCCGCAGTCGAGACGACACCCGCCGTGACAACCACGATCCCTGCAGACTCAACACCCGGTCCCGACCTTGACACCCCGGCGCTCGGCCCCGATAATGGCCGGCTACTCACCGTAAAGCGCCCGTAGCTCAGTTGGATAGAGTATCAGGCTACGAACCTGAGGGTCGGGAGTTCGAATCTCTCCGGGCGCGCCACCTACAAAATCATGAGACATTTCAGAATCTGTGCCGACATTCGACAAGATGAATGTGGGCACTATTTTGATGCGGGTTATACAATTGCCGTCAGAAATGATGGTCATTGTTGAATTGTCCCGTTATACGGAGTAACACCCTACACGATTTGCTTGCCTCATTGAGGTGAAATCGTCTGCCAAGCACAGGATGCCCATATGTACGATAAACCTTTAATTAAAATCCGTTTTCCAAGGAAAAAAAGGATCGGTTTGATATCGCATGATTCACGTAAAAAGGACATGCTCGATTGGGCGCGCTATAACAAGGAACTGTTAGTGCAGCGTGAGCTTTATGCCACCGGGACCACCGGAACAATATTGGAGAACGAGCTGGGGCTGAGCATCCACAAGTTCAAAAGCGGCCCGTTGGGAGGGGACCAGCAGATCGGGGCTAAAATCGCTGATCATGAAATAGACATAGTAATTTTCTTGTGGGATCCGTTACAGTCCCATCCGCACGAACCCGATATTCATGCCTTGCAACGCATTGCCACCGTATACAATATTGTTTTGGCATGCGACCGAGCCACCGCGGATTTTGTTATATCGAGCCCGCTGATGGATGAACCCTATGAAAAGCTGGTGATTAATTATGAAATAGAAAGGATGGAGCAGATTGATCAGCTGATCAGATGATCTCCGGGTCGTCTTCCGGTCCATTGCAGCTTCAAGTGCAGGATTGGGACCAGGTGCTTCGGGTGGCTCATCACTATGGAGAAGAGACATGACGAAGCAAGCAAAGAACACTATTTGTCTTTGGTACGATGGTGAAGCCGAGGACGCGGCGCGATTTTATGCCAAGACCTTTCCCGATTCATCCGTCGGTGCGGTGCATCGCGCACCGGGAGACTTTCCGTCCGGGAAGAAAGGGGATGTGTTGACGGTTGAGTTTACCGTGATGGGGATTCCCTGTCTCGGCCTCAATGGCGGACCCGCGTTCAAGCACAACGAAGCATTCTCGTTTCAGGTCGCAACCGCCGACCAGGCCGAAACCGATCGTTACTGGAACGCAATCGTCGGCAACGGCGGCAAGGAGAGTGAATGCGGCTGGTGCAAGGACAAATGGGGATTGTCCTGGCAGATTACGCCGATTGCTCTGATCAATGCGATAATCGATCCCGATCCCGCCGCCGCCAAGCGCGCGTTCGATGCGATGATGCAGATGCAAAAGATCGACATTGACGCAATCGAGGCGGCGCGCCGCGGTTGAGTTGCATCCGGGCAGCGCCTGTCTCACCGCCGGCTTTTCTGGACACATGTCACTGAAATGCCTTGCAGTTGTTCTGATGCTGTCGCTGCTCGCCGCCTGCAGCAGTGGTGGCGGCGGAACGGCAGAACTGTTCACGATCAGCGGCACCGTGACAGCGTCCGATGCGACTGCGGCCGACGGTGACGTCAACGATCCCTTTGCGCCATTTGCCTCGAACGATACCTGCGATACCGCGCAGCCCTTGCTCAATCCCGTGACGCTCGGCGGTTACGTCAATACACCCGGCGCCGGTGCGCCGGGGCGCTCCTTTGTGTCCGGCGATCTGGACGATGTGTACAGTGTCGCGTTGCTGGCCGGGCAGACGGTGACCCTCTACATCAGCGAGGACGGATCGATCCACGATCTCGACCTGTACCTGATCGACAGCGCCTGCACAACGATCATCGACGCGTCCCTGGGCCTCGCTCCCATCGAGACCGTGACCGCGCCGGCCGATGGAGAGTACCTCGTCAATGTCAAGGTCTATTGTGATCTGGCGGACTGTTCCTCTACGACGACCGCAACCAACTACAACCTGGTGATCGGCCAGGTCGGCTTCGTCGCGACCGACGACCTGCGCGCCGGTGACGACTTTGTTTCGGGCGAGGTGATAGTCACCTTCGATGACACAACGGGTGTGCTGTCGACCGCGCAGGTACAATCCCGGGCCAGGTCGATGGGACTCGCAATGCGGGCGGGCGCGCCGGGGCGCGCGAAGCTGTTGCGAATCGACGATGCCGGTAACCCCGCAGTCGCCGTCAGCGCTATCGGCCTCGGCAAACGGTCGGGGAAGGGCACTACCCGCCTGGGCGTCGGTATATCTGCCACCCTGCAGGAAAAGCTGGATACCGTCACCATCGTCCACGCGCTGCGCGTCAGACCCGATGTCGCCGCGGCGGATCTCAATTACATCCGTCGAGCCTTCCGGGTGCCGGACGACGACTTTTATCATCTCCAGTGGAATTACCCGCTGATCAACCTCCCGGCCGCCTGGGACGTGGCGCTTGGCGACGACGTCGTCGTCGCTGTTGTCGATACCGGTGTGCTCGTCGATCATCCGGATCTGCAGGGCCAGCTGGTCGCCGGATACGATTTCATCTCGAATCCGAACAACGCCCTCGATGGCGACGGTATCGATGACGATCCCTCCGATCCGGGTGACGGCAACGGACCCGGCGGCTCGAGCAGTTTCCACGGGACTCATGTGGCGGGCACCATCGCCGCGCGCAGCGATAACGGCGTCGGCGTCGCCGGCGTCGCGTGGAACGCGAAGATCATGCCGCTGCGCGCGCTCGGCAGGTTCGGGGCGACGAGCTTCGATATCCAGCAGGCTGTTCTGTATGCGGCCGGACTGGATAACGCATCAGGCACGGTACCGCCGCGGCGCGCCGACATCATCAACATTAGCCTCGGCGGAAGCGGATCGTCGGCGAGCGAACAGAATGTCTACGCCCAGGCGCGCGATGCCGGCGTCATCATCGTCGCGGCGGCCGGCAATGCGAGCAGCACCACGCCCGCATACCCGGCGTCATACGACGGCGTGATCTCCGTCAGCGCCGTCGGCATCAACAGGACCCTCGCGCCATATTCGAATTTCGGCCCGCTGATCGATATCGCGGCCCCGGGCGGCGATACCTCCCGGGATCTCAATGGCGACGGCTTTCCGGACGGCGTGCTGTCACTGAGCGGAAGCGAGGGGGAGAGCGGCATCCAGCATATCTACAGGTTCCTGCAGGGGACCTCGATGGCGACCGCGCATGTCTCGGGCGTCCTGGCGTTGATGAAGGGGATTGATCCGCTGCTGACGCCGGACGACATCGACAGTCTCATCAGCAGTGGTGCGATCACCGAGGACATCGGGGCGCCCGGCCGGGATGACCAGTTCGGCTGGGGTCTGATCGATGCGTTCAAGGCGGTCCAGGCAGCGGGCGCGGCGGCGTCGCCGACGCCACTGCTGCAGGTAAATCCCGCAAGCCTGAACTTCTCGACCGGCGTCTCCGGTCTGACGCTGCGGCTGCGCAACGCGGGCAGCGGTGCGCTGGCCGCCGACGCACCAGTATCGGACGCTGACTGGCTGATCGTGAGCGCGAGCGACGTGGACAGCAACGGCCTCGGGACATATGCGGTTGCTGTCGACCGCGAGGGGCTCGCGCCCGGAACTTACAACGCGACCATCACCATCGACTCCGAT
The DNA here is from genome assembly GCA_964546765.1 of uncultured Chromatiales bacterium. Lineage (GTDB taxonomy): Bacteria > Pseudomonadota > Gammaproteobacteria > SZUA-140 > SZUA-140 > JAITWN01. Next base: position 15,910 of record CAZJKV010000010.1, read on the forward strand.
GCCAACACGGCCCAGATCCCGGTCAGCATGCAGGTGGCTGTGCCGGGGGTGACCGGCGGTGACGCAGGCTTCCACCGGATAATTCTGCTGGATCCGGATACCTTCGAGACCTTGCAGACCGTCAACGCCGACAATGTCGACGGCGCATACAGCTTCGAATTCTCTGGTGTCCCCGCGGGGCGGTATTTCATCTTTGCAGGCACGGACATGAATAACGATAGTTTCATCTGCGGCGAGGGCGAGGCCTGCGGGGCCTGGCCGACCATCTCCCGGCTGGAGGAACTGACAGTCAGCGCCGACGTCGATAACGTGAACTTTGTTACGAGCTACGACACCGGTCTCAGCGACGCCAGTGCGTCGACACCGCGCCGCGGCCTTTCCCGCGTGCCCGTGCCCGTTATGCAACTGGAAGGGCGACCATGAGGGCGACCGCCGTTACACTGGCCTGTGTGTTGCTGATGATCGCCTGCGGCACGACGGTCGACAGGCCGCCGGGCGGCGAAGTGCTGCATGCAAGCGGGCAGTGCGGCACGACCGGCAAGGACTCCGTGATCACGCTGATCGAGTCACAGGCGCAACTGGGTGATGCGTTCGCGCGTGTGACCATGCTGGAGCTGCCGCGACGGGGCGCACCCGTCCTCGACTTCAAGACGCATCATGCGTTACTGATAGAGATGGGCATGCGCCCCACCGGCGGCTTCGGCCTCGACCTGGCGGGACCGCCGGCGGTCTCGAGTGATGACACACTGGAGATCCGTGTCGACTGGGTGGAACCCGGACCGGACATGCTGCTGACGCAGGCGATCACCAGTCCCTGCCTGCTGCTGAAGATCCCGGCCGGCGATTACCGCAGCGTCGTCGTGCGCGACCGGCGCGGGATCATTCGCGCAGCATTATAAGGTGTCATGTCCGCGTCGCGGCTGCGGCGCGGGCGCGCCATGTCTTGTCCATCTCGACGATACCCCACGCCAGGACCGCCAGCGCGAGGATCGACAACCAGTCCTGCAGACCGATGGGCGCAGTCTGGAATATCCTGTTTAATACCGGCAAATAGGTAAATGCCAGCTGCAGCGCGATCATCGTTACGACGCCGTACCACACCCAGTGATTTGAGAACCAGCCACTGCGCAAGGGTCGCCGCACCAGCGAGCGGCAATTGAACAGGTACGCGACCTCCATCATCACGAAGACATTGGCGGCGATCGTGCGCGCCTCATCGAGCGACCGGCCGCTCAGCACCGCAAACTCGAACAGGCCGAAGGCGCCGCCCAGCATAAGCAGGCTGACGATGACGATGCGCCACAGGAGCGTGACGTCGAGTACAGGCGCTGCCGGTGGCCGCGGCGGGCGGCGCATGATGTCCGGCTCGGCGGGCTCGAACGCGAGCGTCAGTCCGAGCAATACCGCGGTGGTCATGTTGATCCACAGGATCTGTAGCGGCAGGATCGGCAGCGCGGTGCCGGCAAGGATCGCGACCAGGATCACCAGACCCTCGCCGGCATTGGTCGGGATCGTCCAGGTGATGAACTTGACGATGTTGTCGTAGATGCCGCGACCTTCCTCGACCGCCGCCTCGATGCTCGCGAAGTTGTCGTCGGTCAGCACCATCTCCGCGGCCTCCTTGGCCACCTCGGTGCCGGTAAGCCCCATCGCGACGCCAATATCGGCCTGCTTCAGCGCCGGGGCGTCGTTGACGCCGTCGCCGGTCATCGCGACGATCTCCCCGTTCGCCTGCAGGGCCCTGACCAGGCGGAGCTTCTGTTCCGGTTCGACACGGGCGAATACATCGATACTCGCGGCCGCGTCACGCAGCGCCTTGTCATCGAGTTCGGCCAGTTCCCGGCCGCTCAGCACTTGCGCTTCCTTGCCGGCGATGCCGAGCTGACGGGCGATCGCTGTCGCGGTGCCCGGATGGTCGCCGGTGATCATCTTTACCCGGATGCCGGCGGTGTGACAGGTGCGCACCGATGAGATCGCGCGCGGGCGCGGGGGATCAAGCATGCCGGCCAGCCCGAGAAACACCAGGCCGTCGCGCAGGTGGTCGTGGTGGAGCTGTCTGCCGGGCGCCAGTTCGGAGCGCGCGACAGCCAGAACGCGCAGGCCCTCTTCGGACATGCGCACGGCCATCCGGTTGATGGTCGCGACATCGAGCGCTGTTTCACTGCCTTCCGGACCCAGCATCGCGACGCAGGCGGGGAGGAGTTTTTCGATCGCTCCCTTGGCATAGACGACCTGCATGCCTTCTATGTTGTGCAGGGTGGCCATGAAACGCCGCTCCGAATCGAACGGGATCTCGTCGAGGCGCGGGAAGACTGCATTCAGCGTCTCCTCGTCGAGACCGGCCTTGCGGGAAACCGTCAGCAAGGCCGCCTCGGTAGGGTCGCCGCTGATGGTCCAGTGACGGGCTTCATGCTGCAGGCGGGCGTCGTTGCACAGGGCGGCGGCGATCAGGGTCTCGCGCAGCGCGCCCGCCGCCTCGATCGGCAGGCCGGCGTGCTCCAAGCGGCCCTCCGGGGCATAGCCGGTGCCGGTCACCGTATAGGCCTCGCCGCCCGACCAGAGTTCGCGCACGACCATTTCGTTGCGCGTCAGCGTGCCGGTCTTGTCGGAGCAGATGACAGTGGTGCTGCCGAGCGCCTCTACCGCGGGCAGCTTGCGGATGATCGCGCGACGTTTCGCCATTCGCGAGACGCCGATCGCCAGTGTGACCGTCATCGCCGCCGGCAGCCCTTCCGGGATCGCGGCAACTGCGAGCGCGACCGCGGCGATGAACATCTCGTACGCCGATTGGCCGCGCAGCATCCCTGTCACGAAGGCGAGCGCCGCCAGTAGCAGGATCGCGACCAGCAGGCGCCGCGCAAAGACCCCCATCTTGCGTGTCAGCGGCGTGCTGATGTCGGGTACGCTGCCGATGAGGCGGGAGATCTTGCCCGCCTCGGTCGCGTCTCCGGTCGCGACGACCACGCCCGTCCCCTGGCCGGCGACGACGAGCGTGCCGGCATAGGCGATATTCCGGCGGTCGGCGAGCGGTGTGTCGGCGGGGAGAATGACGGCGTGCTTGTGTACCGGCAGCGATTCGCCGGTGAGCGTCGCTTCCGCCGTGCGCAATTCCTTGCCGCCGATCAGCCGGAGATCGGCCGGAACCTTGTCGCCGGCAGCGAGGATGACGACATCGCCCGGCACCAGCAGCGCGGCGTCGACTGTATTGCGGCGCGCGTTGCGCAGCACCTTCGCCTCGGATGCCACTACGCGGGACAGCGCAGCCAGCGCCGCCTCGGCCTTGCCCTCCTGGATGTAGCCGACGATCGCGTTCACGAACACGACGCCGAGGATCACCCCGGAGTCGACCCATTCTCCGAGCGCCGCCGTGACCAGCCCGGCGACGATCAGTACCAGTATCAGGGGTTGCGTAAGCTGCAGCAGAAATCGCATGACCGGGCCGCGTCCGGCACGCTGGCTGGGGCGGTTCGGGCCGTAGAGACGCAGCCGTGCGGCCGCGTCGTCTTCGTCGAGTCCGGTGGCGGTATCGACCCGCAACAGCCGCGCGCCTTCGGCGAATCCAATAGCATGCCATTGCGTACCGGTAGCAGCCTGTAGGCTGCCGTTTGCTGTGTCGGGCACTGGTTTACCGGACGCGGTCTGCAATCGGGAGATGTCTCGTGCCGTCTGGGAGCCCCGGACTCGTTACCGATTGTAGACTACCACGCCGGCACCGTACACATCCGGCCTGTGTTGCTCGATGACTATGAGTAGGATTTGAGGATGATCATCTTGGCGCGGGTATATTGCCGGTCATTAATGATGCCCGCATCATGCAGGCGACGGTGCTCACGCAACTCCCTGGCAAGTGCCTTGCTGCGATCGGGTTCCTTTCTGCGAGCGAGCAGCATATGCTCCTGGATGGTATCGATGAACTGGCGATATCGTTTACTGTCGGGATTGCCGGGCATCAGTTCCACGAACGGCACATTGCCTGTACGTGAGAAATAGATCTGTCGGTAGCGGCTGTTGTGAATGAACACGTAGACACAGTAAAAGGCAGACAGGGCGGTGCCTGCCAGCAAGCCGGCCAGTATCGGAACCCGGTAAGGAAATTCCAGGAATGGAATCGACAGGTATGTCGCAGCGGTAGACAGCGCGAGTGCTGTCGCAGCCGCCAGCCATTTCCACTTAACGATAAGCCGGCGTTTCGGCTTGTCGGACAGGTATCCGAGATCGATCCAGTATACTGACTTCGCGACAAGGCTGCGTTCCTCGACCATCAGATAATGGACATTGACAATCGCATATTTTCTGGTGATACCCTTAAGCCTGTCCTTTTGCACGAGTTCGCCGAAGACTTCCTTCACGACGAGATCGGTCGTGTACTCATCGTCCGAGTACAGGGAGATATGGTTCCCCTGACCCCTTCCGGTTTCAACTCCAAGATCGTATTGCCCGTATAAATTAGACATTAGTCACCTTGATTCCCGTAACTGATGACGGCCTGCAGGCTGCGGTACCGGTAATTGTGACGGTGACACGCTCCTGAAATAGTTACCTCTGTCACAAGAAATAGAGATGACCCAACTTTGCCGGGTAATGCAATCCGATGCATCCGGACCTTCGCCGTCAGAATGGATGTGCATCTGTTAAATAGGGATGCACGTATGTGTGATGCATTCGCCATTTTCCGGGCGTGTTTGGCCGATAGACTCTCCAACTTGCATACATCGTGAGGAATGCATGCGTATACCTGATCGTATTGCCCTGTTTTGTATTCTGGCATGCCTGTGGACCGTGACTGTGTCACCGGTCGCCGCTGCTGCCGGCGCGAGAGCGCAGGTAATGGGCCTCGATGAGCAGGTGCAGGATATCAAGAGCGAGGTGCTGGCGATCGCGGCCGAGCTCAACCTGCTCGAGGAGAAATTGTTATATCCGTCCGGTACGCAGGTTGCCCTTTTCGTCTCGATGGCCGCTGACGACAAGTTCCGTCTCGATGCCGTTTCGGTCCGCCTCGGCGGTGAAGAGGTCGCACATTATCTCTATACGTTCAAGGAAATGGAGGCGCTGCAAAAGGGCGCGGTCCAGAGACTCTACACCGGGAACATCAGGACCGGCGATCACCCGGTCGAAGTGATCCTTACCGGGAAAACGGCAGGGGGTGCCGACTACCACAAGACCGTAACTGGTACGATCAGCAAGGACATCGGGCCGCGGCTTGTCGAGATCAGGCTGGCGGGGCCTGGATCGTCGCAGCCGGCCGTCGAGATCAGGGAATGGTAAGCAGATGTCACACACGCAGCGCTTCCTGTCCGGCCTGATCCTGCTGGCATATTTTGCAGCAGGTCCACCGCTAACCTCTGCCGCCGAACTGAATGATCTCCATTTTGGAGAGGCATTCTTCCATGCGTATCAGGGCGATCATTTCGATGCGATCGCCAGGCTCGACAGCGAACTCGGTCAGTACTACTTGATAGATGACCCGTCGCTCGATTCTCTGAGCATCCATATCGGCGACGCAGAATTTTCAGTCGGAGATTTCGAGCTGTCGTACCGGATGCACAAGCGGGCAGGCCGCGCGTTTACGACCGTCATCGAAGGCAACGTCACGGCGGACGTGCGTAACGAGGCGCTGTACCGACTCGCACGCATCCATTTCCAGAAGGGAAGGCCTCTGGAGTCGCTAGGGGCTCTCGACCGGATCTCCGGCAAGCCGCCGGAGCGCATACACGATGAAATTGCGCTGCTGCGCGCCCAGGCCTTCATCGCCGCCGGGCGCTTCGATGAGGCGATCGCGACGCTGGCGGCACTACAGGGCGCCAGAACTATCGAGGGCTTCAGACGCTACAACCTCGGCATCGCGCTGCTGCAGGCCGGCAAGACCAACGAGGGCCGCAACCAGCTCGACAGGGCCGGCCAGGTCGCGGGCAGCGATCCGGATATCCAGGCGATTCGCGACAGATCGAACCTGGTGGTCGGCAAGTCGATGCTCGATGAAAGCGAATTCGACTCCGCGCGAAAGTATCTGAATCGCGTCCGCCTCGAAGGCCCGTTTTCGAACCGGGCGCTGCTGGGATCTGGCTGGACCGATGCCGAAGTTGGCAACTACGAGCGCGCACTCGTGCCGTGGACCCTGCTCGCAGAGCGTAACGTCACCGATAAGGCCGTCCAGGAGGCCTTGATGGCGGTGCCGTATGCCTACAGCAAGATGAGTGTCTACGGCAAGGCCGCTGTGTTGTACGGAAGCGCGCTGGAGGCGTTCACGCAGCAGCTCGCGAAACTCGATGCGTCAATCGTGAGCATCCATAACGGCAAGTTCCTCGAAGCACTTGTGCGCGAGGAGCTGAAGCAGGATAGCAACTGGGTCGTCAAGCTGAGAGAGCTGCCCGAAACGCCGGAGACCTTGTACCTGATCGAGTTGATGGCTTCGCACGACTTCCAGGAGTCGCTGAAGAACTATCTCGATCTTGAGGAGTTGCGCAGCAAGCTGGTTGATTGGAACGGATATCTCGATGCCTTCGCCGAGATCGTCGTGCACCGCAAGGCCCACTACGAGCCATTGCTGCCGGGCATCGACCGGCGATTCCAGATGCTCGACACGCAGATCAGGTTGCGACTGGAACAGCGTGAGCGCGTGCACGCACAAATGCAGTCGATGCTGGAGGCACCGCGCACGGACCTGCTCGCGACAGCCGAAGAGCGCGGTATTCTCGATGCCATCGACGAGCGGCTGCGCGGCATTGACGGTGAAGGCGTGCAAGCGCCCGCCGGCCGTATCGCATTGCTGAGAGGCGTCGTCCTCTGGCAGATCGAGGCCGAATTTCACGATCGCTACACGGAGGCCTACCTCCGTCTCCAGCAGCTCGATCGCGACATCGTCGAGCTGACCGGGGCATATGACGCATTCGTCAGGGCCCGCCAGGCGGCTACACAGAGTTACACAGGGTTTGACGACACGATCGCAGGCCTGAAAGACCGGGCACGAGAGGCACACCGCAAGGTTGAGGTCCTGATGGCGAGCCAGGGCAGGCTGCTCGAGACAATGGCAGTTGAGGAACTCGAACAGCGCCGCCGCCAACTTCAGCAGTACCAGGTGCAGGCTCGCTTCGCGATGGCCGACAGTTACGACCGTGCGATCAGGACGGCAGATGCCGGCGGGGAAACCAGATGATCGCACGCCGCAGCATTGTCATAGTGGTCGCAGTTCTGCTGGCCTCCTGCCGGTCATGGGATGACCCGAATACGCTCGCGAGCCTGAAGCACGCCAAGGTCGTAATCAGCGATGTGCAGGTAGAAGAGGGTATAGACCGTGCAATGCTCGGCTACCGGCAGTTCCTCGAGGTATCTGCGGATTCGGAGCTGGCGCCCGAGGCGATGCGTCGGCTCGCGGATCTGAAGATCGAGAAGGAATACGGTCTGACAACGAGCCCGCAAGCCGGAGTCCGCGCGGCCCTGGGCAGTCTCGACCAGCCGGAACGCCACATCGCGGCTACAAATGCTGCCCCGGTGATCGCCGGGATCGAGGACCGGGAGTCGGAACAGGAATTCGAGCAGAGGTCGACCATGGTATCCGTCGAAATGACGCAGGTAGACGATATGGGCATTCTGCCTCCTGGTAGCGAAGTTGACTTGCAGTCGGCCAATGCGCTCGAGGCGATCGCACTGTATCAGCAGCTGCTGCGAGACTATCCTGACTATCAGCACAATGACCAGGTGCTGTACCAGATGGCGCGCGCCTACGAAGAGATCGGCGAGATCGAGGAGGCGATGAAGGTCATGGACGGTATGGCCGTCGCTCATCCGGATTCACGCTTTATCGATGAGGTGCAGTTCAGGCGTGGCGAGTACTTCTTCACTCGCAACAGTTTTATACACGCGGAAGATGCCTACAAGGACGTCACTATCAAAGGCGCGGACTCGGCGTATTACGAGCTAGCGTTATACAAGCTCGGGTGGACACTGTACAAGCAGGAACTGTATGAAGATGGCCTGCACAATTTCATCGCCCTGCTCGATCACAAGTTCACGCCGGGAACCGGATACACGGATATCACGGAAGATCTCGAGAGGAAACGCATCGACGATACCTATCGCGTCATCAGTTTCAGCTTTTCATATCTCGGCGGGGCGGAAGAGGTCACGGAGTATTTCGCGACCCATGGACAGCGGTCCTATGAGGAAGACATCTACGGCAATCTCGGCGAGCATTATCTCGAAAAACTCCGTTATGCCGATGCCGCCGGGGCCTACAAGGCATTCGTCAACCTGAATCCACTGCATAGGTCGGCGCCTCGCTTCGACATGCGGGTCATCGAGATCTACAAGATCGGCGGTTTCCCGCGGCTTGTCATCGAGGCCAACAAGGAATTTGCAGCCAGCTACGGCCTGCAGTCCAATTACTGGCGGCATTATGACCCTGGCGCCCATCCGGAAGTGCTCGGCTATCTGAAGGATACCCTCAGGGAACTCGCCAATCATTACCACGCACAGTACCAGGATCCGGAGTTGAGCGAGGAGAGGGGAGAACACTTCCGTGAGGCCCTGACCTGGTACCGGGAATATCTCGATTCCTTCCCGCAGGACGTGGAATCCCCGCAGCTTAATTATCAGCTTGCGGATCTGCTGCTGGAACACAGGGATTTCAGGCAGGCAGCGCTCGAATACGAGCGTACGGCCTATGACTATGCGTCGCATGAAAGGGCTGCCGCGTCCGGCTATGCGGCGGTATTTTCCTGGCGTGAGTACCAGGTCACGAATACTGACGGAAGCGATGCCGAAACAATGCGTGAGGTAATTCGCAGTTCGATCCGGTTTGCGGATGTATTCCCGGAGCACGAACAGGCGGCGCTGGTACTGGGTGGTGCGGCAGACGATCTGTTCACCCTGAAGGATTACGTACAGGCTGAAACCATTGGCAGAAGGATCATGACGAAATTCCCGGGGTCCGGACAGGAAGTGCAGCGGTCCGCCGCATTGGTCGTCGCCCATTCGACGTTCGAGCTCGGCAAGTACACCGAGGCTGAACAGGCCTATGAACAGGTACTTCGGCTTACCGTGGTTGAGGACGAATCGCGCGCCGGTCTCTACGAGAACCTGGCGGCGTCGATCTACAAGCAAGGCGAAATGGCGCTGGCCGAGGAAGACTACCAGGCCGCATCGAATCACTTCCTGCGCATCGCACAAAATGCACCGGACTCGATGATACGGCCGACCGCCGAGTTTGACGGCGCGGTCGCACTGATCCGACTGGAGGCCTGGGACCGGGCCGCGGAAGTGCTGCAGACTTTCAGGACAGATTATCCGGGACACGAGCTCCAGCCCGAGGTAACTAAGAGGATTGCGCATGTCTACAAGGAGGCCGGGAAGCTTGAACTCGCGGCAGCCGAGTACGAGCGCATCGAGACCGAGTCGGGTAACGATGAAATCAGGCGCAGCGCACTTCTGTTTGCCTCGGAGCTCTACGAGGAAGCCGGACACGCCGGGGATGCGTTGCGGGTATACGAGCGCCTGGCCGTGCAATTCCCGCATCCGGTCGAGAACGCCCTGGAGGCGCGTGCGCGGATGGCGGAAATCTATAAGGAAGCGGGTAACCGCAGCGATTACCACGCGCAGCTGAAACTGATTGTCGAGGGTGATGCGGCTGCAGGAGATGAGCGGACGGGGAGGACGAGATATCTCGCGGCGACGTCGGCCCTCGTGCTCTCGGAACCGTATTACGAGCGATTCTCCGAGGTCAGGCTGGTGATGCCGTTCGAGCAGAATCTCGCGAAAAAGCAGGCCGCGATGCGGGCGGCGCTCGACCGCTTCGGACAGCTGACCAGCTACCAGGTCGCTGAAGTAACCGCCGCAGCGACCTTCTATATGGCGGAGATCTATTACGACTTCAGTCACGCGCTGATGACCTCGGAGCGGCCAGCCGATATTGGTGCACTGGAACTCGAGGAATACGAGCTGGCCCTCGAAGAGCAGGCCTACCCGTTCGAGGAGATGGCGATATCGGTACATGAAAAGAACCTCGAGCTGATGGCGATCGGGGTGTACAACACATGGGTCGAACAAAGCATCGGTAAGCTTGCGAATCTGATGCCCGCCCGCTACGCCAGGACCGAGGAGGGCGGCGACTACATCGAATCAATCGGTTCATACCTGTATGAATTCGTTCGGCAGCCAGCAGAAGAGCCAGCTGCAAGCGAGGAGGCCTGAGGCGATGCGCTTTCAATGGCTCTCCATCGCCGTCATTAGCCTCGTGATGAGCGGCTGCGCGAGTACGCCTTCCGTGGAACGCATCCAGGAGGATGCCGCGGCTGAGGATCAGAACGGCTACGCAATCCACGAGGATGTGCGCCTGAGCCCGGATCTGAAGCAGGACTTCGAGCGTGCCGTGAAGTATCTGCAAGCCGGTGAATATGATAAGGGCATCGAATTGCTGACCCGGCTGACCCAGCATCCGCTGGCCAGCAACAACACGGCGCCGTATATCGATCTCGCGATCGCCTATCACAGGATCGGCAAGCTCGAGCAGGCCGAGGAAAATCTCGAAATGGCACTGATCATCAATCCGGAGCATCCCGTCGCGAACAACGAGTACGGCCTGGTGATGCGCAAGACCGGCCGGTTCGCCGAGGCCAGGGCCGCCTACGAGGCGGTGCTGGACCGGTATCCGGAATTTCTGCCTGCGCGGCTCAATCTCGGGGTGCTGTGCGACCTCTATCTCGGGGATTACGAGTGCGCCCTGCAGAACTATCGTATCTACAGCGCTGTAAAGTCCGACGACAAGTCGGTTGCCACATGGATTGCAGATGTAGAGAACCGCCTTGCGCAACAGGGGGCGAAACGATGAGACCAGGATATCTGCTTGCAACACTGTTGCTGCTGTCGGTCAACGTCATCGCGGCAGATGCGCCCCGGGACGATGGTGCAGCGAATGACAGCGACGCAATGGCAATTTCCGGTATGTCGATCGTCGGTAACAGCGAGGCGCCCAAGTCACTGACCATTGTGCCGTGGAAGGGATCTGATGTCGGTGCGGAGATCCGGCTGGATTCTTCCTTGCTTGAGGAAGGCCTGCGGCCGGTCGACAGGGAAGTTTTCATGCGCGAGATCTCGTATTTCGAAATCAGTAATCCGAAGTAATCGTAAGTGTAAGGAGTGTAAGGAGGACATATGCAAATCATCGACACGATAGTTGGCTTTATTCGGGATGGCGGGACGTTCATGTATCCAATCCTGATTGTCGGCGCAATCGGTGCGGCGATCGCGGTCGAGCGCTTCATCAAGTTGACCAAGGTCACGAACGCGAACAAAAAAATGTGGGAGCAGGTGCATCCGCTCCTCGTCCAGGGCGATTTCGACGCCGCTCGCGAATTGACCGCGAACGACGATTCAACGATCAGCCAGGTGCTGTCGCTGGGCCTCGCAAGACAGGGCTCGGTGCGGCGCAGGGAGGACATCGAGATCGCAATGGAAGAAGGCATGATGGAGATCATTCCGCAGCTCGAGAGGCGGACACCCTATGTCGCGCTGTTTTCGAGCATTGCGACGCTGATGGGCCTGCTCGGAACCATTATCGGACTGATCGCCGCGTTCACCGCCGTCGCCAGCGCGAATCCGGCCGAGAAGGCGGACCTGCTGTCGGCGAGCATCTCGGTTGCAATGAACACGACCGCTTTCGGACTGATGGTCGCGATACCGCTGCTGATCACGCACGCCATTCTCAATTCAAAGACCGGCCAGATCGTCGACAGCCTGGAGATGGCATCGGTCAAGGCACTGAATGTGATCTCGGCAATGGCAAAGCGTCAGTACGAGAATCTCAAGGTGGCCGCCTGAGCGCGCGCAAGGGGAGACAAGAACATGGCCAGGACGCGCCATTACCGGCGTAAAAAGGAATCGCCGGAGCTGGACATCACCACCTTCCTGAACCTGATGGTGGTCCTGATCCCGTTCCTGCTCATCACCGCGGTATTTTCCCGCATCACGATCCAGGAGCTGAATCTGCCCGAGGCCGCCGCCGGCGGCTCGATGCCGGACACGCCTCTGGTCACGATCGAGGTCATTGTGCGGGAGAGCGCTCTCGAGATCGGCGATGGCAGGAGTGTAGTCGCGCGCTTTCCGAAAACCGACGACCGGCATGATTACGAAAGTCTGTCCCGGGCACTGCTTGGTCTCAAGGCCAGATACAGCGCCAAGGAGGACGCGGTCATCCTGATCGAGCCTGACGTCACCTATGAAGAAGTGATCCACGTCATGGACACGATGAAGGTCGCGATGGTCAGTGAATCGGATGGCAATGAGCCGCTAAGGGTCGTGCTGTTCCCGGAACTCTCGATCGGAGACGCCCCGTGACGAATACCCGCCGTATAAGACGAATGGGGAGGTTCAAGCGGCACAAGGCCGGTCTGAACCTGACCTCTCTGATGGACGTTTTCACGATCCTGGTGTTCTTCCTGCTCGTGAATCAGGCGGCAATCGAGGTCATCGAGCCGCCGAAAGGAATCGTGCTGCCGGACTCGATCGTCGAGTCCAAGCCGCGGCAGACGGTCGTCATCCTAGTCAACGACGACGAGGTCATGGTCCAGGGCGAGGTCATCGCGACGACGGCCAGTATTGCAGAATCCAGTGAAGATAACATCGAGCCTGTCCGGGAGCGTCTGGCGAGGATCCAGGAAAGCGTCATCGGCATCAATACCCAGGCCGTCGCGGAAAGCAAGGAGGTTACGATCCTCGCAAACAAGGCTATACCGTTCCATATCCTCAAGAAGATCATGGCGACGTGTACGAACGCCGGGTACACGAAGATCTCGCTGGCGGTCAACCAGAAATATCACCAGAGCTGAAGCATCATGAGCGCCGTCATCGCAGAAGACCAGCTGGCGCTCCACGCGCGCATCGAAGAGGCGCGCGTGGAGGTTGCGAAACTCGAGCAGGACCTCGGACGCCTGGATTCCGAACTGGAGGGCATGGCCGCCGAGCGGAATCAGTACCATCTGCTCGGCGACGTCTGCGCCCTGCTGGAGCGGCTCGATGAATCGGGTGGCTCCGAGATGTTCTGGGGAGACAGTGCCGCAGTGACGCAAGCTGCCGCGCACCTGGAGCGGGTCCGAGGCAATGTCGCGCAGTTCAACGAGAAGATCGCACGGATCGAGCAGAAGCGCGACCTGATTCAGACGCAGATATACCGCCACCTGGAGGCCGCCGATTTGCTCGGCGATGAGCTGGACGAGCTCAAGGAGGAGGAAGAACAAAAGCAGTTCGAGTTCGTCGTCGAGCGCGAGTATGTAGAGGCGACTTACCGGCCGATGGTCATGCCATGGTCGGGACAACGCGACGACGAGAGGCGATTCCGCAAGGTTCTGTTGCTGGCGTTGCTGCTGATGTTGACGACGACGACGCTGATGTCGCTGTGGAAGATCTCGCAGCCCGACCCCAACGAGGTTGTCGTAATACCGGAACACCTGGTTCGTCTGGTCAAGAAGGAGCCGCCTCCGCCGCCGGTGCTGCGTGAAGAGCGCCCGGTAGAGCAGATAGAAGAAAAACCGCCGGAACAGGAGACGAAGCCGGTCGCCGAAACACCGCCGCAACCGAAAAAGGTCGAGAGCGCAGGGCTGCTGGCCTTCAAGAACACCTTTACGGACCTGATGGAACTGCCGGCCCAGCCTAAGCTCGGCGCCGACGCGCGGGTCAGTACCGATGGCCAGAAGGCCACGGGTCAGCAGGCGGAGCGCTCTATCCTGACCTCGCAGGCACAGGGTGGCACCAGGGGCATCAGCACATCGAGCCTGAGCCGTGACGTCGGCGGCCTCGGCCAGCAGGTCGCCGGCGTCGAATTCGCGCGCGTCGAAAGCGCGATCGGGGTAGGCGTCGCGGGCGCGGATCGCCCGCTCAGCCAGGGTCCCGGGCCGTCGCGCACCGACGAAGAGATCCAGATCGTGTTCGACCGTTACAAGGCCTCGTTGTACCGCATATATAATCGCGAACTCCGCAACGATCCGACGCTGAGCGGGAAGATGGTGCTGCGAATCACGATCGAGCCGGGCGGCGAGGTGTCGTTCTGCGCGGTCGAATCGACGAATCTGCACTCGCCGGCGCTGGTGGCGGAAATCGTCGAACGCGTACGCAGGTTCAACTTCGGTCCGAAAGAGGGCGTGCCGAAGGTCACTATCCTCTATCCGATCGATTTCCTCCCGGCCTCGCAGGGCTGAAGGAGCGCAGCTCGATGGGGCAGCTCCTCGAACGCGTGAGTCACGCCACCGGCACCGGCGCGCGCAGCAGCCGGATTGGCCTCTGGCTGCTGCTTCTCCTGGCCCTGTCGATGGTCGCTGCCTCCCCTGCGCAGGCGGTCAATTGTTCCGATCCGCCGTACTTCGGTCTGATCGACGGCAATGTCGTTCCCGCGCCCGGCCAAATCCAGATCGACACGAATTGCACGATCCAGAACTACACGGCATCGAATCCGCTCAACACCAATTTCAGTTTTTTTACCTCGCCCGGCCAGAACGAAGAACGCTATCTCGTCATCTTCAACAACGTCGTGCACACCGGCAACATGTCATGCAACGCGACGCACGGACACATGATCTGGTTCACGAACGGCTCATCGACCAAGATCAAGGATAACTGCCAGAACCTGCTCATCCCTGTCGAGAAGATCGACAAGCAGAATCCCGCCGCCACGGCCACTGTCGGAGTGCCTTTCACGTATTCACTGGCGATACCGGTTCTGTTCGATCCGGCGACTGACACCGTCATCAATAACAGCGGATCACCCAACACCCTGCACGGCATCACGATCTGGGACGACCTCAACGCGACCGGCGCGGACCTCAACTATATCAGCCACACGATGTACTGGCTGAGCGACGGCACGCCGGTGCCGCATACCTTCACCAATGCCGGCGGCGAGCTGACCTTCGAGCTGCCCGATGGTTTCGTGATCCCGGCCGGCGAGCAGATCATGCTTGAAATCACGGTCGTTCTCGACGATTCGCCGGCGAATACGCCAGGTACGCAGTTCGTCAATACCGCCATATGGGAATTCGGCAGGCTCATCGACGGCGAGTTCTTCAGCCCGCTCCCGGGCGAGAACGGCGTCACGCCGCCAATGACGATCGTCGCGCCGAACCTCGTCGTCACGAAGTCGGGACCCGGCTTGCTCGGTGGCCTGAACCTCGGGGAAGAGGGCGTTTTCGCGATCGATGTCCACAACGCCGGACCCTGGGTCGGCGATGCATGGAGCGTCACGGTCCTCGACCGTCTGCCGAGCGAGCCGTCGAACAACCCGCCGTTCAGCGACGGCGGCATGTGCGACTTCACACCGGAAGTCATCGGCGTCACGCTCGCGGGCAACCCGCTCGTCGAGGGTGTCGACTATACGCTCGCCTTCACTGGCGTTCCGGTCTGCGAGCTCAGTCTGACCCTGCTCGAGGCGGCCGGCCCGATCGGGCCGGATCAGCACCTGATCATCGAATACTTGACCAAGCTCGACGCCAACAGCGAGAACGGCGCAGAGCTGACCAACATCGCCGTCGCGACCCAGTGGTTCAACGACGACAGCAGCAACAACGACCGCCAGTCGTTCGCCTGCCCGTTGCCCTATACCGGCACGGAGGGCATCGACGACTGCCAGGATGCCCACGCCCTGCTGGTGGTGCTGTCAGGCAACATCTTCGAGAAGACCGTCGAGAACCTCACGACCGGCGAGAACCCGGCCACGATCGCAACCGCAGGCGACCGGCTGCGCTACATGCTGCGCCTGCAGACCACCGATGAGGGAATCACCAACTTCAGCTTCTACGACGAGCTCGACCGCCTGAACACGCCGACCGCTTTCGTGCCTGGCACGCTCGACGTCATCGGCCCGCTGCCGCCTGGCGCGGTGAACGTCAGTGACGGGAACGGCGGTCCGGCGGGCACCGGCCTGATCGATATCCGCAACCTGAGTCTTCCGGCCGGGAGCCAGCTGTCGATCCAGTTCGAGATCACGCTCGACCCGGCCCTCGCTGATGGCACCATTGTCCTGAACCAGGCGGACCTGATTCACGGCGGCGCGACGATCGCTGTCAGTGATGATCCGAATATCAACGGTCAGGCGAATCCCGCCGTACCCGGCGATGAGGATCCGACACGGATCGTGATCCAGGAGTATGCCCCCCCGCTGCCGCTCAAGACCGTGTTCGCACCCGCGGACGCAGAGGTGACAATCGGTGAAGTGGTGACCTACGAGATCACCGTGCCCGGCGTGGCGGCGACCCGTACGCTGGACAATATCGTGATCACCGACGCGCTCGACCCGCGCCTCGAGTATCTGGGCTTCAGCCAGGTCAGCGGTCCGGCGGTCACCGATAACAGCACCGCCCCGAACCTGAGCTACAGCGTCGGTCAACTTCCGGCCGGCCAGCAGGTCGTGATCCGGGTGACCGCGCGTGTCCTGAACAGCGACCTCACGAATGACGGAGACACGATCGGGAACTTCGTCGCCTATACCTACGAGGGCGCCGCTGCGGATGCGGCCAGCCAGAACCCGGCCGTCGTGACGATCGTCGAACCGCAGCTGACGCTTTCCAAGATCGTTTTCAACGCGACACCGGGCAAGCAGGTGGACGACGCACCGGAAACAGGCGACACGCTGGAATACCGTGTGATCGTCGAGAATCTCAGCGACGCAATGGCGTTCGATCTCAACGTGGTCGACACGCTGCCTCCCGGTCTCGAGCTCGATCCCGGATTCACACCGGTCGCGACGATCAACGGAATCCCTCTCGCCGGATTCGTCTCGGCACCCGCAGGCGCTTCGGCCGCGGCGCTGACGTGGGGCCGTGAAAACGGTGACGGCAGCCTCGACCTGCAGGCGGGCGGAACGCTGATACTGACCTATCATGCGCTCGTCCAGATCATCGTCGATCCCGACGGGCAGATCGAGAACAGCGTCTTCGTCGACTGGACCTCGCTCGACGGCGCGAGTCCGTTCGAGCGCACCGGCGCCGGTTGTCCGGACATCACGCCGCCGAACGACTATTGCATCGGTCCGGTACACGCGACGATTATCGGCAACCGGACCAGCCTCGTGTTCTGGAAATCGGTCGTCAACCTGACGAGCGGACAGGATCCGGGCCATAACGCCGAGCCGGGTGACACCCTGCGTTACCGGATCGAGGTTCAGAATCCCAACGGCTTCCCGGTCAGCGGTTTCTCGCTCCTCGACGTGCTCGAAGCACGCTTCGCCTCCGGCACGCTATCCCTCGTCACCGTCCCGGCGGGCGCCGATGCGACGAACACCAGTCCGACCGGTGGCTCGAACGGCACCGGGATCGTCGATATCCGCAACCTGACGCTCGCCGAGGCCGGCGCGCCGAACAACGGTGATCGCATCATCGTGGAGTTCGACGCGACGCTCGCGCCGGTCATTGACAACGGCGCGATCGTCGCGAACCAGGCGCAGCTCGTCGTCGGCGGCGCGACCGCGCTGCTGAGCGACGATCCGTTCGACGCCGGCGGGCCTGCCGATCCCGATGTGCCCGGCGATGAGGAGCCGACGCTGACGCTGATCTCCTCGGCAGCGACGCTCGAGGTGCTGAAGACCTCCGAGTATCTCGGCGCCGATCCGTCAGTGTTGCTCGCGGGCGAGACGCTGCGCTACATCATCACCATCCACAATACCGGCAATGAAAACACGGCCGGCGTCGTGATGCGCGATCTGGTGCCGGCGAACACGACCTATGTCCCCGGCAGCACGACACTGAACGGGACGGCGGTCGCCGACATCGACGGCGCCTCGCCGTTGCAGGACGGGATGTCAATCAATACGCCGGGCGATCCGGCGGGCGTCGTGCGCGCCGATCCGGAAGGCGCGGGCGGCATCGTAGCGACGATCACGTTCGACGTGATCGTGTCCCCGGCTGTCGCCGACGGAACGATCCTCGTGAACCAGGCATTCGTCTCCGGCTCGGGCGCCGGCGGCGCGCCGTTGCCTGAGCAGCCTTCCGACGATCCGAGGACGCCTGTCGAGAATGATCCTACCCGGGACGTCGTCGGCAACCTGCCGCTGGTGTTCGCGCACAAGGGCGTCGAGCTGCTGGTAGACGCCGGATCGCCGGGTATCGTCGATCCGGAAGACGTCCTGCGCTACACGATCACGATTGTCAACACCGCAGCGACGCCGGCGACCGACGTAGTGCTGACCGACCCGGTGCCGGAGGACACGACATATATAGAGGGTTCTGTCAGCCTCGATGGAGAACCGATCGCAGGAGTCTCGCCGCCGGTGCTCGAGATCCCGATCGGCACGCTGCCCGCAGGTGGCGTCGTGGTCGTGACCTTCGATGTCGAGGTCAATGCCGGCGTTCCGACCGGCACGATCATCAGCAACCAGGGCACCGTGACGAGCGATGAACTGCCGCCACAGCTGACCTGCGCCGACAGCGATTCGTCCGCGATCTGCCGACCGACGATAGTCGTCGTCGGCGACGTGCAGCTGCTGACGATCGACAAGGAGGTCTTCGTCGTCGGCAGCGATTCGGCCGTGGCCGGCGGCCGGCTCGAATATGTCGTACGCATCACGAACGTCAGCAGCGTGCCGGCGACGGGTGTCGTCATCACCGACGATCTCGGCGCGATTGCGGATCAGCTGACCCTCGTGCCCGGTTCGGCGACGCTGAACGGTTCGCCGAACGGTGTCACGTTCGCGGGCGGGGTGCTGACGGCCGACTGGTCGGCGACCTACGGCGCTCTCGCAGTGGGTGCGGCTGCGGTGCTGCGCTTCCGCGTCGACATCGCGGAAGGACTCGAGATTGGCACGACGATCGTCAATACCGCTGTCGTCATCTGGAACGACCCGCCCGAGGATGCGACCGGCGAGGTCTCGATCGATGTCGGCGGCGTCCCGGGCAGCGCGGTCCTGAACGGCCGGGTGTGGCACGACGCGAATTTCGACAGGGAGTTCAACGGCGACGAGCAGGCGCTCGCCGGCTGGGCCGTGACCCTATGGCGCGCTGGCCAGCAGCTCGCGACCGTCAGCACCGATGCCGATGGTCTCTTCCGTATCAGCGGTCTCGCGCCGAACGATCTGATCGGGGATCCGTACGAACTGAGGTTCATCGCCCCGGGGGCGGGGCCGGCCACCGCGATGCTCGGCGAGGCCGATTCGGTGTTCACCAACGGTCTGCAACAGATCTCGGACATCGTCGCGTCGTCGGGGAGCAACCTGCAGGGCCTGAACCTGCCGATCGAGCCGAACGGCGTCGTCTATGACTCGGTGATGCGTACGCCGATCGCCGGCGCGACGCTGACGATGCTGCGCGCCACGAACGGGAGTCCGCTGTCCACCGCCTGTTTCGACGATCCGGCGCAACAGGGCCAGGTCACGCTCGCGTCCGGCTTCTACAAGTTCGATCTGATCTACGGCGATCCGTCGTGCCCGGCCGGTGCGGACTACCGGATTGCAGTCGTCGCGCCGAACGGGGACGCCAACGCGTGGCCGTCGCGGATCATCCCGCCGGAGAACGGCGACGATACTGACGCGTATCCGGTGCCGGCGTGTCCCGACGACGCCGTGCCGGCCACCGAACATTGCGAGGCGCAACCCTCCGCGCTGGCGCCTGCCACGGACATCCCCGCACGCTCCGCCGGTACGCGCTACTACCTGCATGTCATGCTCGAGAACGGCAGCATGCCGCAGGACAGCCAGATCTTCAACAACCACATCCCGGTGGATCCGCCGCTTGACGCGGCCGTCGCGATCACGAAGACCTCACCGATGGTCAACGTCACCCGCGCCGCGCTGGTGCCGTACACGATCACCGTCCGGAACACGCTCGCGGCTGATCTGCAGGGCATCTCGATCGTCGACACGATGCCGCCTGGTTTCAAGTACGTCGAAGGGTCCGCGCGCTTCGACGGCGTGCCGATGGAGCCGGTCAGCAGCGGACGCCAGCTGAGCTGGGAGGACATCGCACTGCAGATCAATGAGCAGCATGAGCTCAAGCTGCTGCTCGTCGTCGGCGCGGGCGTCTCTGAGGGGGACTTCGTCAACATCGCGCAGGTGGTCGATGCCGTCTCCGGCAGCGGTCTCTCCGGCATCGCGACGGCAACCGTGCGCGTCGTCCCCGATCCGGCATTCGATTGCACCGACATCATCGGCAAGGTCTTCGATGACGTCAATCTGAACGGCTACCAGGACGACGGCGAAACCGGAGTCGCCGGCGTGCGCATCGTCAGCGCGCGCGGCCTGATCGCGACGACCGACGCTCATGGCCGTTTCCATATCACCTGCGCCGCTGTCCCGGACAGGGATCGCGGCAGCAACTTCATCCTGAAGCTTGACGAGCGCTCGCTGCCGAGCGGCTATCGCGTCACGACCGACAATCCGCAAGTGCAGCGTGTGACGCGCGGCAAGATGGCGAAGTTCAATTTCGGCGCCGCGATCCATCGCGTCGTCGGCCTCGGCGTCGCCGACGCGGTGTTCGAGCCCGGCACCGCCGACATGCGTCCGCAGTGGCAGCCGCGTATCGATGCCGTAGTCGAAGAGCTCACGAAGGCGCCGTCGCTGTTGCGCGTTACGTATCACGCGGACCTCGAGGACGAGGCGCTCGTGCGCGCGCGCATCGCCGCGGTCAAGGCGGCAGTCGGAGATCAGTGGCGTGAGGCCGGGCATTCCCGCGCGCTGACGATCGAGACCGAGGTCTACTGGCGGCGCGGCGGGCCGGTCGACAAGACCCGCCGGCCGGGCCGCGCGCCCGATTGTCGCGCGCAGGCGGCGGTGCGCCTTCTCGTGACGCTCGATGCGCTTGTCCAGGCCGTCGTCGCTGGTGCGGCTGAGGGAGACCAGGCGCACCTCCTTCAGCTGCTCGGCGGGCGCCCGCAGGGTGAGCGGGGCGAGCGACGCTGGGCTGGCCTCGTCCTGAATCGGGTCGGTCATCGCGTCGATCAGGGCTTGCATGAACCCGCCGGGCTTCACGGCCTCGGCCTGGTCTTCGTCGGC
>CAZJKV010000011.1:0-33514 GCA_964546765.1 uncultured Chromatiales bacterium
AAACGCGGATCGGTGGGGCGCAGACCTGCGCCACCGGAGACGATCAGCGTTTCGTCATGCCGTTGCGCACAGGTCCATCCTCGTCGGGGTTGATACATGCCGGCTCGAGGCCGGCGGATGACACGAGAGCATAGCAGAACCAGTCGGTCGCGCGAAGCGCCCGGGTTCGCGCAAAGCGACCGGAGTCGCGCCAAGCGCCCGGGTTCGCGCGCCCTGGCCGCTGGATGGACTGGTCGGCGGCGTCTTCGCCGTAGACACGGTCGCCGAGGCCCTCACCGTGCGCCCCCGCCTGCAGCCCCATGAATCCGTTGTGACGCGCGGCGGGGTATGGATCGGCCCCGGCTGGTTGCGCGTCGTCAATGCCTCCGACGGCAAATCGGGCGTGCTGTCGCGCGAGCAGTCGCTGCGCGAACTCGCGCAATGGCTGGAGAAGTCTGGCGCCCGCCTCAGGGAGTTCGAACAACAAATGCAGTCGGCGGAAGGCGTGCTGACCGAACTGGAGCAGGCGCGCGAGGAATGCCGCCGCAGTCTGGACGAGGCCGGTCAGCGCCAGGCAGAGGTGCTGGCGCAGTTGAGCCGGCGCGATGCGAGTCTGGAACAGATACAGCGCCGTCGCGAAGGCATCGGCGGGGAGACGGCAGACATCCAGGCGCGATTGTCGCGCGACGAGGACGATCTCGCCGAATCCCGCGCACGGCTGGAACGGCTCGTCGCGGGTGCGGCGCAACACGAGCAAGGCCACGAGCTGCTGTTGCGGCGCCGGGACGAGTTGCGCGCGATGCTGGAAGAACGCCGCGCCCGTGCACAGGCCGATCGCCAGGCGATGCGGGACGTCGCCGTGCGCATGGAATCAGCGCGTTCGCGTCGCGACGCGCTGCAGGCCGGACTCGAGCGGACGGAACGCCAGCTGACACAACTCGAGCGTCAGCACGGAGAACTCCAGACGCTGCTCGCCGGCAGCGAGCAGCCGATCGGCGAGATGAAAGACGAACTCGAACAGCTGCTGTCGCAGCGTCTCGAGGTAGAGGGCCGCCTCGCCGATGCGCGCAGGCGGCTCGAGGATTGCGAACACGCCCTGCGCGAACTCGAGGAGCGGCGGGGCGCGGCGGAACTCGACGTGCAGCAACAGCGCGAACAGCTCGAACAACTGCGCATGTCGCGGCAGGAGACGACGGTGCTGAAACGCACGCTGCTGGAGCAGCTCGGTGAAACCGGCTATGCGCTGCAGACCCTGCTCGACGAAATGCCTGCCGAGGCGGACGAGGCCGACTGGCAGGCGCGTATCGCGGACATCGACCAGAAGATCGCCCGCATGGGCGCGATCAATCTCGCGGCGATCGACGAGTTTTCCGAGCAGTCCGAGCGCAAGAACTGGCTCGACGCACAGCTGGCCGATGTCAACGAGGCACTGACAACGCTGGAAGAGGCGATCCGCAAGATCGACAACGAGACCCGCGCTCGCTTCAGGGAGACCTTCGATCTCGTCAACGAACACATGCAGCGGCTGTATCCAAAGCTGTTCGGCGGCGGCGTCGCGCAGCTCGAGATGACCAGCGACGATCTGCTCGAGGCCGGCGTCTCGGTCATGGCGCGCCCGCCGGGCAAGCGCAATGTCAACATCCACCAGCTCTCCGGCGGCGAGAAGGCGCTGACCGCGGTCGCGCTGGTGTTCGCGATGTTCGAACTGAACCCGGCGCCGTTCTGCATGCTCGACGAGGTCGACGCGCCGCTCGACGACACCAATGCGGCGCGTTTCTGCGAACTGGTGCGCGAGATGTCGGATCGCGTCCAGTTCATCGTCATCACCCACAACAAGATCACGATGGAACTCGCGAACCAGCTCATCGGCGTTACGATGCACGAGCCCGGCGTGTCGCGTATGGTCGCCGTCGATGTCGACGAGGCCGTGGAGATGGCGGTCGGCTGAGTTGAAAGCCTCCGGGGCCATCGCCGCGCGCGCCGCCGCGCTGCGCGAACAGCTGCACCACCACAATCACTGCTATTACGTGCTCGACACGCCGGAGATACCGGACGCCGAATACGATCGCCTGATGCGCGAACTCCTGGACCTGGAGGCACGTCACCCTGAGCTTCAGACTCCCGATTCCCCGACGCTGCGCGTAGGCGGGGAGCCGGTCGCTGCATTCGGCAAGGTGCGGCGCGAAATCCCGATGCTTTCGCTCGCCAATGCCTACAGCGAGGACGAGTTCAGGGATTTTGACCGCCGGGTGCGGAGCGGACTCGATCGCGAGCGGGTCCCGTACAATGCCGAGCCGAAACTCGATGGCGTCGCCGTCAGCCTGATGTATCACGATGGCGTGTTCATGCAGGGGGCGACGCGCGGCGACGGGACCACCGGCGAGGACATCACGCGTAATCTGCGCACGATCCACCGGATACCTTTGCGCCTCGCCGGACAGGGCTGGCCGTCGCTGCTCGAGGTCCGCGGCGAGGTCTATATGCCGAAGGAGAGCTTCGAGGCTGTGAACCAGGACGCCTTACGCCGCGGCGACAAGCTGTTCGCGAACCCGCGCAACGCCGCTGCCGGCGGCCTGCGCCAGCTCGATCCGAAGGTCACGGCCGCGCGGCGCCTCGATATCTACTGTTACGGTGTCGGTCAGGTCGACGGGGGCAGCCTGCCCGCGAAGCAGCACCGGATACTCGCGCTGCTCGGGGAATGGGGCTTCCCAGTCTGTCCTGAACAGGCCGTCGTCGAGGGGGAGGAAGGGTGTCTCGCCTATTACCGGCGCGTCCTCGACAGCCGGGAACGGCTGTCCTACGAGATCGATGGCGTCGTGTTCAAGGTCGACAATATCGCGGACCAGCAGGCGCTCGGCTACGTCGCGCGAGCGCCGCGCTGGGCCGTCGCGTGGAAATTCCCGCCGAAAGAAGAGCTCACAGTACTGAAGTCGATCGAGTTTCAGGTCGGACGCACCGGCGCGCTGACGCCGGTCGCGCGCCTCGAGCCGGTCCATGTAGGCGGCGTCACCGTCACCAACGCTACCTTGCACAACATCGCGCAGGTCGAGCGGCTCGATCTGCGCGCGGGAGACACGGTGATCGTACGCCGCGCCGGCGACGTGATCCCGCAGGTCATGGGCGTCGTCGAGTCGCGGCGGCCGAAGGGCGCGCGCCGTTTCCGGATGCCAAAGACCTGTCCGGTGTGCGGTTCCGCGATCGTCCGGCCCGAGGGCGAGGTGATCGCGCGCTGCAGCGGAGGCCTTTACTGCCCGGCGCAACGCAAGCAGGCGATTGCGCACTTCGCCGCGCGCCGCGCGATGGATATCGACGGGCTCGGCGACAAGCTCATCGACCAGTTGGTCGAGCGCGAACTTGTCGACAGTCCGGCCGATCTCTACGAATTGACGCACGCGCAGCTCGCTGCGCTCGACCGGATGGCCGACAAGTCGGCAGCGAACCTGGTGGGCGCGATCGAACGCAGTAAGGAGACGACCTTCGCGCGCTTTCTATACGCGCTCGGCATCCCGGAGGTCGGCGAGGCGACCGCGCAGCAACTGGCGCTCGAGTTCGGCGATCTCGATGCGGTAATGGCAGCGGACGAGGCGCGACTGCAGCAGGTCCAGGACATCGGCCCGATCGTCGCCGGCCATATCGCGGCGTTTTTCCGCGAGCCGCACAACGGCGAGATCATTGCCCGTCTCACCAGGCACGGGGTGCGCTGGCCGGCCGGAAAGCCGCGGGCAACCGGCGCGCGACCGCTGGAAGGGCGGACGTTCGTCCTGACCGGCACGCTCGAGGCAATGACGCGCGACGAGGCGAAGGCGCGCCTGCAAGCACTGGGCGCGCGCGTGACCGGCAGCGTCTCGGCGAAGACCTCCTGCGTGGTCGCGGGGGCGGAACCCGGATCGAAGCTCGTGAAGGCGCGTGAACTCGGCGTCGAGATAGTTGACGAGGCGGAGTTTGTTGCGCGGCTGCGCGAGGCGGAGTCTGCTGGCTAAGCCGAGAGCGGGTACGTATAATCGGGATTCGATAATCCGGGCTCACCGCATCCTGCGAGAACAGCATAGAGATTTCATGGCGATTACTCCCCGGCAGGCCCTCGAGGTGTTCAACGCGGCCGAGTGTCTGCATGATGCGGCCGCGATCGACGCGGCCATCGGGCGGCTCGCGGACGCGATCATGCGGGAACTGCGCGACGCCGACCCGCTGGTGATCACCGTGATGCAGGGCGGTCTGGTGCCGGCAGGACTACTGCTGCCGCGGCTCGATTTTCCCTTGCAGATCGATTATCTCCATGCGACCCGCTACCGCGGTGAGACCCGCGGCGGCGAGATTCACTGGCTGGTGCGGCCGGAAACCCCGCTCAAAGGCCGTACGGTGCTGCTGATCGACGATATCTTCGACGAGGGTCATACCCTGGCGGCAATCCATCGCTACTGCATCGAATCCGGCGCAAACCGCGCCCTGAGCGCGGTGCTGGCCGACAAGCGCCATGACCGCAAGGCCGATTACCGGCCCGACTTTATCGGGCTCGAGGTCGAGGACCGCTATGTCTTCGGCTGCGGCATGGACTACAAGGAATATCTCCGCAACGTCCCCGGCATCTACGCAGTGAAGGAGGAGCATGTCTGAACTTGCCATCATCGGCGGCACCGGCCTGACGTCGCTCAAGGGTCTGGAGATCCTGCGCCGGGAGGTCGTGCATACACCCTACGGCGAGCCGTCGGGTCCGTTGACCTTCGGTGTGCTCGGCGGGCGCGAGGTGGTCTTTCTCGCCCGGCACGGCTATGGCCACACGATCCCGCCGCATCGCATCAACTACCGGGCGAACATCTGGGCGCTGAACCAGACCGGTGTCAAACGTGTCATCGCGGTCGCCGCGGTCGGCGGCATCCGCGACGACCTGCCGCCCGGACGCCTCGTGATCCCGGACCAGATCATCGACTATACCTGGTCACGCGCGGCGACCTTCTTCGAGCAGGACCTGGACGAGGTGACCCATATCGATTTTACGCTGCCCTACAGCGAATCCCTGCGCCAGATGCTGATCAGGCATTGCCGGTTGATGGACATGGATGCCTGCGAGGAGGGTACCTACGGGGTCACCCAGGGACCGCGCCTCGAGACCGCCGCCGAGATCAACCGTATGGAACGCGACGGCTGCGCCCTGGTCGGTATGACCGCGATGCCCGAGGCCGCGTTGACGCGCGAACTCGATCTCGAATACGCCGCCTGCGCCGTCGTCGCGAACTGGGCCGCCGGTCGCGGCGCCGCCGCGCCGATCGAAATGGCGGAGATCGAAAAGAACCTCAAGGTCGGGATGGAGCGGGTCCGCAAGGTGCTGGAATCGCTGGTGCCCGCCCTGTAGGTCTGCAGGCTGCCCGGGTCGGACCCGGCGGCGCCAGGATTGCGGCACCAGGACCCGCGCGTCACTCCTGCAATGCTTGCGGCCTGACCTGCACGATCACGCCGATCACCGGGTGGTCGAAATAATGCACCTCGTTGACCCGGATGCGCCGCTGGCCCTGCAGCCTGAAGACCTCTGCACGGTCATCCCTGCGCGTAAAGATGCTGAACAGGCCGCTCTCGCCGGTGTCGGCAGCCGGCTCCGTGAACTGCAGGTCGAGACTGAGGTGCAGGAAGCGGCTGCGCTGGAGGGCGACGACGCCGTCGACGGTCGCCGCGCGCGGCGCCGGGGCGCGTACGGACCGGGTATCGATGAACAGGGCGCTCGGGGGCAGGGTAAGCGTGGCGTCCGATTTATCTGCCTCGCTGCGCACGCGCACCCCCCGGACCGGCTGGTCGGGATTGGCCGGCTGACGCCAGGCGAGGTGCAACAGGGGCGTATACTCACCGGAGACCGTCAGCCGATTGTACAGCCGCTCCAGTCTCATTTCCCCTGCGTCGAGTCGCTGGTAGGGTACCCGGATGTCCGCGGCCGGCAACAGCGCGGACAACGCCTGCGGCGTCTCCTCCCGCGGGGGCGCGAGTTCGACCGCCTGGTCGACGTCCGGCCCGGCCGGCTCGGGGGTCCAGACCTCGGCGGACCTGCCCGGCGAGGTCTTGTGTTCGAAGACGATAAGCTCTATCTCATACCAGTCGTCCGGCAAGTCGGCGGCGCGCAACGGCAACACTGCGAACAACGGCACGGCGAGAGCGATCAGCAGGCGAATCATATGGTTGATGTCCCGGGGCGGTCGTGACGGCAATTGGTGCAGAATCTCACAGGGTACACCAGATGACGGACAATCGTAACATTCCGGTTCCCTTTCCGGAGGGTGGCTGACATGACTGTGCACAAGATCCTGAAAATGGGGGATCCATTGCTGCTGCGCGTCTCGGAACCGGTCACCGAATTCAATATGCCGGAACTCGACGACCTGATCCGTGACATGTTCGACACGATGGCGTCGGCCTCAGGGGCTGGACTCGCCGCGCCGCAGGTCGGGGTACTGAAACGGGTCGTCATCTTCGGCCTCGAGAAGAATCCGCGTTATCCCGATGCCGAGGAGGTACCGACGACGGTCCTGGTCAATCCGGTCGTCCAGCCGATCGGGCGCAAGATGGAGGAGGACTGGGAGGGTTGTCTCAGCGTGCCCGGCATGCGGGGCCTGGTGCCGCGCTACGCCCATGTCCGCTATTCCGGCTTCACCCCCCAGGGCGAGCGCATCGAGCACGAGGTCAAGGGCTTTCATGCCCGCGTCGTGCAGCATGAAGTAGATCACCTCGACGGCATCCTGTATCCGCGCCGGATACGCGACCTGCGCAATTTCGGCTTCGAGGATGCCTTCGAGGAGAAGGAGCGGGCCGGGATCTAGGGATTTTCCGGCGCCGTTTCCTCGGCAATCCCCAGAGATTCCTGCATCAGGTTGTACACCGAGTAGTGCATCAGCTCGGCATTGTTGCGCAGTTGCATCTTGTTCAGGATCTTCGCGCGGTGAGTGCTGATCGTCTTGACGCTGAGCGACAGTTCGACGGCGATCTCGGAGACCGTCTTGCCACACGCCAGCAGGTTGAAGATCTGGAATTCGCGGTCAGTGAGGTTTTCATGCGGAGGCCGGTCGAAATCGGCGTCGAAGACGCTCGCGAGCCGCTCGGCGACCGACTGGGTGATGTACTTGCCGCCACGCACCACGCGGGTAATCGCCGCGATCAATTGGTCGGGGGGACTGTTCTTGGTGATGTATCCGCACGCACCGTTTTTCAGCGCGCGCAGCGCAAAGCTGTCCTCGGTGTGGAAGCTGAATATGAGTACGCGGGTATCCGGTCGTTCGAGCCGGATCTGTTTCAGCGCCTCGATGCCGTTCTTGCCGGGCAGGTTGATATCGAGCAGGACGATGTCCCAGCGTTCCTCACGCACCTTCCGGATGGCGTCGTTGGCGTGAGGTGACTCGCCTATCTCGTAGCGGCCCGGCGCCGCGCCGAGGACTTGCTTCAGACCCTGGCGGACGATCGCGTGATCATCCGCTATCAATATTCTGATCATCGATCCCTGATTTTATTGTTGTGTCCCGAAGGACAGGTGGACGTCCCTGTCTCACCTGATAGGCTTCGCCGGGTAACGAGTCGCCGTTTCCGGGCCGACCTTCACGTTAAACTACCTGATTTAAAAATGAAATACTACTTATGTCCTAGATCGGTAACGGACGATGTTGCGCGCACGAAGGTCAATCCGTGCCGTACCGGGCTAGGACATCATCCAGTAGGCAACGGCAACGCGATGCGCACCTCCTCGCATCCACCCGATCCGTCGACGGCCTGAAAGCTGCCGCCCAGCGCGGCGATCCACCCGGCAATGGCGCGCGTAGCCGCCGGGCGGAGTGTCGTGGTGTCGGATTCCCGCACACCGGCATCAATCGATTGCATCCTCAGCATGATCGAGTCATCGGCGCCTGCGAGCGTGATGCGCAGGACACCGACGGAGTCACGTTGCGCGAGCGCAGCCAGTATCCGGTGCAGCATGCGCGACAGGATGACGAGGTAGTCATACGGGAGTTCGGGCAGGTGATCAGCGATCGCGATCTCGCAATCCAGGCCATGACGATGACGGTGATGACTGACGACGTGCTTGAATATATCGGCAGGGCCGGTTTCCGCGGACACCGTCACCGGGCGGCAGTCCCTGGCGAGCCGCTGCACGGTCTGGTTTGCGCAGGTAACAGCTCGCTGCATCTCGTCGAGCTTTTCCCGGATGCTCGCGTCGCCAGGGCAGTGCCGTGACAGCCAGTAGAGATGAAGGTTCAGCACGGTCATCGCCTGTCCCAGGTCGTCGTGCAGGGCGCGGGCGATGTGCGCGCGCAAGTCTTCGCCCTCGAGAATGCTGTCCATAGCCAGTCGTCTCAGCGCATCGCGCGAGTGCATTCTGGAAGTCTCTGGCTGATTCGTGAGAGCGTTCACGGCCGGTTCGCATCGCTGCTGTCGCCTGCGCACAGGATTAACGCAATTTGCGGAAAAAGAAAATAGGACGCAGTCTGATTCCCGAACGAAACAGTCAGGCTTGTCGCCGTGCTGTCAGGCAGGCGCGATCGCGCCCAGCAGTTCATGGACGGCCTGCAATCGCTGTGCGCTGTCGCCGTCGGGAAGCTGGAATTGCAGGCGTTCGCCGCCATGAAAGCGGTATCGATCGGGGCGTTGCTGGACCAGGGCGATCAGCTTGGCGCCGTCGATCGCGGTATCCGGACCGAAGACCAGGCGGCCATGTCCGGCGGCGAGTTCGATCTTGCGTATCCCCATCGGCAGCGCCACGCGCTTGAGATCGGCGATCATGAACAGTGTCCTGACCGGGTCGGGCAGCAGGCCGAAACGGTCGATCATCTCGACCTGCAATTCGCGCAGTTCCTCGCGGTCGCGCGCGCCGGCGATGCGCTTGTACATGACGAGCCTGCTGTGAACGTCGGGGAGATATTCCTCCGGGATCAGCGCGGGGACGCCGGGCTCGACCTCGGTATCCAGCGCGAGCGGCGCATCGAGCGCGGGTTCCTTCCCTGACTTGAGCGCGGCGACCGCGCGTTCCAGCAGGTCGGAGTACATCGAGAATCCGACCTCGTGGATCTGCCCGCTCTGTTCCTCGCCGAGCAGTTCGCCGGCCCCGCGGATCTCGAGGTCATGCGTCGCGAGCGTAAATCCGGCGCCGAGCATCTCGATTGATTCTATTGCCTCGAGGCGCTTGGCCGCATCGGCGGTCATGGACCTGCGTTCCGGCACGACGAGCCAGGCATAGGCCTGGTGATGCGAGCGACCGACCCGGCCCCGCAACTGGTAGAGCTGCGCAAGACCGAAGCGGTCGGCGCGATTGATGATGATCGTGTTCGCGTTCGGGATATCGATGCCGCTCTCGATGATCGTCGTGCAGACCAGCACGCCGAAGCGCTGGTGATAGAAGTCGAGCATGATGTGCTCGAGTTCGCGCTCCGGCATCTGGCCATGGGCGACGCGGATCGTGGCCTCGGGGACGACGTCCTGCAGTTCAGCCGCTATGTGGTCGATGTTGCGCACCTCGTTGTGCAGGAAATAGATCTGTCCGCCGCGATGGAGTTCGCGCAGGCAGGCCTCGCGCAGAAGTTGACGGCTCCATTCACGGACGAAGGTCTTGACTGCGAGTCGCCGCGGCGGCGGTGTCGCGATGATCGACAGGTCGCGCAGTCCGGCGAGCGCCATGTTCAGCGTGCGCGGGATCGGCGTCGCGGTCAGGGTCAGGATGTCGACCTCGGCGCGCAGCGCCTTCAGACGCTCCTTCTGGCGCACACCGAAACGCTGTTCCTCGTCGATGATGACCAGGCCGAGATCTCTGAACCGGATCGATGGCTGCAACAGCTTGTGGGTGCCAATGATGATATCGATCCTGCCGTCTGCGAGCCGGGCGAGCACGTCGCGCTGCTCCTTTCCGGCACGGAAGCGCGACAGCACGTCGATACGCACCGGCATGTCGGCGAATCTGTCCTGGAAGTTGCGATAGTGTTGCTGCGCGAGCAGCGTCGTCGGTACCAGTACCACAACCTGGGCGCCGCCCTGAACCGCGATGAATGCGGCGCGCATCGCGACCTCGGTCTTGCCGAATCCGACATCGCCGCACACCAGGCGGTCCATCGGGCGATCCGAGGTCATGTCGGCGACGACATCCCGGATTGCATCCTGCTGATCCGGGGTCTCCTCGAACGGAAAGGCAGCGGCGAAGGCGGCGTACATGTCGTCCGGCGGCGGCAGCGCGCGCCCGGCGCGCGACTGGCGGCGGGAGTAGATATCGAGCAGTTCGACCGCGACATCGCGCGCGCGTTCGGCCGCGCGCCGCCGCGCCTTCTGCCATTGTCCGCTGCCGAGCTTGTGCAACGGTGCGGATTCGGGGGCCGCGCCGGTGTAGCGACTGATCAGGTGCAGGGAGCCGACCGGCACATAGAGCTTGTCCCCGCCGGCGTACTCGAGTTGCAGAAACTCCGTCGTGACACCTCCCGCGACCAGGGTCTGCAGCCGGATGTAGCGGCCGACGCCGTGCTCCTCATGCACGACCGGGGCGCCGGGCTCAAGCTCGCCGAGGTTGCGGATGATCGCGTCGGCATCGCGTTCGCGACGCTTGCCGCGGCGCCTGCGTTGCATCGCGTAATCGCCGAACAGCTGTGTCTCGGTCAGTACCGCGATCCGCGGATCTTCGATCAGCAGGCCCTGGTCGAGGCCGGCAATTGTGATGGCGAGCGGCAGTTCGCTGTCGAGAAAGTCCTGCCAACCGTCGACCTCCGCCGCCGGGCGCGCCGACGACGACTGCAGCATCTCGATCAGGGCCTCGCGCCGGCCCGGCGTCTCGACGACCAGCAGGACGCGACCGGAGAAGTCCTCGAGAAACTGCTTCAACGGGGCGAGGGGCTCGCGCGCGTGCGGCGGCAGGCCAAGATCGGGCGCCGCGCGCAATGAGAAATTGGAGTGGCCGTCCACGGCCTCGGTCTCGAAGGCCTGCAGCCGGACGATTGCATGGCGCGCCAGCTCGGCGCCGAGTTCCTGCTGCGT
The DNA here is from genome assembly GCA_964546765.1 of uncultured Chromatiales bacterium. Classification (GTDB taxonomy): domain Bacteria; phylum Pseudomonadota; class Gammaproteobacteria; order SZUA-140; family SZUA-140; genus JAITWN01. The sequence continues at coordinate 10,957 of CAZJKV010000011.1, forward strand.
CAGAAACAGCTGCGCGGGTGGCAGCAGCGGCCGCTCGCGATCATGCCTGCCCTGTTCGAAGCGCTCACCGATCTCTTCCCAATAGTGGTCGGCCGCCGCGTCGCTGCCGTCGAGCGCGAGTATCCGGCTGTGTTCCGGCAGATAGTCGAACAGCGTCATCGTCCGTTCGAAGAACAGCGGCAGATAATATTCGATGCCGGGCGGCGCGACTCCCTGGCTGACGTCCCTATAGAGCGGGCAGCGCTGCGGATCGCCGTCGATGAGGCGGCGGAAGCCCTGGCGGAAGCGGTCGATGGCCTCGTCGTTGAGCGGGAACTCGCGCGCCGGCATCAGTCGGATCGCGTCGACCCTGTCGGTTGACAACTGGGTCTCGGGATCGAAGGTGCGGATGCTGTCGATCTCGTCGTCGAGCAGGTCGACGCGATACGGGACGGCGCTGCCCATCGGGAACAGGTCGAACAGGCTGCCGCGCACGCAGTATTCACCGTGTTCCATGACCTGGGACGCATGCCGGTAGCCGCTGCGGTCGAGCCGCGCGCGCAGGACTTCGATGCCGGCGCGTTCGCCGACCGCCAGGCGCAGGCTGTACGCGTCGAGGTAATCACGCGGGGGCAGCCGCACCATCGCGGTCGGCACCGGCAGGATCAGGATGCCCTGGCGCAGCGCGGGCAGACGGGCCAGCGTATCGAGCCGTTCGGAGACGATGTCCTGGTGTGGCGAGAACACGTCATAGGGCAGGGTCTCGCGATCGGGCAACATCAGCAGCGGGATGTCCGTCTCGCCGAGGTAGAAGCGCAGCGCATGGTCGAGGCGCTCCGCTGCGGGCATGTCCGGGACGAGAACGATCAGCGGACCCGGATGGGATCTCGCGGCGTTCGCGATCACCAGGGCCGTGCCGCTGCCATACAGCCGCCCCCAGCGCACAGCGGTCCCGGGCGCCTGTGGAAGCGCCGGCGCTAACGGATTTGCAAAGGCAGTCGAGGCGGGCTTGTCCGATCCTGGACGGGCTTGTTTCATGGCGGCGGGGCGTCGGGGTGTGAAAAAGCCGATAGTCTAGCAGATAGGGGTCCGGCGGACGCCGTCCGCGTCTGTCGATGTCAGGCGGATTTTTTCAGCAGCACGTACACCGCACCGGTGCCGCCGTCCTGCGGGCGCGCGGAGCAGAACGCGAGGACGGCGTCGCTGCGTTGCAGCCAGCCGTTGAGCCGGGACTTGAGCACCGGCTTCCTGCCGGGGGTGCTCAGGCCCTTGCCGTGGATGATGCGGACACAGCGCAGATCGCGCGCCTGGCAACGGGCGACAAAGGCGCCGAAGGCGACCCGCGCCTCCGCGGCAGTCATCCCGTGCAGATCCAGCTCGGCCCGGATTACATACTGACCGCGGCGCAACTTGCGCATCAGGCCATGCTGCAGTCCGGGCCGGGCGAACAGGAGTTCCTCGCCGGTCTCGACCTCGCTGTCGTCATAATCGAGCGACATCATGTCCTTGCGGACCCGGGCGTCGTCCGCGCGGGACATGCGCGGGATTGGGCGGACGCGGGCACGGTGCGGCGGCTTGCGCTCCTGGCGCAGGGGCGTGACACCCTTGACGCTGTCGCGAAACAGCGCGAGGTCTTCGTCGTCGGGATGTTTCCTGTTCGCCATCGCCGTTCCGCCAACGCCGTTCCGATCACTCATCGTAGCCGCGCGGCGCTCGGTATGGCAAATCTCTATTGACCTGGGGAACGTCAATTCAGTAACATTAGCGCCCTGAATTGCCTCATATTCCCCGGTAGCTCAGTTGGTAGAGCAGGTGACTGTTAATCATCTGGTCGCTGGTTCGAGTCCGGCCCGGGGAGCCAATTCCGTCGTATATCCGTACTTATCGAACCACCACCTGTACTTTTCGGTGATCCGGTCGGCGAGCTGCCCGTCGAGACTGCCTTGCCATGAACCGATCCGGCCATCGGTGATGTGGTTGCGGTGATAGAGATTGATCGTGTTGTACCGGCCGTTCTTTTCCCCGTCGGCCTCGTAGTTCAGGCGCTGCAGTTCAGCTGCGATCCGTGCCGGTTCCGGCATCGTGTTCGGCGGAAAGGGCGGCACGGCGCGACCGGACTCGATGACCTCCACGATGCCGGCGATGATGCCTTCCTGGTCCTGCAGCATCGTTTCGTACCGCATTGCAAAATCGGCCTTCTGCATCCATTGCTCATGCAGCTGTACATACGCATCGGCCCAACTCATGTCCGGAGTGCCGCCGAATTTCCGTTGCTGGCTGGCGATCGAGTCCCGAATGTCCCGGTAGGAATAAAAGACCGCGCGCGAAAGATCGACGGCGACGATATCGTAGTCATGCATCTTGATCAGCCGGTATTTTCTTTTCGGTATCGAGTTCCAGTCTCCGAGCCATCCGCAGCCGAGGTTGCCGGCGATGTCGGGGTGCGCGTCGAGCAACAGGCGCACCGCGTTGTACATCCAGGTACTGGCCGAGCGCGCCATACCTGCAGAAATTATCAAGATGTCGTCTTTGCGCATGGATAACCCTCCATTGCCTGCCGTTCCCTGTGCAAGGCGGCGCGAACCCTGTTCGGGCAGTACGCGGCGACTGAGTCCATTCGAATGGGATCCGGTTTCAAATACCGCCGTCAACTGGATCAACCGGTGTGAGAGACCACGCCAAGACTAATACTCTGGTATTAATTATGAAAGTCGTTAACTATTAATAAAACTTAATAATTATTACTTTTGGCGCGCGTGAACAGCCTTTCCGTCCGACACCGGCAGCGGATCTGGCCGGACACGGCACTCCCGCCCGGGGAGCTGCGACTAAAGTCCTGGTGCCGATGGTCGACAATACCCGCGAATGCTGCCGGTCTCACCGATAACCAGCAACAACCTTGTAAACCTTTTGTCAAACTCGCGGTCCATAATCAGGCGAGTGACGGATGAATGGATGGTGTAACAGATGGAATTGCAGCAAATCAGGGCACGCGCCAGTACGCTCGGACTCAACCGGCATATCGTTTCGGCGTCCAAGAAGGTGCTGATCCAGTCGATCCAGCGGGCAGAGGGACGCGAGCCGTGCTTTCTCGATGACGACCGGTTCGACTGCCGGGAGCGTGATTGCGAGTGGCGCCGGGATTGCCTGAAACTCAAGGCCGCCTGGCAGCGCTGACGAGGACGACGACCGCCAGATGACGGTCGTCAGCGGGTGAGGCAGTCGCCGATCCGCTGCAGTCCCTTGCGAAGGTTCTCAAGGCTGGTTGCGAATGACAGCCGCATGTAGCCGGCTGCGCCGAATGCGGAGCCCGGGACGAGCGCGACCCCTGCCTCGTTGATCAGGTATTCCCCGAACGCAATGTCGTGCCCGACGCCGGGCAGGCGGGCGATCGCCTCGCGCATGTCCGGGAATGCATAGAACGCGCCGTTCGACGGCAGGCAGCGCACCCCGTCCATCGTGTTGAGCGTGTCGACGACATAGCGGTGGCGCTCGCGAAACGCGCGGTTCATCTCCTCGATACACGACTGGTCGCCCTCGAGCGCGGCCTGGGCCGCGACTTGCGCGATCGACGTCGCATTCGAGGTGCTCTGCGACTGGATGTTCTCCATCGCGGCGATCAGGGCTTTGGGGCCGGCCGCGTAGCCGATGCGCCAGCCGGTCATCGAATACGCCTTCGACACGCCGTTCAGGACGATGGCGCGATCGTACAGCGCCGGGCAGGCCATCAGGATATTGCAGAACGGCTGCTCGTCGAGCCGGATGTGCTCGTAGATGTCGTCGCTTGCGACAACGATCTCGGGGTGGCGTAACAGCACATCGCCGAGCGCGGCGAGTTCGTCGCGGGTATAGGCGACGCCGGTCGGGTTTGACGGGCTGTTGAGGACGACGAGCCTGGTCCTCGGCGTGATCGCCGCCTCGAGCATCGCGGCGTCGATCTTGAATCCCTGTTCGATACCGCTGTAGACGATGACCGGCACACCGTCGGCGAGCAAGACCATGTCAGGATAGGAAACCCAGTACGGCGCGGGGATGATGACCTCGTCGCCGTGGTCGAGCAGGGCCTGGGCGAGGTTGTAGAAGCTCTGCTTGCCGCCGACCGAGACCAGGACCTGTGAGGCCTGGTATTCGAGTCCGTTGTCGCGGCGAAATTTCGCGACGACCGCCTCGCGCAGCGGGGCGATGCCGGCGACCGCGGTATATTTCGTGAAGCCGGCGCGGATCGCGTCGATCGCGGCCTGCTTGATGTGGTCCGGGGTGTCGAAGTCGGGCTCGCCGGCGCCGAAACCGATGATGTCCTTGCCTTCGGCACGCAGCCGCGCCGCCCGTGCGGTCATAGCCAGCGTCGGCGACGGCTTGATCCGCTGTACCCGTTGTGAAAGTTTCACGCGCATGCCTTGTCCGGAAATTGAGCCGGGCTAAGTGTAATATAGACAGACAGCCCACAGCAAAACATTGAAATGGACCGGAAATTCAAGTTGCATTCCGCCTACGCGCCGGCCGGCGACCAGCCGCGGGCCATCGACGGGCTGGTTGAGGGGCTGACCACCGGACTTGCGCGCCAGACCCTGCTCGGCGTGACCGGCTCCGGCAAGACCTACACGATCGCAAACGTCGTCGAACGCCTGCAGCGCCCGTGTCTGGTGCTGGCGCCGAACAAGACGCTCGCGGCCCAGCTCTACGGCGAGATGCGCGATTTCTTTCCCGACAACGCCGTCGAGTACTTCGTCTCCTATTACGACTATTACCAGCCTGAGGCCTACGTCCCGACCACCGACACCTATATAGAAAAGGACGCGTCGATCAACGAACAGATCGAGCAAATGCGCCTGTCGGCGACCAAGGCGCTGCTCGAGCGCCGCGACGCGGTCATCGTCGCATCGGTGTCGTGTATCTACGGCCTTGGTGATCCGCGTTCCTATCTGAAGATGGTGCTGCACCTGTCGCGCGGCGCGCAGGCCGACCAGCGCGCGATCCTGCGTCATCTTGCCGACCTGCAATATACGCGCAACGATATCGAGCTGGTCCGCGGCACCTACCGGGTGCGCGGTGAGGTCATCGATATCTTCCCGGCGGAATCCGAGCGCGAGGCGGTACGGGTCGAACTGTTCGACGACGTGATCGAGGCGCTTGCGTATTTTGATCCGCTGACCGGCGAGCTCCTGCGCCGCGTGCCGCGCCTGACGGTTTACCCGAAGACGCATTATGTGACGCCGCGCGAGATCCTGATGAACGCGATCGACCTGATCAGGGACGAGCTGCGCGTCCGGCTCGAGGAGTTGCGCGGCGCGGGCAAGCTGCTCGAGGCGCAACGGCTCGAACAGCGCACGCGCTTCGACATCGAGATGATGCAGGAACTCGGCTACTGCTCCGGCATCGAGAACTATTCCCGCTACCTGTCGGGACGAGAGGCCGGCGAGCCGCCGCCGACGCTGCTCGACTATTTGCCGGACGATGCGATCATGGTCATCGATGAGAGCCATATCACGATCCCGCAGGTCGGCGGCATGTATCGCGGCGACCGTTCGCGCAAGCTGACGCTGGTCGAGCACGGCTTCCGGCTGCCGTCGGCGCTCGACAACCGGCCGCTCAATTTCGAGGAGTTCGAGCGCATCGTCCCGCAAACGATCTTTGTCTCGGCGACGCCGGGACCCTACGAACTCGAGCGCTCCGACGCGGTTGTTGAGCAGGTCGTGCGGCCGACAGGCCTCGTTGATCCCGAGGTCGAGGTGCGCCCGGTCGCGACCCAGGTCGATGACCTGCTGTCCGAGGTCCGGTTGCGCGTCGCGCGCAACGAACGCGTGCTGGTCACGACACTGACCAAACGCATGGCCGAGAACCTGACCGAGTACCTCGCCGAGCACGAGGTCCGGGTGCGCTACCTGCACTCGGACATCGAGACCGTCGAGCGCATCGAGATCATCCGCGACCTCCGGCTCGGGACCTTCGACGTCCTGGTCGGCATCAACCTGCTGCGTGAGGGGCTAGACTTGCCCGAGGTGTCGCTGGTCGCGATCCTGGACGCCGACAAGGAGGGATTCCTGCGCTCCGACCGTTCGCTGATCCAGACCATCGGGCGCGCGGCGCGCAACCTCGAGGGGCGGGTCATCATGTACGCCGATATCATGACCGGATCGATGCGGCGCGCGCTCGACGAGACTGAACGTCGCCGCCGCAAGCAGACCGCATACAACGAGGCGCACGGCATCACCCCGACCGGCATCCGCAAGGCGATCCGCGACATCATCGAGGGGGAGCCTCCCGAGGTTGCGCTCGGCTCGCGCGAGTATGCACAGGTCACGGAGCCGGTCATCGAGTACGCCGGCATGTCGCCGGAGCACTTCGCGCGCGAGATCGCGGCACTCGAGAAACAGATGCGCCAGCATGCGCGCGACCTCGAGTTCGAGGAGGCGGCCCGCATCCGCGACCGCATCCGCGCCGTCAAGGCCGCCAATCTGGGCCTGACCGCCTGACGCTTGCCAGAACGGGGCCTATCGAGTATCTTGAGTGCCGGATTACAGGCGCGTAGCTCAGTTGGTTAGAGCACCACCTTGACATGGTGGGGGTCGTTGGTTCAAATCCAATCGCGCCTACCAAATTGCATGAGGCACTGTGACAGACAGTGCTTTTTTTATTGCGACCCTCCGGTCAGTCACGGTCTATCGGTCAGGGTCCGGCCGGTAACCAGTCTATGCCCACAGTCACGCTCCCCGACAACAGCCAGAGACAGTTCGATGCCCCCGTCACCGTGGCCGAGGTGGCCGCGGCAATCGGTCCCGGACTCGCGCGCGCGGCGTTGGCCGGTCGGCTCGACGGGCGACTCGTCGACTTGTCGATCGTCATCGATCACGACGCATCGCTGAGCCTCGTCACCGCGAAGGACCCGGAAGGTCTGGAAATCATCCGCCATTCCAGCGCCCACCTGCTGGCCCAGGCGGTCAAGCAGCTGTTTCCGGCGGCGCAGGTCACGATCGGCCCGGTCATCGAGAACGGTTTCTATTACGATTTCGCGTTCGACCGCGCGTTCACGCCCGATGACCTCGAGGCAATCGAGAAGCGCATGCAGGAGATCGTCGCGCAGGACCTGCCGGTCGCGCGCAAGGTCATGGCGCGGGACGAGGCCGTCGCGTTCTTCCGTGGCATCGGCGAAGAGTACAAGGCGCGCATCATCGAGGACATCCCGGCCAGTGATGAGATCTCGCTGTACGGACAGGGCGACTTCATTGACCTCTGTCGTGGGCCCCACGTCCCGTCCACCGGTCGGCTCAAGGCCGTCAAGCTGACCAAGGTCGCCGGAGCGTACTGGCGCGGCGATTCACGCAACGAGATGTTGCAGCGGATCTACGGCACCGCCTGGGGCAGCAAGGACGAACTCAAGGATTACCTCCACCGCCTCGAGGAGGCCGAGAAACGCGACCACCGCCGCATCGGCAAGCAGCTCGGCCTGTTCCACACCCAGGAAGAGGCGCCCGGCATGGTGTTCTGGCACGACCGCGGGTGGACTATCTATCGCATCATCGAGCAGTACATCCGCGATCTGCTGCGCCGTCACGATTATCAGGAGGTGCGCACGCCGCAGGTCGTCGACCGCTCGTTGTGGGAGAAGTCCGGCCACTGGGACAAGTTCGGCGACGGCATGTTCACGACCCATGTCGAGAATCGCGACTACGCGATCAAGCCGATGAATTGCCCTTGCCATGTGCAGATCTTCAACCAGGGACTGAAGAGCTATCGCGATCTGCCGCTGCGCATGGCGGAATTCGGTTCCTGTCACCGGAATGAGCCGTCCGGGACGCTGCACGGGCTGATGCGCGTGCGCAGCTTCGTTCAGGATGACGCCCATATCTTCTGCACCGAGGACCAGATCCAGCCCGAGGTCGCGCAATTCATCGACCTGCTGTTCAAGGCCTACTCGGACTTCGGCTTCAACGACGTCCTGATCAAGCTATCGACACGTCCCGAGAACCGGGTCGGCGATGACGCCTCGTGGGACAAGGCCGAACACGCGCTCGAGCGGGCGCTGAACGCGAAGGGCCTGGACTGGGGCCTGCAGCCGGGAGAAGGCGCCTTCTACGGCCCGAAGGTTGAATTTTCGCTGAAGGACTGCATCGGCCGGATCTGGCAGTGCGGCACGATCCAGGTCGATTTCTCGATGCCGGGGCGGCTTGGGGCGAGTTATATCGCCGAGGACGGCTCGAAGCAGGTCCCGGTGATGCTGCACCGGGCGATCCTCGGCTCGCTCGAGCGCTTTATCGCGATCCTGATCGAGGAGCACGCCGGCCTGCTGCCGGCCTGGCTCGCGCCGGTGCAGGCGGTGGTGCTGAACATCACCGACCGTCAGGCCGGATTTGCAGGGGAGGTTGCCGCTTTTCTCGCCGGGCGCGGCCTCAGGGTCGAAACGGACTTGAGAAATGAGAAAATAGGCTTTAAAATCCGCGAGCATACACTTCAACGTGTGCCCTACCTGCTGGTCGTCGGTGACCGGGAGATGGCTGAAAATTCCGTGGCCGTGCGTACGCGAGACGGCAGGGATCTGGGAAGCCTCACGATCGAGGCCTTCGCGGATCGCCTGGAGACCGAGATAGCGTGCTACGGCCGCGTTGCTTTGGAGGATTAGGGAATAGCTGCTGACAAAGAATTACGGTTGAATGATGCGATAACGGCGCCGCAGGTGCGTCTGGTCGGCGCCGAGGGCGAACAGATCGGTGTCGTGACCATTGCCGAGGCCAACAGGGTCGCCGAGGAAGCCGGACTCGATCTGGTGGAGATCGCCCCGCAGGCGGAACCGCCGGTATGCCGCGTGATGGACTACGGCAAGTTCATCTTCGAGGAAAGCAAGAAGCGCCACGCCGCGAGAAAGAAGCAGAAGCAGATCCAGGTCAAGGAAGTCAAGTTCCGGCCCGGGACCGATGAAGGCGACTACCAGGTCAAGCTGAAGAACCTGATCCGCTTTCTCACCAGCGGCGACAAGGCGAAGGTGACGCTGCGCTTCCGAGGCCGCGAGATGGTGCATCAGCGACTCGGTCTCAAGCTGCTGCAACGGGTCGAAAAGGATCTCGAGGATTACGCAATGGTCGAGCAGTATCCCAAGCTCGAAGGACGCCAGATGGTGATGGTGCTGGCGCCGTCGCTCAGCAAGAAGAAGCATCAGACACAGCAGCAACAACCCGAGGCCTGAGGCCCGGGCGGGACAGGATCAGGATTTATTGAGGATTGAAGGATGTCGAAACTTAAGACACACAGTGGCGCCGCGAAGCGCTTTGCGCGCACCGCCTCGGGACGATTCAAGCATCGCCGGGGCTTTCGCAACCACATACTGACCAAGAAGAGCACCAAGCGCAAACGCCAGCTGCGCGTCGATGGCGGCATGGTCCATGCCTCCGACACCCGCGCGGTCCGGCAGATGCTGCCTTACAGCTGATCGCATACCGTATATCGAGAGTTCATCATGCCGAGAGTCAAACGAGGAGTTACTGCGCGCGCCAGGCACAAGAAGGTGCTGGCCAAGGCCAAGGGTTTCCGCGGCCGCCGCAAGAACGTCTACCGCATCGCCACGCAGGCGGTCACCAAGGCCGGGCAATATGCCTATCGTGACCGGCGCAACCGCAAGCGCGAATTCCGTGCCTTGTGGATCGTTCGCATCAACGCCGCCGCGCGTGAATGCGGCCTTTCCTACAGCCGCCTGATGGACGGCCTGAAGAAGGCAGCGATCGAGGTCGATCGCAAGGTTCTCGCGGACCTGGCCGTACACGACAAGGCCGCGTTCGCCGCCCTGGCGGAGAAGGCCAGGGCGGTCACCGCGTCCTGATCGGGCCCGCCCCGCGCATCGCCGCGGCACGACGCCAACCGTGCTGCAACTCGACGTCATAGTCAGCGAGGCCGAGGGCGAGATCGCCGCCGCCGGGGACCCCGCCGACCTCGATCGCGTCAGGGTCCGCTACCTCGGCAAGAGCGGCCGGATCACCGAAGCCCTCAAGCATCTCAAGGATCTCCCGCCGGAAGAGCGTCCACGCGCGGGGCAGTCCGTCAACGAAGCGAAACAGGCGCTGCAGGCGCTGCTGGAACGGCGCGGCCGCGAACTCGAGGCGCAGGCGCTGGAACAGCGGCTCGCCGGAGAACGGATCGACGTCACCCTGCCGGGCCGGGGGCGTGAGAGCGGCGGTCTGCACCCCGTTTCCCTGGTGCTCGACCGCATCGAACGGTTGTTCGCGCAGGCCGGTTTCGAGGTGGCGACCGGGCCGGAGATCGAGGACGACTTCCACAACTTCGAGGCCTTGAACATCCCGTCTGACCACCCGGCGCGGGCGATGCACGATACCTTTTATTTCGATGCGCGCACCCTGCTGCGCACCCATACCTCACCGGTGCAGATCCGGGTCATGCGTGACCGAACGCCGCCCTTACGGGTGATCGCGCCGGGCCGGGTCTATCGCTGTGATTCCGATGTCACCCATACGCCGATGTTTCACCAGGTCGAGGGCTTCATGGTCGATGAGTCCGTGAGCTTTGCCGAACTGAAGGGGACGATGACGGATTTTCTGCAGGCGTTCTTCGAAAAGGAACTTGCAATCCGGTTTCGTGCGTCCTACTTCCCGTTCACGGAACCCTCGGCGGAGGTCGACATCTCCTGCGTGATCTGTGGTGGTATGGGTTGCCGCGTGTGCAAGCAGACCGGCTGGCTCGAGGTCATGGGCTGCGGGATGATCCATCCGCAGGTGTTCGAGAATGTCGGTCTCGACAGCGAGCGTTACACCGGCTACGCCTTCGGGCTCGGCGTGGAACGCCTCGCGATGCTGCGCTACGGGGTCAACGACCTGCGCCTGTTCTTCGAAAACGATCTCCGCTTCCTGCGCCAGTTCAATTAGCGAACGATGAAATTCAGCGAACAATGGCTGCGTGAATGGGTCGATCCCGCGCTCGACTCGCAGGGCCTGTCCGACCGCCTGACGATGGCCGGACTCGAGGTCGACGCGGTCACGCCGGTCGCGCCTGATTTCGACGGCGTAGTGGTCGGCAGGGTGCTCGAGGTCGAACCGCATCCGGAGGCGGATCGTCTTCGGGTGTGCCGCGTCGACGCCGGCGGCGACCCGCTGACCATCGTCTGCGGCGCGGCGAACGTCGCGGCCGGCATGCTGGCGCCGACCGCGCGTATCGGCGCGCGGCTGCCGGACGGCATGGTGATTACTCGTGCGAAGCTGCGCGGCGTCGAGTCCGCCGGCATGCTGTGTTCCGCAAGGGAACTCGGGCTGGGCGAGGGCGGAGAAGGTCTGATGGCGTTGCCTGACGGACTGACGCCGGGCACGGACCTGCGCGCGCTGCTGCAACTTGACGACGTCACTGTCGAGCTCGGCCTGACGCCGAATCGCGGCGACTGCCTCGGCATCGCCGGCATCGCGCGAGAGGTTGGGGTGCTGTGCCGCGCTGCGGTGAGGGGGCCTGCGGCTGACGAGGTGGCACCGGTCATCGATGCGGCTTTGCCGATAGAACTGCAGGCGCCCGAGGGCTGTCCGCGCTATCTCGGCCGGATCATCCGGGATGTCAATCCGGCCGCGGCCACGCCGCTGTGGATGCTGGAACGTCTGCGGCGCAGCGGTGTGCGCAGCCATGGCTCGATCATCGATATCACGAACTATATCCTGCTTGAACTGGGCCAGCCGATGCACGCCTTCGATCTCGAGCGTATCGACGGCGGGATCTGCGTGCGGCAGGCCCGTGATGGAGAAACCCTGACGCTGCTCGACGGCCAGGACGTGAAGCTCGACGCCGACATGCTGGTCATTGCCGATCGCCGCAAGGCGCTCGCGCTTGCCGGCATCATGGGTGGCGAGGAGAGTGCAGTCGGCTACGGGACCACCACGGTGTTTCTGGAGTGCGCGTTTTTTTCACCGCAGGCGCTTGCGGGCCGCGCGCGGCGGCTGGGGCTGCACACCGATTCCTCGCACCGCTTCGAGCGCGGTGTCGATTTCGAATCGCCGCGCCCCGCGATGGAGCGGGCGACGCGACTGATACTGGATATCGCCGGCGGCAGGCCGGGCCCGGTCATCGACGTGACCGAAAGCAACCATCTTCCGCTGCGTAAGCCGATTCGCCTGCGCGCACAGCGACTGCAGCAGTTGCTCGGGTATCCGGTCGACGCCGCGACAGTCGGAGATATCCTCGACCGTCTCGGCATGGATGCCCGATACACGCAGGCGGAAGCGGCCTGGCTCGTCACGCCGCCTTCGTTCCGCTTCGATATCTCGATCGAAGTCGACCTTATCGAGGAGATCGCCCGCGTCCACGGCTATGACGAAATCCCCGTACGCCATCCGCGTGCCGCGCTGCGCATTGCCGGCGAACCGCCTGCCGGCGAATGCGATCGCAGGGCGAGCGTTCTGCTTGCGGCACGCGGTTACCAGGAGATCGTGACCTTCAGCTTTGTCGATGCGGACAGCCAGCGTCTGTTCGATCCGGCGCTCGCGCCGCTGCGTCTGACAAATCCGATATCGGCCGAGACGGCGGTCATGCGCACCAGCCTGTGGCCCGGCCTGGTCCAGGCCTGCCGCTACAACCTGAACCGCCAGCAGGGGCGCATCCTGTTCTTCGAAACAGGCTCGAAGTATGTATCTCAAGACAATGTAATTAATGAAGAAAAATATGTGTCCGGGATCGCCTGCGGAACCGCCGACCCGGAGCAATGGAGCCTGCCCGCGCGCGAGGTCGACTTTTTCGACGTCAAGGCCGATGTCATGGCCCTGCTCACGGAAATCAGCGGACGGCAGTCCATCCGCTTCGTGCCGGCCGCGCATGCGGCGCTGCATCCGGGCCAGTCGGCACGCATAGAGGATGCGCAGGGCAAGGAGATCGGATGGCTTGGCAGCCTGCATCCCGGGCTTCTGGAGCGCCTCGGGCTCGATCGTTCCGCCGTTGTTTTCGAGGTCTCGCTCGACCGTATCGTCACGCCCGCGACCCCGGTATTTCGCGAGCTCTCACGCTTCCCTGCAGTGCGTCGTGATCTCGCGGTGATCGTCGATGAAGGATTGCCTGCGGCCGAGGTGCTCGAGTGCGTGCGCGAGGCCGCGGGCGTGTTATTGCAAAGATTGACCCTGTTTGATATCTATCAGGGTAAAGGTGTTGATTCAGGAAAGAAAAGTATAGCCATAGGCTTGACCTTGCAGGATTTTTCGCGCACTCTTGTCGACGGAGAGACGGAGGTCCTGATGGCGGCGGTGCTGAAACGCCTGCAGGATAGATTCGGGGCAACACTGAGAGAGTAATCAAGAATGGCGCTGACCAAGGCTGACATGGCCGAGCGCTTGTTCGAGGAGTTCGGTCTGAACAAGCGGGAGGCCAAGGATCTGGTCGAGATGTTCTTCGAAGAGATCCGGAACGCCCTTGAGTCGGGACAGCAGGTCAAACTGTCCGGCTTCGGGAACTTCAATCTGCGGGAAAAGAACGAAAGGCCGGGCCGTAATCCGAAGACCGGCGAAGAGATTCCGATTACGGCAAGGCGGGTGGTATCCTTCCATCCTGGGCAAAAATTAAAAGCAAGAGTCGAGGCCCATGCTGGAACCCAGCGGGAATGACGCGTTGCCCCCGATCCCCGGGAAACGGTATTTCACGATAGGGGAAGTCAGTGAGCTGTGCGGCGTCAAGCCGCATGTCCTGCGCTACTGGGAGCAGGAGTTTCCGCAACTCGCTCCGATCAAGCGGGCCGGAAACCGGCGTTATTACCAGCGCCATGATGTCATGCTGGTGCGCCAGATCCGTGACCTGCTGTATCAGCAGGGCTTCACGATCGGGGGCGCGCGACAGAAACTCTCCGGCAAGGAGATCAAGACCGACGCGAGCCGCAGTCGTCAGGTCGTTCGCCAGATGAGGCAGGAGCTTGAAGATCTGATGAAGACGCTGAAGGTCTGAGAGGCGTCCAGTGTAGTACCGCGTACGGGCATCAGCGCACCGTTATCCGCGCAATCATCGGTTCCATCTGTTTATCTTCGGGGCGTAGCGCAGCCTGGTAGCGCACCGCAATGGGGTTGCGGTGGTCGGAGGTTCAAATCCTCTCGCCCCGACCATTTCAGTTAATCATTTGTAGCAATTTATCCTACTTGCGCCTTTCTCCGGCGCCGGTTATTGTACGCTGTCACGGACGGTTCTAGGATGATCCCAAGTCGGATATGCGCAAGTGTCACAGACACGCCGTGAAGGTGAGTGCGATCGCGTTGGCGGTCGCGAGCAGTCCCCTGTTGGCCGGAGGTTCCGTCGGTACGATCCCGTTCGACGGCGACGGATCGGGCAACGGCTTCACGATCGACAATCCTCTCTTCGATCCCGATAACGTCAGCAGCGCGCCCTGTCCGGACGGCGCCACCTGCACCAACGGTACAGCGACCGGTGACGATCTCCTGATGCGCGAGGTGGATACCGGCAGCGAACGCTTCGTACAGACGATCCTCGTCGATGCGGGTACGAGTCAGGGTGATTTCACCTACGAGGCGTCGGTGTCCTCGGGCGGGTCCGCCAACGCGATCGGCGTAAAGACTGTCATCGACGACAGCGCCAACGGTTACTACACGATCCAGGCCGCGTATCGCGGCGCACTGTTTGGCGCCAGCGCGCTAGACAACAACCTTGCGGTCGAGGTCTTCCAGGAACTCAACGGCGATGAAATCGACGGTTACCAGACCTTCAGCATGGAGACCACGGCGTCCCCCAACGAGGGCGCAAGCCTGTTGCGGGACGGGCGCATCCAGATCCTTCAGTACAACGAAGATCCGGAAAAGGTCGTGACCTTCGGTCATACGATCGTGACCGGCAGTTACCAGACGAATGCCGGCACGCTGTCGGTCGGCGCCGAATCCTTCACCTATGCGGCGGGCAACGCCCTGTCGGCAACGTGGATCCGCAGTCTCGTAATCGACGAAGAAAACGGGGACATAGATTTCGGCCTGCTGCTCTACCGCGGCAACGACGGCCCGGCGATCGGCAGCGGCAATTCAGGCGGAAACCCGAATGGCCTGCTGGATCCCCAATACTCGCAGGATCCGACAGACTACGAAATCATGGGCATATCCCAGGTCATCATCGAGAACGAAGTCTCTTTCGAGGCTGCGGACGACCTGCTCATCGACAACTGGGACGACGGGGTGTTCGGACCCAATCCCTATTGATTCTTTGCCGGCGTGCCAGGACGGCTGCAGTCGGGGCGCCGGTAGTTACAGCTGCGCATCGGGAGGGTGACCATGGCGGATCCGAGAGACATAATCACGAATGTGATCATTGCCTGCGTGTTGATGGGTGGGCCGCTTACCTATCTGATATTCAATATCCTGAACGCGCTCTGACTGACGCCCTCACGGGCGCGGGATGACCATGCGCATGATGTCGGCGTCGCGCGTCGCCGACGTTGACCGTCTGTGCCGTCCTGACCGTCAGATATTATCCCCGCACACGCCCGTGACCGGATTCCCCGAGTCTGATCCCGGCGGTCCCGCTCGCCAGGCCTCACGATTTTCCCGTTTTGACCGATGATATTCCTGACGACCGTGTGGCCGGCGCGCACATGGTCATGTCCGTTGAATAATCAACAAGCAAGAACTACGGCGTCGACATATCATGAAGCGCAACAATACGCTCACCGTGGATGCCGGCGCCCCGATTCGGGACAAGGCCCTGCTCGCACGTCTCTGCCAGTGTGCCGACCTGCCGAGTCCGGTCGGGGTCGTCATGCGGGTGCTGGAACTCGGGCAGGATCCCGAGGTCTCGCTCGGCGAGGTCGCCCAGGTCATTAATCTCGACCCGGCACTCACTGCCAAGCTGTTGCGCATGGCGAATTCGCCCCTCTATGCCCGCCAGCGCAAGACCGAGAATCTCCGGCAGGCGATTACACTGTTCGGAATCGAAGGCACCATCACGCTCGCGCTCGGATTTTCAGTCGTCAACAATCTCGATCGCAGGCTGGATGACCACTTCGACTATCCGCACTACTGGCGTCGCTCCCTGGCCGCGGCGACATGCGCCCAGGTGCTGGCCGAGCGCCTCGCCCTGCAGAATCGCGAAGACCTGTTCCTCGGCGGGCTGCTGCAGGACATCGGCATGATGATGCTCGGACGCGCCATGCCCGAACTCTACCCGGACGGCCACTCGGCCAGGCAACCGCATGATGTCGTCTGCATCCGGGAACGCGAACGGCTCGGCACCGATCACGCCGAAATCGGCGCCTGGCTGCTGCAGCAGTGGAATTTTCCTGACAATCTCCATGCCCTGGTCCTGTACAGCCATGATCCCGATGCAGCCATCCTCGATGACTGGCCTGCGATGCAGCAGCAAATCAGGATCATCGCGATCGCGAGCGAGATGGCCGAGCTGTGGTGCGAGGACGACAAGGACACGCTGCTCATGCGGGTTATGAACAAGGCCGACAGTATGCTCGGCATCAGTGAAACGGATTTTATCGCGATTCTCGGGGCCGCCGGATCGGCGCTCGGGGAACTCGCGCCGCTGTTCGATATCGAGATGGAAGATCACGGGAATCCCGAACAGCTCGTCAACGATGCGCGCGAGCTGATACTGCTGCGTCATATCAAGGTCATGCAGAAATCCGTGATGCTCGAGAAAGCGGCGAAGATCCTCGAGCATCGCACGATCAGGCTCGAAGAGGAGAACCGCCGCGACGTGCGGACCGGCTTGTTCAATCACTCCCATCTCAAGCAGGCACTTCACGACGAGCTCGAACTCGCAAACGAACATGGCTGGCCGCTGGCGGTGATCTTCATCGATCTGGACAGTTTCAAGGGGATCAATGACAAATATGGACACCTGGCCGGAGACCATGTGATCCGGGAGGCAGCGACCTTGCTCACACGTCATGCGCGTGACAGCGATATCATCGCCCGTTACGGCGGAGAGGAGTTCGTCATCATACTCCCGGGATCCGGATACGACAGCGCCCTCCGCAGCTGCGAGCGCCTGCTCGAGGCGTTCCGCACCACACGCCACCGTTTGAACGAAAAGGTCGAACTGATCGTGACCGCATCATTCGGCGTCGCGGTCCATGACGAGTCCACGCACTTCGAGTGTGTCGAGGACATCCTCAAGGCGGCGGATGCCGCGCTCTACGGGGCGAAACGCCAGGGACGCAACCGTTACCTGTTTCATCAGCAAACCAACGACGGGTCCCGCGCGGCCGGCTGATCCGCACCGGGATTGATCGGGCGCGGATTATCGTGCATCTTCTGCTCCATGTCACTGCGTAGTTCGTTCCTCTGCAGCGTGCTGTGCCTGTGCGCCGCGCAGGCATCGGCCGCCGAACTGGCAGTCGGGGTACCGGCCGGCGGCTTCGGTTTCGCGCTCCACCTCGCCCGGGACAGGAGCGACCTGTCCGATGACGTAGACGACACCGGTACGCGTCTGTCGCGTGCAGGCGTCACGCTGTCCGAGACGGTCGGTGACGGCATGACCCTCGGCCTGCTGCTGGGCTATGCCTCGGCCAGCCAGACCGGACAGGCGCTGACGGCGGGCATGCGTTTCACCGGCAATTATCTCGGTGTGAATATCCACGGGACGATCCCCGCCGGTCAGCGCCTGCGCATCGGCCTGACGGGACGGTTTCTGTATCACTGGTTGCGCGACGAGGTGGAGGACCAGAAGGTCGATCTGGACTGGGCGCAGGCCGATGCGGCGATGACCTTGCAGGCCGATCTGGCCGGCTCCCTGACGACCTACGCCGGTCTGCTGTGGTCGACCATCGAAGTCGACCAGAGGGCGCGCGGACTGGTCGATGCGACATCGACGTTCGAGAACCCGCGCACCTCGGGGGCCGTGTATGGCCTGCGGCTCGAGGTCGACTACCGGGGATGGGTCGGCCTCGAGGCGCGGCGCGGACCGTTCGACGGCGTCGCACTGTCGTTTCAGCGGAGCTTCTGAGAGGGCGCGCCGGGGCATTGCCCCGGCAGCGCGATTCGCGCGGAGTCGTCGCGGTCAGAGATGGTCGATCAGCCACTCCGGCGTGAGATTGATGAAGAAGGTGTTCATCGTCGAGAGTTGACCGCTGACGAGCAGCAAGCCGACCAGGATCAGGAAGATCCCGCTGACGCGCTGGACTATATGGGCGTGCCGGTTCATGCGATGCAGGAAGTGCGTGGCGCGGGTCAGCAGCAACGCGGTCAGCAGGAACGGCAGCGCGAGGCCCATTGCGTAGATGAAGGTGAAGAAGGCGCCGGTCGTCGGCTCGGTGAAAGACATCGTCATGACCGCCCCGAGCAGCGGGCCGATGCACGGCGTCCAGCCGGCCGCGAATGCGACGCCGATCAGGCCCGAACGCAGATAACCCGGCGTCATGCCCGGATCGATGCTGATCTGCCGGGTCATGTTCAGGAACGGAATCGTGAAGACACCGATCGTGTGCAGGCCGAACAGGATCAGGATGACACCGCCGACCTGGGCGATGATCGTGCTGTACTGGTTCAGCGCCGCGCCGAGCAGCGTCGCCGGCAGACCGAAGACCACGATGAACACCAGCGTGAACCCGGTGACGAACAGTACCGCGTGGGTGAAGACCTGGGCGCGCTTCAGTTCGCTGTCGTCGTGGATTGCGCTGCCGGAAAGGTAGCTCAGGTACACCGGCACCAGAGGCAGCACGCAGGGCGACAGAAATGACAGGGTTCCTGCCAGGAAGGCGAGCGGTATCGTGACGGAGGTCATTTCCATTGGGCGGTTCCGAAACGGGAGCTTGTGACGCGTCTGTCCGTGCTGCGGCAGCACATCGGTTCGTGTCTATTATAGTGCGGATCAGGCGACGGCGGAAACGCCGTTTCGGTGACGGCGATAGAGCATGAAGGTCAGGTCGTCAGGCTTCGAAGGGGCCCCGACGGTCGGCTGCTCCATGCGCGCGCGGCAGGCGGCGGCCAACCCCTGCATCGCGACATCCAGCGGACCGCTACGGATATGGCTGGTGATTTCCTCGATAAAGAGGTTGTCGAACAGGCCGTCGCTGGCCAGCAGTACCGTGTCATAGGCCGCGAGCCGCAGCGCCGGGCCGAGTTCGATGCGCATGTTCGGCAGCCCGACCACGTTCGAGACCACGTTGCGGTCGTCGTGATGCATCGCCTCGTTTTCGTCCAGGATGCCGGCCTCGACGGCATAGCCGACAGGGGAGTGCGAGACGGTCTGCAGCTTGATCCTGCCGCGATTGCCGGTGACGAGGATCATGGAGTCGCCGACATGGCAGGTCCGGATCGTGTCCTGGCTGATCTCGACCGCCGCCAGTGTCGAGCCGGCGCCGACGCCGAGCGCATTGATGCGCGCGTTCGCGCTGTCGATGCCGTCGATCAGCTGTTCCCGCAGGCCTTTTCCGCCCGGGTCCGCGCTCCGTCGCAGCGAATCCTGTATCGCCTCGATCAGCAGGCCGGAGGCGCGGTCGCCCTGCGGCATCCCGCCCATGCCGTCCGCGACCACGAGCAGACCGGCGCCGCCCGGGAAGCAGAAGGCCGCAGCGGCGTCCTCGTTCGCGGACTCGGCAGTCTTGTGGGGCGCGCGGGCGCTATAAATGCCGATCAGTCCCGCCGCACAATCGTGGATGACGCCGTGTCCGGACATGTCGCGATCGAGGTAGATCCAGCTCTGCAGGATTTCCACCGGGCGCGCTTCGGGCAGGGAGGTCAATGACGCCGTCCTATTGCCATTGCATGGTTTCGAGATATTCGCGCAGCATGCCGGCCGAGCGGAATTTCTTCAATATCAGTCCGCGCTTGAGTCCGCAGCAGATCGCCTTGATCTCGCTCGGCAGCTTCGCGTAATGGCGCTGGCCACCGAGGGCATCGTACAGGATGCGGATGAGGTCGCAGACGTCATCATGGATGTTCCGTTTCCTGGCCGCGCCCCAATGGAACATGTCGAGCAGCTTCAGATTATAACTGAGCCCGAAGCGCTGGATGACTACGTTGTCGGTGTGCAGGTCGCCGTGATATTCGCGCATGTGATGAATGCTCTCGATGCCGGAGGCCAGCGCGTGCAGCAGGTGCAGGCCCTGGAACGGAGACAATCGTTTGCCGGGATGGCGCGAGAGAAAGTCGCTCAGCAGTTGGCCTTCGACGTATTCCGAGACCAGAAAGGTGATCGGGACGCCGCGGTAGCGGATCGTTTCCTGGGTGTGGTACTGAATCAGTATCGATGAGTGGCGCAGCTTGTGCAGCTTCTTGGCGTAGAACGACAGCGTCCGGTTGCCGGGATTGCGCTGGGGAAAGAAGAATTTTGCCGCGCGTTCGATGCCGGTGACTTCTTCCCTGACAAGATAGACCTCGCCTTCCCAGCCGGCGCCGAGACACTTGATGACCCGGTATTTGTTTGCCAGCAGGCGGCCGGCATGGAGGTTGAATGTATCGATATCGATAACCGGGACAGTCATGGCTGTTATCGGGTTTGCTCCGTCCGCGTCCGGCCATCCTAACACAGCCTGACAGGCGCGGGTGAACGCGCGCGATGAGGCGGTCTCAGCCGGGCAGGATCAGAGGTGCAGCCCGCACTCGGTCTTGGGGCTGTTGTTCCAGCGACCGCCGCGGTCGTCGAGACCCGGGGCGGTGCAGTGGGTACAGCCGATCGACGAGTAACCGACCGCGACCAGCGGGTGAAACGGCAAGCGGTGTTCCTTGATGTACGCGTCGCGCTGTTCACGCGTGATATCGATCAGCGGATAGAACTTGATGATTCCGCTGCGCACCTCGAAGATGTCGAGTATCGAGCGGTGCTCGGTCTGCCAGCGCATCAGGCCCGAGGCCCACACATCATAGTCGTGCTTGATCGCATACAGCGGCTCGACCTTGTTGATCGAACAGCAGAAGTCCGGGTCCTTGCGCCAGGTCTCGTCTTGCACCGTGAATTCGTGCTTCCAGGCCTCGGCGCGGACATCGACGACCTTGAGGCCGTAGAGATCGATCAGCTTCTGCTTGTATTCGAGCGTCTGTGGAAAATGATAGCCGGTATCGATGAAGAAGACCGCCTGGTGCGGCGCGACCCGCGAGAAGACATGCAGCAGAAAGGCCGAGGTCGCCGCGAAAGACGAGGTCAGCATGACCTTTTCAGGCGGGAAGTCCTCGTAGAGCGTCCGGATGCGTTCATCGACAGACAGGTCGCGATATTTCTCGTTGAGCGTCCGGATGCGTTCAGGGTCGAATTCGCGCTCCGCGGGGGCATCGGCGGCGGGAGTCTGCAGGTTCGTGGCACGATTCAGGCTCATCGGCAGGCTTCCTTCTATCGTTTATAACCCGGGGTTATACCGGCTCGAGGCTCGCTTATATAACCAGTTTCTATGATAAAGCGGATTTTAATACATTTCAGTTATCAAGTAAATCCTTGCCGGCCCCGGGAGCGCTGTCGTATCGTGCCAGCAAGGGCGCCTGACGGCGACGAGACCGACGAGGGGACTGACCAGGATGTGGCGTGACCCGGCCAAGAGACAGACCCTGCCGACCGCGGACGAGGCGCTCCCGGGGCGCAGTGAGGCGATGCCGGTGACGAACTGTCACTACGTCAGCGGCCAGCCTTTGATGCCTCCCTACCCGGCAGGGACCGCGCTCGCGATGTTCGGCATGGGCTGTTTCTGGGGCGCCGAGCGCGCCTTCTGGACCCGCGATGGCGTCTGGGTCACCGCCGTCGGATACGCGGGCGGCCATACCCCGAATCCGGACTATCGAGAGGTGTGCAGCGGCCTGACCGGGCACAACGAGGTCGTCCGGGTCGTCTACGACCCGGCGCATGTTGCGTACGAAGCGCTGCTCGCGATCTTCTGGGAGGGACACGATCCGACCCAGGGCATGCGCCAGGGCAATGACATCGGCACCCAGTACCGGTCGGAGATCTACGTCTACGACGCCGGCCAACGCGCCGCGGCGCTGCGTTCCCGTGACCTCTACCAGCAGGCGCTGGTGCGCGCCGGCCACGGCCCGGTCACGACCGCGATCGTCGACGCGCCGGTGTTCTATTTCGCCGAGGACGATCACCAGCAGTATCTCGCGAAGGTGCCCGGCGGCTATTGCGGCCATGGCGGTACCGGCGTCTCCTGTCCGCCGCTCGGGGCGACGCGCGCCGCTTCATGACGAGGTCCGGCGGCGGCATCCATACCCGCAGGGTCGCATTCGAGAACGCCCGCGGCGTGCGGCTCGGCGGCAGCCTCGATCTTCCGGACGGCGCCGCGCGCGCCGGTGCGCTGCTTGCGCACTGCTTCACTTGTCACAGCGACTACCGCTTCATTCGCACCCTGTCGCAAACGCTCGCGGCGCAGGGGATCGCGATGCTGCGCTTCGATTTCACCGGTCTCGGACGCAGCGGCGGCCGCTTCGAGGACAGCAACTTCACGACGAACATCGAGGATGTCCGTGCCGCGGCTGCTTGCCTGGCGCGGGAGACAGGCCTCGCGCCGCAACTGCTGATCGGCCATTCCCTCGGCGGCGCCGCGATGCTCGCGGCCGCCGGCGGTCTCACAGAGACGCGCGCGGTCGCGACGATCAATGCGCCGTTTACGAACGGCCTCGGTCAGGTCGGGTTCACGGGAGGGGCCGGCATCGCGGACCACTGGCGGGGCGATGCGCGGTCGCCCGACGAGTGG
>CAZJKV010000012.1:0-6701 GCA_964546765.1 uncultured Chromatiales bacterium
ACTTCGGGCTGCCGCCGGTCGCGGCGCCGAGCAGGGCGGCGCGGTCCTCCTCGCGCTTCAGCACCGGCAGGCAATAATAATGCGGTCGCACACCGCCGGCGAGCAGGGCGTTACGGTTGTAGAGCAGGTGATGCGGCGTGATCGTTGCCGCAACGGTCACCGGCGCCGACTGCACGAAGTCGACCGCCGCGCGCGTCGTGATGTGTTCGAACACGATGCGCAGCGCCGGAAAATGACGTACCAGCGGCTCGAGCACCTCGTCGATGAAACGCGCCTCGCGATCGAAGATGTCGACATGGGTGGCCGTGACCTCGCCGTGGACCAGCAGCGGCAGGTCATGGGTCTGCATCGCCTCGAGTACCAGCATAACCTTTTCGATCGCGGTAACGCCGCTCTCCGAGTTCGTCGTCGCACCGGCGGGGTAAAGCTTCACTGCGGCGGCGCTGTCGTCGCCGGCCGCGCGGCGGATCTCGTCGGGCGCGGTGCGGTCGGTCAGGTACAGCGTCATCAGCGGTTCGAAGTGGACGCCCTTGGGCACATGCGCGAGGATGCGTTCGCGATACGCCTGCGCCTGCGCGCAATCGACGACCGGCGGTGTCAGGTTCGGCATCACGATCGCGCGCGCGAAACGCGCGGCGCAATGCGGCACCGTCGTCGCGAGCGCGGCGCCGTCGCGCAGGTGTACATGCCAGTCGTCAGGGCGGACGAGGGTCAGCGTGGTCTTCATTGGATTGCCGGCCGGCGGCTTCGGCAGGCGCGATCAGCTGTCCGCCGGCAGTTCCGTCATCCGGCCCGTCATGCGATCGATCGCCGCGACGCCGAACAGCCGGAAGCCGCGCAGCGCCTCGGGCGGATGCCCGGCGACGCAGACGATCGGCTTGCCGTGGCAGTGGCCCATGATCAGCGGACGGCCCGAACGCATCGGCACGCCGTCGACAACGAGTTTACCGCAGGCGCGCAGCAGGTCGGTGATGAAGTCACGGCCGCCGACCGCGGTGCCGCCGGAGATCAGGATCATGTCGGAGTGCCGCAGCGCATCCTTGACAGACGCGACAAAACGGTCGAAGTCGTCCTTCATGATCCCGGCGATGCGCGGAATCCCGCCGGCCTGCTGCACCGCAGCCGCGAGCATCACTGAATTGCTGTCGCGAATCGCTCCTGGCGCCATCGTCCCGGTATACGGGATGACCTCGTCACCCGATGAATAGATCGTCACGATCGGCTGGGCCGACACATTGACCTGGTTGATGCCGAGGCTCGCGATCGTGCCGATCTCGGTCGGTCCGAGCAACGTGCCGACCGGTACCGCGACCGCGTCCTGCATCAGGTCGCAGCCCTGTTCCTCGATGAAGAATCGAGGCGGGAACGGACGGGTGATAGAGAAGCCGTCGTTTGCCGGTTTCGCCTCCCACAGGCGTACGACCGAATACGGCCCTTCGGACACCAGGCTGCCGGTCGCGACGCTGACGCCCTCGCCATGGCCGAATGAGGGGCAGTGCTGATCGCCCGGCTTGACAGCGCCTGCAATCCGGAACGAGACCGGGTGTTCCTCCGAGGCGCCCCTGGTATCTTCCGTATGAACCAGGAAGCCCTCGACGATCGCCCGCGCGTAGGGAGGCATGTCGGTCAGCGCGATGACGTCCGCGGCCAGCACGCGTCCGGCGGTCTGCTCCAGCGGGCAATTCTCAAGCGCCAGTGAGCGCAGCGGTATGGAATCAACGAATTTTCGTTGTGCTTCGGTCAGCGGAGAGGGTTCGCTCATGAATTGGCCTCTTGAATGTTATTCGGGTGTATGTCATTCCGGCCCCGTCCAGGGGCGGGCCTGTTTCAATTACCCGGCAGCCTGCCTAGGATAACAAAATAGGGGGATCTGTCCCCATCACTTTCCCGTTACCTTCCGGTCGAGCAGCAGATTCAGCGTGAAGCGCACGCCGAAGCCGGTGATGTCGGTCGGTATATGCGCGAGCCCGCCCTTGTGATTGCCGGCGGACAGGTCGATGTGCAGCCACGGGCGGTCGTCGACGAAGCGCGTCAGGAAGCGCGCGGCGAGGATGTGATCGGCCGTGCCCTCGAGCGTGCACTGTTTGACGTCCGCAATCGTGCTCTCGAGATCCTGGTCGAAATCGGCGTCGATCGGGAACGGCCAGACGCGTTCGCCGCTGTCCGCGCCGGCCGCGATGATGTCCGGATGCAGCGCCGGGCGGTTCGTGAACGCACCGCTGTAGCGCGTGCTGAGCGCGTAGACGCAGCTCCCGGTCAGCGTCGCATAATCAATGATCAGCCCTGGCTTATCTCGACTCGCGAGCGCAAGCGTGTCGGCGAGCACCATGCGCCCCTCGGCGTCGGTATGCATGACCTCGATCGTGACACCGTTTGCCGCCGTGACGATATCGTTCTGCTTGTACGCGCGCGGGCCGATATGATTCTGCGCGAGCGCGAGCCAGCAGTCGACCGCAAACGGCGCCTTGAGTCGCGACAGCGCGAGCAAGGTGCCGAGCGCGACCGCGCTGCCTTCCATGTCCTCGTGCATGCCGTGCATGTGCTTGGCAGGCTTCAGGTTTACCCCACCGGTATCGAAGCAGATCCCCTTGCCGACCAGCGCAAGCGCAGCCGATTTGGCGCCGGCACCCCTGAGTCTGGCACCGCTTTTCCCGGTTTTGGGCTGGTAGCGCAGGTGCACGATGCCCGCGTCGTCGGTCGCGCTGCCCTGGGCGACCGCGAGAAAGGCCCCGGCGCCCTTGCGCCGCAATGCCCGGCTGTCCAGGAAACGCATGCTCCAACCCTCGGCGCGGGCGAGCGCGGCGATGCGGCGGCGATACTGTGCCGGGGTCAATTCATTCGGCGGCAGCATCGTCAGTTCGCGGGCGAGGTTGTTGCCGTCGGCCTCGGCGCGGACACGGGCGATATCGATACGATCGGCGGCCCCGCACAGGCGCAGCCGCGAGAGCGGCGCCGGTGGCGTCTTTTCGCTCCTGAACACCGGCATCGGCGCAGCGCCGGCGAGCGCGGCCGCGGCGACGGCCTCGTGGATGCGGCGGCATGCCGCAGCGGAGAACCCCGGAGAGAAGACCGTGAGACTACGCGCCCGGTGTTCGAGATGGGTGGCGACGTGCTTGCGGGCGAGCGTGAGCGTCTCGAAGACACCAGCGCCCTCGTCCAGGGACGACAGACTGACCCGGGTCCCGCTGCGATTGGGCAGATCGGTGACCAGTGGCGTCGATGCAAGTCCCGCCAGCCCGATGCGCGTCGCCCGCCGTTTGAGGATATCACCCCCGGGAATCTGTCCCCAGCCTCGCCCCAGCCCCCCGGCCGGGAGAAAAATAATCAGGTTTTCAGTCCGTTCCAAGGCATTACGGTCGGGCGGCCCGGGGGCCTGTTCTATGCGTATGACCATGTAATTCCGTCACTTTTTATGCTTCAATTATTGACCTCATCCGGGAAAAACCGGATGATATCCCGTTCCCGTGCGCCGCTTCGACCGGCGTGAAGCCGGTCTGGGCTGATCCGGTTCGGGAAGCAGGGATACGCAGAACAATATCAATGAAAACAGGTAAGTTGACAAATCTGAATTCTGAGAAGGACGGATAGCCCATGAATGTAACGGCAGGTTATCTCAAACAGGGCGCGCGCCCGGCCGACGCCCGGCCGCTCGGCGTCGCCGACAAGCAACGGCTGTTGCATGAGATGCTGTACGCGCGGCGCTTCGAGGAGCGCTGCTACGAGGCTTATGTCGAGCGCAAGATCGGCGGCTTCCTGCACCTGTACTCCGGACAGGAGGCCTGCGTCCACGGGGTCATGGAGGCGGCCCGGCCCGGGCACGATTACGTGATCACCGGCTATCGCGATCACATCCACGCGATCAAGTGCGGTGCCGACCCCAAGCGTGTCATGGCCGAGCTGTTCGGCAAGGAGACCGGCAGCAGCCGCGGGCGCGGCGGCTCGATGCACGTCTTCGACGTCGAGGCGCGCTTCATGGGCGGCTATGCGCTGGTCGGCGGACCATTCCCGCTGGCCGCAGGGATCGCGAAAGGCATCAAGTTGAAGGGCGGCGACGAGATCTCGATCTGCTTCCTCGGCGACGCCGCAAACAACCAGGGGACCTTCCACGAGACGCTGAACATGGCGCGCCTGTGGCAGCTGCCGGTGCTGTTCGTCTGCGAGAACAACCTCTACGGTATCGGCACCCGCATCGACCGCTCGACCGCGGTGATGGATCAGTACAAGCGCGCCGCCGCACACGACATCCCGGCGGTGCAGACCGACGGCCAGGACGTCGAGGGCGTCTACGAGGCCGCGGTCACTGCCGTGAATCATGTGCGCTCCGGCGAAGGCCCGTATTTTCTCGAACTGATGACCTACCGCTATCGCGGCCACTCAATGTCCGACTCGAATGCCTATCGCAAGAAGGAAGAAGAGAAGCAGTGGCTCAAGCGTGACCCGATCCATATCCTGCGCAACCGCCTGATAGATGACAATGAGTTGACGCTCGACAAGTTCAGGACCATGGATCGCGAGATCATCGACGAGATCGAGAACGAGGTGATACGTTTCGCCGAGGAATCACCAGACCCGTCGCCCGAAGATGTCGGAAAATATGTACTCGCGGACAATGATCCCTGGGTCAAGGGCCGGGGAGGGAAACGCTGATGGCCGAGATGATGTACTGGGAGGCGATACGTCGCGCCCATGACGAGGAAATGACGCACGATCCGCTGGTCATCGCGATGGGCGAGGATATCGGCGTCGCCGGCGGCACCTACAAGGCCACCCAGGGCCTCTACGAGAAGTACGGCCCGGAGCGCATCATCGACACCCCGATCTCCGAGAACAGCTATACCGGCCTCGGGATCGGCGCGTCGTTCGTTGGCGTCCGCCCCATCATCGAGATCATGTCGGTCAACTTCGCGTGGCTCGCGATGGACCAGATCGTCAACACCGCGGCCAAGGTCCGCTACATGTCCGGCGGCCAGTTGACCGCGCCGGTCGTGATCCGCTCGCCGGGCGGCACCGCGCACCAGCTCGGCGCGCAGCACTCAGCGCGCATGGAGAAGGTGTTCATGGGCATCGCCGGCCTGCGCGTCGTGACGCCATCGACGCCGAAACAGGCCTATAGCCTGCTGAAATCGGCGGTGCGCTGCGACGACCCGGTATTCATCTACGAGCACGAGCTTATGTACAACCTCAGGGGCGAGGTGCCGGACGAGGAGTACTTCCATCCGCTCGAGGGCTCCGAGGTCGTTCGGGAAGGCCGCGACGTGACGCTGTTCGGCTATAACATCTCGGTGCACTGGTGCCTGCAGGCGGCAGAGACGCTGTCGAAACAGTACGGCATCGAGGCCGAGGTCGTCGATCTCTACGCACTGTCGCCGCTCGACCGGGAAGGCATCACCAGATCGGTTGCTAAGACCCACCGCGCGGTCGTCGTCGAGGAGGCAGAGGCGCCGGTCGGCGTCGGTTCCGAGATCATGGCGGTCATCAACGAGACCTGCTTCTTTGAACTTGATGCGCCGCCGGTCAGGGTGTCGGCGCTGAACGTTCCGATCCCCTACAGCCGCCCGCTCGAGAAGGCCGTAATTCCCAATACGAAAATGGTCGTCGAGCAGACGATGACGCTGTTCCAGAATCGACGCGCGAGCTGATTGTTGAATACAAGGGGTCAGGGTGCTTGAAGCAGTGTTCAGGCGCCCTGACCCCTTGAATCTTGAACGCAGGCGCCAATCTCCAGGGAAACGCATGTCCGACACCTACCAGATAAAAATGCCCCAGCTCTCCGACACGATGACCGAAGGCGTCGTCGTCAGCTGGGAGAAGAAGCTTGGTGACAAGGTCGAGCGCGGCGACATCGTCGCAACCGTCGAGACCGACAAGGCGATCATGGACGTCGAGGTGTTTCGCGAGGGCTATTTGTCTGGTCCGCTTGCCCAGGTCGGCGACACGATCGCGGTCGGTGACCCGATCGCGGTGCTGGTCCCGAGCAAGGATGCCGTAGGCAAGCAGGGTGCGGCGAAGCCGGACAAGCAGCCGGGGAAAGACAAGCCGGGCGCAAAAGCCGCAAAAAAGGACGCCGCACCGCAGTCACAGCCGGTGCCCGCCGAATCCGCCGCGGCCGGCGGCCCGGCCGCGCCAGTCGGCGCGATCTACACGATCACGATGCCGCAGCTCTCCGACACGATGACCGAGGGTGTCGTCGTCAGCTGGGAGAAGCAACCCGGGGACAGCATCGAACGCGGTAACATCGTCGCGACGGTCGAGACCGACAAGGCGATCATGGATGTCGAGGTATTCCGCGAGGGCTTTTTATCCGGTCCGGTCGCAGCGGTCGACAGTGTAGTCCCGGTCGGGGGTGAGATGGCGTTCCTGGTCGAAAAGAAGGACCAGGTCGTGAGCGAAGGGACGCTGGGCAGGCAAAAGGCAACCACGCCGCAGACCGCTGAAACGGATAATGACAGGGCCGGGAAGGCCGCGGCGCCCGCGAAGGGCGTAAGCAGCGAGCAGCCAGCGCCCTACGGCGATGCTGCACCGGCTGACCGCCCGCCGGGCAGGGCCGTCACGCCTTATGCGCGCAAGCTGGCTGGACAGCTCGGCGTCGACCTCACCCGGCTCAGCGGCAGCGGGCCATCCGGAGAGATCACAGCCGGCGATGTCGAGCGGGCAGGCGCGCAGCGTTCTGCGGCGGCGCCCCAGGCGCTGCCGGCGTCGTT
>CAZJKV010000012.1:6711-32674 GCA_964546765.1 uncultured Chromatiales bacterium
GACGTCCCCGGCGACGGCCGCAAGATGACCTCGCTCGAGCGCGCGGTCAGCCATAACATGACGCGCGCGCTGACGATGCCGACCTTCCGCGTCACCGTGCACGCGCGCCCCGAGGCACTCGCGCGCGCGGCGAAGAAGAATGGCGTGTCGCTGACTGTTGCGATCGCCAAGGCCTGTGCGCTTGCGATGCGCGAGCAGCCGCGCATGAACTGGGCCTACCAGCCCGAGGACAAGCTGATCGAGCGCGACAACGTCGACATTGGCATGGCGGTCACCGCTGAGGACGGCGGCCTCGTCGTGCCGGTGCTGCACGGCTGCGATTCGCGTTCGCTCGAGGAACTGAACGAGAACTGGAAGGATCTCGTCGAGCGCGCCCGCAAGCGCCGCCTGAAACCAGACGAATACGCGAACCCGACCTTCATGGTCTCGAATATGGGCATGCTCGGCGTTAGCCTGTTCGATGCGATTCCGACGCCCGGCATGGCGGCGATCCTCGCGATCGCGACCGCCGGCGAGCAGGGCATGCCGCTGATGATCACTGCCGACCATCGCGTCGTCTACGGCGCCCATGTCGCGAAATATCTCGCCGCGCTGAAGCAGCTGATCGAGCAACCGGAGTCGTGGATCAGCACCGGTCCCGCGATCCCGGAGGGCGAGTGGGACTACGATGTAGCGGTGATCGGCGGCGGTCCCGGCGGCGAGGACTGCGCGCGCGATCTCGCCGGGCACGGCTACAAGGTCGTGATGATCAACGACGCGCCGCTGCCCGGCGGAGAATGCCTGTGGCGCGGCTGCATCCCGTCCAAGGCCTGGCGCGCCGCGGCCGACCGCATCCGGGACCGCGCCGACGACGACCACCTCGGTATCGAGGGCACGACCGGCGCGAAGCTGAACTGGAAGAAGCTCGAGACGACCCGACGCAAGGTGCTAGAGACCCGCGGCGAGATGGCCGAGAAGACCGACAAGGGCGTGAAGATCACGCTAAAGCAGGGCTACGCCTCGTTCACCGGCGCGCATGAACTGTTCGTCGATACCTCCGGCAACAACAAGGAGCGTCACCAGCGCGTCGCGCCCGGCGACGGTTCGAAGGGCGAAAATCTGAGCTTCGGCTGCGCGGTGATCGCGACCGGTGCGCCGCCGTTCGTGCCGCCGATCCCGGGCGCGCGCGAGGGCGTCGAGTCCGGCGGAGTGCTGACCTCTGACACGGTGTGGGACCTGAAGGATCGCCCGAAAAAACTGCTGGTCGTCGGCGGCGGCGCGATCGGGCTCGAGATGGCGCAGATCTTCCAGGACTTCGGCACCGAGGTCACATTGCTCGAGGCCCAGGACCGCATCCTCGCCGAGGTTGAGGCCGAGGTTGCGAAGCAGTTGACCGAGGTGCTGACCCACGAACCGCGGCTCAAGGTGCTGACCGCGGTCAAGGTCAGCGAGGTCAAGGGCAAGCCCGGCGCAATGAAGCTCTCCTATACCGATGCGGATGGCAAGAAACATAATGCGAGCGCGGACTATGTCCTGATGGCGACCGGCAAGCGTCCGGTACTCGAACCCCTGAAGCTCGACCAGGCCGGCGTTGAGTCTGACAAGGGCGTGATCCGCGTCGATGCGAGCTGCCGGACCTCGGTCCCGCATATCTTTGCGGTCGGCGACGTCATCGGCGGGCTGATGCTCGCGCATACCGCCGGCCAGCAGGGCCGGGTCGCGGCGCAGACGATCGCCGGTGAGCGCGCAAGCTATGATCAGGCGAAGGACTGCGGCGTGATCTTCACGCGCCCGCAGGCCGCGTTCGTCGGCCTGTCGGTCGAGCAGGCGAAGGCGAAGGGCATCGACGCGGTCGAGGTCAAGGTCCCGATCAGCATCGACGCAAAGGCGATGATCAACAACGAGACCCACGGCCTGATCAAGATCGTCGCCGACAAGGCGTCGCGGCGCATCGTCGGCGTGCATTTCCTCGCCGACCATGCCGACACGCTGATCGGCGAGGCAGTGATGATGGTCGCCGGCAACCTGACACTCGACCAGGTCGCCGAGGCGATCCATCCGCACCCGACCCAGACCGAGCTGTTCGGCGACATGGCGCGCCGGTTGCTGTCGCGCCTGCGCCGCAGCGCGAAGAAGCCGGTGTCATAAGGCCTACCGGGAAGCAACCGTCATATGTCAGATATCAGAAAAGTCGTTCTCGCCTATTCCGGCGGCCTCGATACCTCGGTGATCCTGCGCTGGTTGCAGGAGACTTACGGCTGCGAGGTCGTGACCTTCACCGCCGACATCGGCCAGGGCGAGGAACTCGATCCCGCGCGCCGCAAGGCCGAGGCGATGGGCGTGCGCGAGATCTTCATCGAGGACCTGCGCGAGGAGTTCGCGCGCAACTTCGTGTTCCCGATGTTCCGCGCGAATACGCTCTACGAGGGCGAGTACCTGCTCGGCACCTCGATCGCACGACCGCTGATTGCCAAGCGCCTGGTCGAGATTGCCGAGGCGACCGGCGCCGATGCGGTTTCACATGGTGCGACGGGCAAGGGCAACGACCAGGTCCGCTTCGAGCTCGGCGCCTATGCGCTGAATCCGGAGATCCGCATCATCGCGCCGTGGCGCGAGTGGGACTTGCTGTCGCGCGAGAAGCTGCTGAACTGGGCCGAGAGCCGCGGCATCCCGGTCGAGGCCAGGCGCAAGGGCGGCTCGCCGTATTCGATGGACGCGAACCTGCTGCACATCTCCTACGAAGGCGGACCGCTCGAGGATCCGTGGGTCGAGCCCGAGGCGTCGATGTGGCGCTGGAGCGTCGCGCCGGAAGACGCGCCGAACAGCCCGGTCTCGATTGAACTGGAATTCGAGAAGGGCGACATCGTCGCGATCGACGGCGGGCGCATGAGCCCGGCGCAGGTCATGGCCGAGCTCAACCGCATCGCCGGGGCCCATGGCGTCGGTCGACTCGACCTCGTCGAGAACCGCTATGTCGGCATGAAGTCGCGCGGCTGCTACGAGACACCGGGCGGTACGGTGATGCTGAAGGCGCACCGGGCGATCGAGTCGATCACGCTCGACCGCGAGGTCGCGCACCTGAAGGACGATCTGATGCCGCGCTATGCGAGTCTGGTCTATAACGGCTACTGGTGGAGCCCGGAGCGGCGCATGCTGCAGCAGATGATCGACATGTCGCAGGCGACGGTCAACGGTACGGTGCGCGTGAAGCTCTACAAGGGCAGCGTCTCGGTCACCGGGCGCCGCTCGGAGCGCGACAGCCTGTTCGACGCCGACATCGCGACCTTCGAGGACGATGCCGGTAAATACAATCAGAAGGACGCGGAAGGCTTCATCAAGCTGAACGCGCTGCGCATGCGCATCGCGGCGCGGCTGAAGCGCAAGCCCGGGGGCAAGGGCTGATGCGCCTGCTGCACACGATGATCCGCGTCGGTGACCTCGAGCGCTCGCTCAAGTTCTATACCGAGGTGCTCGGTATGCGCCTCTTGCGCAAGCATGACTATCCGGACGGCCGCTTCACGCTGGCCTTCGTCGGCTACGGGCCCGAGTCGGAGACCGCGGTCATCGAGTTGACCCACAATTGGGATACCGCATCCTACGACCTCGGAAACGGCTTCGGGCATATCGCGATCTCGGTCAACGACGCCGCGGCGGCCTGCGACAATATACGCCGGCGCGGCGGCAACGTCGTCCGCGAGGCCGGGCCGATGAAGCACGGCACGACGGTAATCGCGTTCGTCGAGGACCCGGACGGCTACCGGATCGAGCTGATCCAGAAAAAGCACTGAGGAGGCATCACGATGCCGAGACCACTCCTGATGCCGGCGCTGCTATCGGCCGCCTTGCTGTTCATACTGGCGGGTTGCTCCGACTGGAGTGAATCGCTGAGCGCCGGCTCTGGCGAATACACCGTGCGCTTCAAGACGACGCCGTGGCCCCCGCAGGTCGGCAGCGACGCCGCCGCAGCAATCAGGATCAACGACGGCAGCAACCGGACCGTGCGCGCGTGTCATGTCACTTTCAGGCAGTACATGCCGGAGCATGAGATGAGCACGGATGATGTTGTCGTGCAGATGGAAGAGCTTCGTTCCGGGGTCTATAGCGGGCAAAGTCCCGAGTATTCGATGGGAGGCGACTGGCGCGTCGAGGTGACCTTCGACTGTGGCACCGGCATCCATCAGGCGAACTTTGATATCGCTCTCGAATGGCCGGAGTAGATTTGCCCTGAAATTTACAGCAACCCAAGCGGGTCCTTCGGATCAATGCCGTCCTTGAACGGCAGCTTCCGGTCGTGGTGGGTGATCTGGTAGACCTTTCCGACCCAGTTGTTGATCACCGCCTCGGCGGTGTCGTGCCAGGTATTGTGCAGGCCGCCGCGAATCAGCTCTTCGGGCAGTTCCGGGACCGCACTTCCGGCATCTAACGCAGCAATCACCCGGTCGCGGTGTTCGTCGAGGATCGCGCGCGTACTCAGCGTAAAGTAGTTTTCCGGGAACGGTGGATAATCGTCGCGCCGGCCGCGGGCATAGAGCATGATCTCGCGCTTGTATTCCTTGAGCAGGCTGATCGTGTCGTACTCCGGGTGGCCCTGGAAGAATACGAAACGGAAGCGGTCCTCGCTGACTGCGAGGTGCACGCCGGCCTCGCGGCTCTCGACCAGGACGTGCAGGCCGGCGGCCGAGAACTGGTCACGGCCGATCTCGTTGAAGCGCGAGTGGGGTACGTCGAACATCGTGTTGACGTCGTTGACCAACGGGTGGGTGCGGTCGAGCACGCGGTGTCGGTACACGCCCCAGCGCTTCGCCGGCAGGCGGCGGCGGCGCTGGCCGAAGCGGAACTGCAGTACGGCGTGGGTCGCGAGGCAGGAGCACAGGATCGACGTGACATTCTCCGCCGCCCAGTCGATGACCTCGATCAGCGGGTCCCAGAACGGTTCGGAAGCGAGGTCGGGCTGGGTCACGTTGGCGCCGGTGATGATCAGCGCGTCGAGGCCATCGGCCTTGATCTGCTCGAAGGACTCATAGTACGCGCGGATATAATCCATCGCCTGCTCGCTGCGGTCCAGCGCGTCGAGCGTGAACGGATGCATGTAGAATTGCGCGATCTGGTTGCTCTCGCCGACCAGGCGGTAGAACTGGCGCTCGGTAGCCTGGAGCGCGGCGTCCGGCATCATGTTCAGCAGGCCGATGTGCAACTCGCGGATGTCCTGGCAGCCGGCCTCCTGTTCGGTCAGCACGGTCGCGCCTTCCTGCTTCAGGCGCCCGAAAGTGGGCAGACCCGATTTGGAAACCAGCGGCATGGTCAGTTCTGCCTCGCCACGGCCTTTTCGACCACGGCGATAAAGCTCTGCTCGTTGTGCACCCCGGCCAGTTCCTCGGTGGTGATGGTGTAACCGTAATCGCGCGCGATCTGTTCATAGCGCGGGATACGCGAATGGAACAGTTTCGGAAATACCCAGCGCACAAAGTCGTCGGGATCCATCGTCGCGACATAGGGCAACCGCTTCTCTTCCATATAGATCGCGAGTTGCTCGTCGAGGAAGGCCTCGCGGTAGTACAATGGTTTCGGGTTGCTGACCGCGCGCCGGATCAGCGCCTCCTCATCCTGCTTGCTAGCCTTGATATAAAGCACCAGGGTGTGCCTGTTCAGAACGTCGATGACCTCCGTATCGTCCAGCTCGCAGATGCTTCCGCCTGCATCGTTGATGAAGTGCTGATATCCGTAAATGAAGCGGGCCTTGTGGATAAAGTCCGGGACATCCTTCATTGCGGCGATTTCGGCCAGGCGATGCAATTCCTGGCGGCGCTTGAACTCCTTCAGCGGCAGTCCGCCGCGCTGGGGGTCGCCGAGTTTTCCGAGAAAAGTCGCCACCGGCTGCAGATTGTAGACGGTAATGTTGTTGTTGATGTAGATTGAGTCCGAGCGCAGCAGCTCACGCAGGAAAGGCACCTGCATGGCCTGCTGCTTGATGTTGTCCAGGATAGGTTCATCCAGGTATCGGGTGCCGATGCGGTAGTCCCCGGAAAAATGGAACCAGTCATCCTGCATCAACAGATCGGACAAATGGGTCTTGCCCACGCCGGACATGCCGAGCAGGGTTATACACTTGTTTTCCCAGGACCGGAATTCTTCCACGCCCAGTTTCATTGGCGCCTCTATACCACGGAGTAACGATAGATGGATTGTAACTTAAGTTTGCTGGAATTGTGCCATGCGTGACTTCATGCGTTTTACGACGGTGTTCGGCAGCGTCATATACGGCCTGTTCTGCGTCTGCCTCCTGTCGATCAGCCTGGCCATGGCCGGCTATGCCCTGTGGGATATCTGGGTCGCGGTCACGACCCGCGAGGCGGTAATCGACAAGCTCCTGGACGCGATCGGCCTGATCGTGATCTCGATCGCGGTATTCGACGTTTCCAAGTATTTGCTCGAGGAGGAGATCCTGCGGGGACGCCGGTTGCGCTCGCTGCGCGATGCGCGTCAGACCCTGAGCAAGTTCCTCGTGATCATCTCGATTGCGGTCACGCTCGAGGCGCTGGTGTTCGTGTTCGGCGCCGGCCGGGAGGACATGCGCATGTTGCTGTATCCGACTCTGCTGCTGTTCGCGGCGACGTTCCTGATCGTCGGTCTCGCGCTGTTCCAGCGTCTCAGCGTCGATACCGAAGTCAAAGAACAGCGGGATTGAACAAATACATCAATACCGGCGCGAGTTTCGGGCTGACCTCGGGTGTCATCACGACGCTCGGACTGATGATCGGACTCCACTCCGGCACCCAGTCGACGATGGTCGTCGTCGGAGGGATCTTGACCATCGCGGTCGCGGATGCGATGTCCGATGCGCTTGGCATCCATATCGCCGAAGAATCGAAGGGGGTTCATACCCCCGGCGACATCTGGCTGACGACGATTGCGGCCTTCCTGGCGAAATTCCTGATGGCGGTGACCTTTCTCGTGCCGATTTTTCTGTTCGACCTCGGCGCCGCGATCCTGGCCGGCATTGTCTGGGGGCTGCTGGTGATCGCGTGGCTCAGCTACCGGATGGCCCGTGCGCAGGGCATCGCGCCCTGGAAGGTCATCGGGGAGCATGTCGGGATCACTGTGGTGGTGATCGTGCTGAGCCACGCGGTCGGGCTGGGCGTCGCAACGGCCTTCGCCTGAACGCGGGGCCACGTCCCTATTATGGATTACCCGCGCGCCAGGCAGCGCAGGCACTCGAGATAGGCGACCTCGTCCGGCATCGCGCCATCGCGCTGCGCCCGCCACAGGGCCTCGCCAAGACACTCCATCATCCGGTGTTCGGCCTCGTGGGCATCACCGAGACGGGCGCAGATCACGCGGTACAGGGGAACGATAGCCGCCGGGTTTGCGGCGGCGACCTGTTCCTTCAGCGCGATATGCATGCCCATATGCAGGAAGGGGTTGGTGGCGCCGAGTTCCGGGGGGTACTCCCGGTCGAGCGTGGCGACATCGAGTATCGCGTGATATTCCGGATGCTGTTCGATGACGCCTGCCAGCAGCGCCTCGATCGGCTCCAGCGGCGCGCCGTCGAGGCGCTTGCGCCAGGTCTCGGCGAAATAGCGCCGCATCTGTTCCCGGTCCTGTCCGAACATCAGTCCGCCTTGTCGGGATACTCGCACAGGTCTTCGATCAGGCACGACCCGCAGCGAGGCTTGCGTGCAACACAGACATAGCGTCCGTGCAGGATCAGCCAGTGGTGGGCGTCGTGGAGGAATTCTTCCGGCACGACTTCGAGCAATTTTTGCTCGACTTCGGCGACGTTTTTCCCCGGCGCGAGGCGGGTGCGGTTCGCAACCCGGAAGATATGGGTGTCGACCGCGATAACCGGCTCGCCGAAGGCGGTGTTCAGGATCACGTTCGCGGTCTTGCGCCCGACGCCCGGCAGCGCCTCGAGCGCGGCGCGTTCCCGGGGTACCTTGCCGTGATGTCGTTCTTCGAGAATCCTGCAGGTCTCGTGAATATTGCGCGCCTTGGTGTTGAACAGCCCGATCGTTCGGATGTGCGACTTGAGACCGTCCTCGCCGAGTTTGAGTATTGCCTTCGGGGTTCTTGCGACTTTGAACAACTGCGCCGTCGCGAGGTTGACTCCCTTGTCTGTCGCCTGTGCGGAAAGGATCACCGCGACCAGCAATTCGAACGGCGACCGGTACTTGAGTTCGGTCGTCGGATTGGGCTTGGCCTTGCGGAAACGGGTGAATATCTCGCGGCGCTTGCGGCTGTCCATGGCGCGGCGATCAAGGGGGTCAGGCCGTGGAGGGTTGAGGCGCGGCAGCGGCGATCCTTTCGGCGCGGGTCCTGCGCCGCGCGTCGATCACGTTCTTGAGTGCGATCAGCAGGCCAAGGCCGATGAACGCGCCCGGCGGCAGGATGGCGAGCAGGAAGCCGCGATAATCGGGGATGATCGTGATGACGAAATCACGCGCTCCCTCGCCGAACATAAGGTGGGCATTCGAGAAAAGCGTGCCAGCGCCAAGCGCCTCGCGCATCGCACCGAGGGCGATAAGTACCAGGGCAAAGCCGAGACCCATCATGAATCCGTCGAGTACGGACGGAACCACCGGATTCCTGGAGGCAAAGGACTCGGCGCGCGCTATGATCGCGCAATTCGTCACGATCAACGGAATAAAGATGCCGAGAACGCGGAACAACTCGTGGAAATACGCGTTCATCGCGAGTTCGATCGCCGTGACGATCGATGCGATGACCAACACGAAGACTGGAATACGGATTTCGGGCCGCAGGTGGTTGCGGATCAGGGACACGATTCCGTTCGACAGGATCAGGGTCAGCATCGTCGCGAGTCCGAGGCCGAGGCCGTTTATGACCGAGTTGGTCACCGCGAGCAGCGGGCAGAGACCGAGGATTTGGACCAGCGCGGGATTGTTGGTCCACAAGCCGTCGCGGGTAATGCCGGCGTAATCATTCCGGGCCATCTGTAACCTCGTCTTCCTGTCCTGCCTCGCCATCAGACGGGAACAGTTCGTCTTTGTACCTGTCGTAGTATTTTAAGGTGTTATGCACCGCCCTGACCACCGCTCTCGGCGTGATGGTCGCGCCGGTGAACTGGTCGAAGACGCCGCCGTCCTTGACGACATTCCAGCCCAGTTCGCCCGGATCGTCCAGGAAATGGCCCTTGAAGTCCTTGATCCAGTCTGATTTTTCGATTTCGACTGCATCGCCGAGGCCGGGTGTTTCGCGGTGGGCTACGACGCGCACACCGAGGATTTCGCCGCTGCCGTGTTCAATGGCGACCAGCAGGCGGATCTCCCCGCTATAGCCGTCCGGCGCGACCGTCGTGAAGATCGCCGCGACCGGCTTGCCTTCCTTGCGCGCAAGGTAGACCGTGACCGGCTTTTTGACCCCCAGCAGCTTGCGCGGCTCCACTGTCGCAATGTCGCTCTCGATGTCGTTGTCATAGCGGTCATGCGGCACGACCTCGTTGAGGCTGCGCAGCAGGTATTCGCGCTCGTTCTGCGCGATAAGATCGCGGGTATTGTCCTCAGTGAATGCGACGATCGTCGTGCCGACCACGGCGAACAGACCGAGCAGCAGCGCCGTGACGAGCATGTGCCGGAACAGCATCGGGCTAGTCCCTGCCGTGTCCGAAGACGCGCGGCTTGAAGTAGTTGTCGATCAGCGGAACCGCCATGTTCATCAGCAGCACCGCGAAGGCCACGCTGTCGGGGTATCCGCCCCAGGCGCGAATGACATAGATCAGCACCCCGATGCCGGCGCCGTATATCAGCCGTCCCTTGCTGCTGGTGGCGGCGCTGACCGGATCGGTCGCAATGAAGAAGGCGCACAGAACGGTCGCGCCGCTGAACACATGAAATAGCGGTGAGGCGTAGTGGTTGGGGTCAATGAGGTAGAACAGCAGCGAGATCGCCGTCAGAGAGCCCAGCACCGCGAACGGAATGTGCCAGTTGATGATCTTGCGGAACATCATCCACAGTCCGCCGATCAGGAAGCCGGCGCCTATCCACTCCCAGCCCTTGCCTCCGATCGCGCCGAAGATTGGCGTCACGCCGAGGATGCGGCTCGTTTCCTCGTCGAGGCCGAACTGCTGGCGGATTTCGACGACCGTGCTGCCGAGACCGAGATGGGTGCGCAGGGTATCGAGCGGCGTTGCCTCGGTCAGCGCGTCCATCATGACGCCGTCCGGCAGGCGACCGGCGAAGATCAGCGCCGCGTATTCGGTAAAGCTCAGCGGATATTCACTGACCGAGATTGCCGGCACCCAGGCCGTCATCTCGCGCGGGAATGAGATCAGCAGCATGACGTAACCGACCATTGCCGGATTGAACGGGTTGTAGCCGAGGCCGCCGTAGAGATGCTTGGCAACGACAATCGCGAATACCGCGCCGATCACGACAACCCACCATGGCGCGGTTGGCGGGATCGCCAGTGCCAGCAGCACCGCGGTGACGAGCGCACTGCCATCGGTCAGGAATCGCATCACCGGCTGGCGCCGTACCTTGAGCATCACGGCTTCGGCCGCGAGCGCGGCGCACATCGCGATCAGGATCGTGATGACGATGCCCCAGCCGAAAAACCAGATATAGGCCGCGATCCCCGGAATCAGGGCGAGCAGTACCTGCACCATCAGGGTGGCGACGCTAACAGGGGTCTTGACATGCGGCGATGTCGCTGTGCGGAGCGGCATTATAATTGTTATCCCTGACCGGATCCCGCGTCGTCGTCGTCCTTGCCGCGTTGTGCAACCTTTTTCATCGCCGCCTCACGGCGCGACTCGGCCTGCTTCTGCGCTGCCAGCATCTGCGCTTCCCCTTTCTGCCTCGCCGTGGCGGCAGTGTCGAGCGCCGACTTTTTCTGCTGGCGGCGCGCCTCGCGTTCCTGTTTTTCGCGCTCAATGCGCTGCTGCCGCGCCTCGAAGCGCTGTCGCGCGATATCCGATTTCTCCTTTTCGCGCTCCTGAATCCAGATATCTCCCTTGGCGTAGCGGTAATACTGTACCAGAGGGATATTGCTGGGGCACACATAGGAGCAGCAGCCGCACTCGATGCAGTCGAACAGGTTGTATTCCTGCACCTTGTCCAGATCCTTGTGCTTCGAATACCAGTATAGTTGCTGCGGGAGCAGGTTGATCGGGCAGACATCGGCGCAGGCGCCGCAACGGATACACGGCATCGCCGCCTTCGCCGGCGCGATTTCCGCCGCGGTCGCCGCGAGCACGCAATTGGTTGTCTTGATGACCGGCAGGCTTGTCTGATGAAGCGCGAATCCCATCATCGGTCCGCCCATGATCAGGCGTTCGATCCGTTCGGGATCGCCTCCGCATTGCGTGATCAGGTCGATCATCGGGGTTCCGATCATGACCTCGAGGTTTTGCGCCATTGTGACCGCACTGCCCGTGACCGTAACGATGCGGGAAAGCAGCGGTTCCCCGTGCTGTATCGCGCGCCACACCGCGGCCGCGGTGCCGACATTGACATTGACGACGCCGATATTGATGCAAAGACCGTTGGCCGGGACCTCTTTGCCGGTCAGTACCCGTACGAGCTGCTTCTCGCTTCCTTGCGGATACAGCGTCGGCACCTGAACGACCTCGACGCCTTCCAGGCCGGTCGTCGCGCGACGCAGCGCATCACATGCCTCCGGCTTGTTGTCCTCGACCGCGATCATGCAGCGTTCGGCCTGCAGCGCGTGGCGTATGATCCGGAGTCCACCGATGATTTCAGCGGCCCGTTCGCGCATCAGCACATCATCACAGGTGATATAGGGTTCACACTCGACGCCGTTCAGCACAAGGATCTCGATGGACTTGCGCTGTCCGGGATTGAGCTTGATATAGGACGGGAAGCCGGCGCCGCCGAGGCCGACGATGCCTGCTTCGCGAATCAGGTTGCGCAGGTCGCTCGGTTCAAGCGACTGGTAGTCGTCGACACCGGAGTGATCCTGCCATTCGTCCATGCCATCGGGCTCGATGACGATACAGGGCGCCTTGAGGCCTGACGGGTGGGGGATCGCATGGTCGCCGATGTCGGTCACGGTGCCCGAGGTAGGTGCGTGGACCGGCGCGCTGACAAATCCGGTTGCGCGCGCGATCATCTCACCCTTGAGCACCCTGTCGCCGGTCGCGACCCGCGCCTCGGCGGGTTGTCCGATATGCTGGTGCAACGGCAGGATCAGCCGCTTCGGTATCCTCGCGGCGGAGATCGGGAGCTGGTTCGATTCGGTCTTGTGCTGATCCGGATGAACTCCGCCGCGAAAACGCCACAGCCGGCGCGGCTCGGCGGCTGCCGTCATGTGGCGCCTCCGGCGGACTTGCGTTCCCCGGGACGATCTTCAGGAGAGGCTTCAATGCGTTGCTCGGGGTAAGGCCACTTCCATGTCAGGATATCCTGCTTGACCGGCACCATGTCGATGCAATCGACCGGGCACGGGGGTACGCACAGATCGCAACCGGTGCATTCGCGGGCGATGACGGTATGCATCTGCTTGGGCGCCCCGGCGATTGCGTCGACCGGGCAGGCCTGAATGCACAGGGTACAGCCGATGCAGCGCGCCTCGTCGATGACCGCGACGGTCTTCGGCTTGAGCTGGCCGTTTTCCGGATTCAGCGGTTTCGGGTCGCGATCGAGCAGGTCGGCGAGGGCGTGGATGGTCACCTCTCCGCCGGGCGGGCACTGGTTGATATCGGCCTCGCCCTTCGCGATCGCAGTCGCGTAGGGTCGGCAGCCGGGATAGCCGCACTGTCCGCATTGGGTCTGCGGCAGCAGGCCATCGATCTGGTCGACCAGCGGATCACCCTCGACCTTGAAACGCACGGCGGCATAGCCGAGCGTCAGCCCGAAGACCACCGCCATGACGCTGAGTGCAATGATCGCGGACAGCATCGTCTACAGCCTCACCAGTCCGGAGAAACCCATGAACGCCAGCGACATCAGGCCGGCGGTGATCAGTGCGATCGCCGGTCCGCGGAACGCGACCGGCACATCGGCAACCGCGATACGTTCGCGCATCGCGGCGAAAAGGATAAGCACCATCGAGAAACCGACCGCGGCGCCGAATCCGAACAGCGCGGAATGCAGAAAGCCGGACTCCTGCTGCACGTTAAGCAGCGCGACGCCGAGTACCGCGCAGTTCGTCGTGATCAGCGGCAGGAAAATGCCGAGCACCTGGTACAGCAGTGGGCTGGTTTTGCGGATCACCATCTCGGTGAACTGCACGACAGCAGCGATGACCAGGATGAACGTGATCGTGCGCAGGTATTCGAGACCGAGCGGCGCAAGCAGATAGGTGTTCGCGAGGTAGCTGCAAACCGATGACAATGTCAGCACGAAGGTGGTCGCGAGCGCCATGCCGGTCGCGGTCTCGAGTTTGCGCGACACCCCCATGAACGGACACAGGCCGAGGAACTTGGTCAGCACGAAATTGTTGACCAGCACCGTGCTGACAAGAATTAGAATATATTCAGTCATTTGTCCCGAATCATGTCATTTGACCCGCATCCCCGGCCGGGCGCCCTCGTCGGGCTGGATCAGCCACAGCTCCTTGCCGCCCGGGCCGGCAGCGAGCACCATGCCTTCGGAAACACCGAAGCGCATCTTGCGCGGGGCGAGATTCGCGACCATCACGGTATGACGGCCGACCAGCTCGCCGGCCGCGTAGCGCGATTTGATGCCGGCGAAGACGGTGCGAGGCCGACCGTCGCCGATATCCAGGGTCAGTTCCAGGAGCTTGTCGGCACCCTCGACATCTTTTGCATCGACGATGCGCGCGATACGCAAGTCGACCCTGACGAAGTCCTCGATGCTGATTTCCCCTGATCTGTCAGGGTCATCGACGGACTGCTTCGCCCCCATGTTCGCGGTCCCTGCGGATAGAGGTTTGCCGCTGTCCGCGGCCGGCGCCTGGTTTTCCCCGATCAGGCCCTCGATGTGACGCGGCTCGACGCGCGTCGCGAGGTGAGTATAAGGTTTGATGCGCTGCCCGAGCATCAGTTCAGCGCAATCGTCCCAGCCCAGCGTAGGAAGATTCAGAAAGTCCTCTACCTTGGCTGCGGTTGCCGGCAGTACCGGCTTGAGATACAGGGTCAGGAGACGGAAGGCATTTAGTGCAGTGGTGCAGATCTGCTGAACCC
Source organism: uncultured Chromatiales bacterium (assembly GCA_964546765.1). Taxonomy (GTDB): domain Bacteria; phylum Pseudomonadota; class Gammaproteobacteria; order SZUA-140; family SZUA-140; genus JAITWN01. Next base: position 20,813 of record CAZJKV010000012.1, read on the forward strand.
GCTCTTGTGCGTCCGGCGTCTTGATCAGGCGCCAGGGTTGGCGCTCGTTGATCCACGCGTTGGCGATATCGGCGAGATCCATGGTCTGACGGACGATCTCGCTGTAGCGCCGCTCTTCGTATCCACGGGCGATCGCCCCGGCGTCCTTCTGCATCAGTTCAAGCAGCTCGCGGTCTTCGGAGCCGATATCGGTCGCGAGTCGGCCGTTGAAGTGGCTGTGAATGAACCCCGCGGTGCGGCTGGCGATGTTTACGTATTTGCCGACCAGATCGCTGTTGATACGCGCGCTGAAGTCATCGAAGTTTAGGTCGAGATCCTCGATGCGGTCGTTGAGCTTCGCGGCGAAGTAATAGCGCAGGTATTCCGGGTTCAGGTGATTCAGGAACGAGCGCGCCGTGATGAAAGTGCCGCGCGACTTCGACATCTTCTGGCCGTTGACGGTCAGGAAGCCGTGCACGAAGATCCGGTCCGGCGTGCGATAGCCCGCGTGATGCAGAATCGCCGGCCAGAACAGCGCGTGGAAGTACAGGATATCCTTGCCGATGAAGTGGCACAGTTCGGTCGCGCTGTCCGGTTTCCAGTATTCGTCGAAGTCCAGTCCGGTGCGCTCACAGAGGTTCTGGAAGCTCGCCATGTAACCGACCGGGGCGTCGAGCCAGACATACAGATACTTGCCCGGCGCATCCGGGATCTCGAAACCGAAATACGGGGCGTCGCGCGAGATGTCCCAGTCGCGCAGGCCGGCCTCGAACCACTCATCGAGCTTGTGCCTGGCTTCGGCTTGGAGCGGCGAGCTGCGGGCGGAGGTTTCATCGGGTCGCCTGCGGCCTTCACGCAGCCACTCCTCGAGGAATTCCCGGCACTCGCCAAGCCGGAAGAAATGATGCTCCGATGGCTTTTTGACCGGCGCGACCCCGGAGATCACCGAGACCGGGTCGATCAGGTCGGTCGGCGCGTAGGTCGCGCCGCATTGTTCGCAGGCGTCCCCGTACTGGTCCTTCGCATGGCAGCGCGGACATTCGCCCTTAATATAGCGGTCGGGCAGGAACATCTCCCTGACGGGGTCGTAGAGCTGCTCGATCGTACGGACCTCGATCAGCCCGCGCTTCCGCAGTCGACGGTAGATCTCTTGCGATAGCGCCCTGTTTTCCCCGGAATTGGTCGAGTAGTAATTGTCGAAGGCGACATGAAAGCCGGTAAAATCCTCGAGATGCTCCCGCTGCATGCGCTCGATCAGCGTCTCCGGCGTGATGCCTTCCTGTTCGGCGCGCAGCATCACCGGCGTGCCATGTGTGTCGTCGGCGCAGACGTAATGGCAGTCGTGGCCGCGCATCTTCTGAAAGCGCACCCATATATCGGTCTGTATGTATTCGACCAGGTGGCCTATGTGGATCGAGCCATTGGCGTAGGGAAGCGCGCTGGTGACCAGTATTTTTCTTGGCGTGTCTGGCATCTCGTTCGGCCGGGAAAGAATGTCAAATAAAATGCGATATTATAACCTACCGGCACGGGAAATTCCGGTGTTCTCCGCCGTCTGGCGGCCCGCATCCGGGTCCGGTTTGGTGTAGAATCTCCGGCTCGGTCGCCAGGGCAGGACTCGGCCCATATCCCGGAGCGGCAGGACAGGAGCGGCAGGACAGAGGAGACACAGCCATGGCAGAGGCCTTACAACTGCAGGTAGAAATGGCGATCAAGGGCTACGTCGATCCCTATCTTGGCAAGGACCTCGTATCCGCATCGGCGGTACGGGAAATCACTGTCGACGGGGGCAGGGCTCGCGTGCGGGTCCAGCTCGGGTTCCCGGCACGCGGCTATCACGATGCCCTGCTCGCCGCCCTGCGCCAGCGCATCGAGGGTGTAGACGGTATCGACAGCGCCGACATCGTCATCGACTCCACTGTCATCACCCACGCGGTACAGAAGGGCGTCAAGCCGATCCCGAACATCCGCAATATCATCGCCATCGCCTCCGGCAAGGGCGGCGTCGGCAAGTCGACGACCGCGGTCAATCTCGCGCTGGCCCTCGCTGCCGAAGGCGCCAGCGCCGGCATCCTTGACGCCGACATCTACGGCCCGAGCCAGCCGCGCATGCTCGGATCGAATGAACGCCCGAAATCCACCGACGGCCGCTCGATGGAACCGGTCATTGCCCACGGTATTCAGTCCATGTCGATCGGTTACCTGGTCGACGAGGAATCCCCGATGATCTGGCGCGGACCGATGGTGACCCAGGCCCTGGAGCAACTGCTGCGCGAGACGCGCTGGCAGCCGATGGATTACCTCGTCATCGACCTGCCGCCCGGCACCGGCGACATCCAGCTGACACTGGCGCAAAAAATCCCGGTCAGCGGCGCGGTCATCGTCACAACCCCCCAGGACATCGCGCTGCTCGATGCGCGCAAGGCCCTCAAGATGTTCGAGCGCGTAGACGTCGCCGTGCTCGGCATCGTCGAGAATATGAGCATCCACATCTGCAGCCAGTGCGGACACCAGGAGGCGATCTTCGGCGAGGGCGGCGGCCAGCGCATGGCAGATCAGTACCATGTCGACCTGCTCGGCCAGCTTCCGCTCGACCGCCGTATCCGCGAGGAGGCCGACGGCGGCAACCCGAGCGTCGCGACCGATCCCGACAACGCGATCGCGCAAGCCTACCGCGAAATCGCGCGCAAGGTCGCCGCGAAGCTGTCGTTGCAGGCGAAGGACTACAGCGCGAAGATACCCAACATCGTCATCGAGCAGACCTGAATGCAATGTCACATTTCGGCGCGTTGCATGTTTCTGCTGCGGCGAGTGTCCGGGCAGGGGTTACCTGTGACAGGACCCTCGGCCGCAGGGATGCGGCCGCGGAGCGTACAGGGACGTATTCACAGCGTGTCCTGTCACAGGTAACCCCTGCCCGGACACGGATCAGAACCACGAGCAACCAGGGCACATGAAACGATGAGCATCAAGTCAGACCGCTGGATCCGCGAGATGGCCGAGAAGCACGGCATGATCGACCCGTTCGAACCACGTCAGGTCAGGGAAAACCGGGGTGGTAGCGTGATCTCCTACGGCACCTCGAGTTACGGCTACGACATCCGCTGCGCCGACGACTTCAAGATCTTCACCAACATCAATTCCGCGATCGTCGACCCGAAGAACTTCGATTCGAACAGCTTCGTCGACATCCAGTCCGACGTCTGCATCATCCCGCCGAACTCCTTCGCGCTGGCGCGCACCGTCGAATACTTCCGGATCCCGCGCAGCGTCCTGACCGTCTGCCTCGGCAAGTCGACCTATGCCCGCTGCGGCATCATCGTCAACGTCACCCCGCTCGAGCCGGAGTGGGAAGGCCATGTCACGCTGGAGTTCTCAAACACCACGCCGCTGCCGGCCAAGATCTATGCGAACGAAGGCGTCGCCCAGGTACTGTTCTTCGAATCCGACGAAGTGTGCGAGACCTCGTACCGCGACCGGGCGGGGAAATACCAGGGCCAGCGCGGGGTGACGCTGCCGAAGGCCTAGACGGCCAGGTGCCGGCTATTTGCCGGCGTCATACGCCGATACCGTCACCGCGACCATGCGCCGGTCCCGATGCTGCTCCAGGCGCACCGGCGTGTAGCCGAGATCGATTGCGCACCAGACCACGGTCTTGCGGTCGCCGTGGATCCGCTGCAGCTTTATCGTCTTGAGGTGGCCGATCGGCGTGCGCAGGTCTTCATGTCCGACGATATCATATTGATACAGCTTGAGTTCTCCGCCGTCGGCGACATGGTACTCGAGTCCCGGCTCCCCGTCCCGCATGTCCAGCATCATCGTGTACTGATAGAGCAGCTTGTCCTGGGTTTCGTCCGGGATCTTCATCTGCCACGGATCGTCGTTGACTGTGTTGGTTACCGAACCCTTGTCCCAGTTGAAATCGAGCACCACATGACGCTCGGTCCTGCGCCCGGTGTGATGGTACTGGTATCTGAACGGACGGGGGCGGCCGTCGACGTACTCCCACTCGCTGCGCTCGACGATGTGATCGCGCAGCAGCGCGGACAGGATCCCCGCGGGTGTCGAAGTCGATTCGAATACGTAGGTGCCGTTGTCGCCGTGACGCAGGGTGCGCACCATCTTCGCGAGCAGCATCGAGTTGTGCCTGACTTCATACGCGATCGTGAACGGTTCCGGCGGCGCGGCGCCCGTTGCCGGACGCTGCGCGATGACGGCAAGCAGCAGGCACAGCGCGATGGCGAACAGCGCGCGTGCAGATACCGGCCGGGCAAGCCGGGACTCAGGGATCAGGCTTGCCGCCGTTGGTGCCAAGTGCGTCTCCGGTCGATTCGACAACTTCGAATTCCACGGGCGAATCGAGCACGCGCCCGTCCAGCAGTACCCGGTCGCCGCGCTTACGCAGCCGGCCTTCGGCGAACCAGCGGATCACGAGCGGATAGATCCGGTGCTCCATTTTCAGCACCCGTGCGGCCAGACTTGCGGCGTCGTCCCGCGGTAGCACCGGGACCTTGCCTCTCAGGACTACCGGTCCTCCGTCAAGTTCTCCGGTAACGAAATGCACGCTAGCACCGTGTTCGCGCGCGCCGTCCTCGAGTGCGCGGCGATGGGTATGGAGGCCGCGGTACGCCGGCAGCAGCGAAGGATGGATGTTGATCAGACGACCGTCGAAGGCGCGCACGAATTCAGGGTCCAGGATATGCATGAATCCCGCCAGCACGACGAGATCCGGGCGTAAGCCGTCGACCCGCTGCAACAGGGCCCGGTCGAATGCCGCGCGACCGCCGCATTCGGTTGGATCGATGACCGTTGTCGTGATGCCGGCCCGGGCCGCGGTCGCGAGTCCGGGCGCGACACGGCGGTTGCTGACGACGGCGCGAATGACGGCCGGCAGTTCACCGCGATCTATCGCATCGATGATTGCCTTCAGGTTGCTGCCCCGACCCGAGATCAGGATGACCAGCGCAAGCGGTGCGTGACGCTGGTCAGGCGATGACGACATGTGGCGCGCCGGACTGCCGTGACGCGAGTCGGCCGATGCGCCAGGCCGTTTCGCCGCTCCGGGCGAGGAGGGCGAGCGCCCGGTCGGCGTCCGCCGCCGCGACGGCGATCACCATGCCGATGCCGCAGTTGAAGGTGCGGTGCATTTCAGAGGTCGCGATGTTGCCTTCCCGTTGCAGCCATTCGAATATTGCGGGCCGCGGCCAGCTCGCGGCGTCGATGACGGCCTGTACGCCGTCCGGGAGCACCCTCGGAATGTTCTCGGTCAGACCGCCGCCGGTGATGTGGGCGATTGCATGGATATCGACCTGGTCCCTGAGCGACAGCACGCTTTTGACGTAGATGCGCGTCGGTGCGAGCAGGGTTTCGCCGAGCGTGGCGTCACCGAACGGCGACGACAGGTCGGCCTTGCGGGTGTCGACGATCTTGCGTATCAGCGAATACCCGTTCGAATGGGGGCCGGACGACCCCAATCCGATCAGCGTATCTCCTGGAACGGCGCGCGCGCCGTCGATGATCCCGCTTTTTTCGACTACGCCGACGCAGAAGCCGGCGAGATCGTAATCGCCGTCATTGTACATACCCGGCATCTCCGCGGTCTCGCCGCCGACCAGCGCGGCGCCGGCCAGTTCGCAGCCGGTGCCGATGCCCCGGATCACGTCGGCGGCGACATCGACGTCGAGCCGGCCGGTCGCGTAATAGTCGAGGAAGAACAGGGGTTCGGCGCCCTGGACGACGAGGTCGTTGACGCACATCGCGACCAGGTCGATGCCGACCGTGTCATGCCTCCCGAGCGCGATCGCGAGTCTGAGCTTGGTGCCGACGCCATCGGTGCCGGAGACCAGCACCGGCTCGCGGTAACGGTCTAGTGGCAATTCGAACAGTGCGCCGAAGCCGCCCAGCCCGGCGAGCACGCCGGGGCGCGCGGTACGACGCGCGATCGGCTTGATCAGGTCGACGAGGCGGTTGCCGGCATCGATATCGACACCGGCGTCGCGATAACTGAGAGATGCGGCGGGTTTTTCGTCCTGACTCACGGGGTATGATCTATTTGAAGGATGGCAATGGGAGGTCGAGAGCGACAATTGTATCGCATAATCCCGGCGCCAGGCATATACCGGGGCCTTATGCCGCCGGGTCGCCCTGTTCCTGACCGTCGCCCGCAGGGATGCGGGCGTCGAGCGTACAGGGATGTATTCACAGCGAGTCAGGAACAGGGCGACCCGGCGGCATAAGGTCCTTTAGGCCGTTTGTGGTCCGGAAATTGGGCATGGGTTATCATGCGCTGTTTGCACCTCCGGATTCAGGAGCCTCATGATTGTGAAGCGGTTATCGGTGACAGGACGATTCGTGATCGCGCGCGGTTTGATGCTCGCGCTCGTGCTGTGCGGGCTTGCAGGCGCGAGTCAGGCAGGGGACCTCTACGAAGTTCAGGTGCCGGTCGCGGGGCAGCAGGACCGCGAGCGGACCCGGGCCTTGCGCGTGGCCTTCGAGCAGATGCTGCTCAAGGTCACCGGAAGCCGCGAGGCGGCGCAGGCTGAAGCGGTTGTCGCGGCCTTGCGCCAGCCGATGGGCTATGTGCAGCAGTATCGCTATCTCCCGCTGCCTGACGACGATCGTGCAGAGGCGTTGCGCGAGGATGGCTACCTCGAAATGCTTCGCGTCAGTTTTGACGACGATGCCGTCAACCAGCTGCTGCAGGACGCCGGCGTGCCGCTGTGGGGCCGCACGCGGCCAGTGACACTGATGTTGCTCGCGGTCGAGGAGCGTGGCGAGCGCTGGCTGCTCGGTGGAGATGCCAGCCGCGACAGGCGGGAGGCCGTGGAAGGTGCGGCGGCAACGCGCGGCTTGCCGGTACTGTTGCCCTTGATGGACCTCGAGGATCGCCGCGAGCTTCATTTCACCGATGTCTGGGGCAATTTTCCGGACGCCTTGCTGCGGGCGTCGGCACGCTATCGGCCCGGCGCGGTGCTGACAGGCAGGCTGCTGCAAGGTCGGGGCGGCGACTGGACGGCGCGCTGGTCGCTCTATCAAGATGGAAACGCAGATCACTGGACGGCCGGCGCCGGGTCGTGGGTTGCCGTCGTGGCAACCGGGGTAGACGGGGCGGCGGACCGGATCGCGGCGCGTCACGCGCGGATAGCCGGAGCGGACGGCGGGGACTATGTCGATATCGTGGTTACCGATGTGCGCGACATCGGCGGCTACGAGCGGACAATGCGCTATCTGCGCGGGCTGGATCCGGTAGATCGCCTGCAGGTAACGCGCCTCGAGCCTGACCGGATAAGTTTCCGGCTGACACTGAGTGAAGACCGCGACAGCCTGGTTCGCCTGATCGGATTCGGTTCAGCGCTGGTGCCGGTTCCGGTTGGTCCAGGACGGGTGACAGTGCCCCCGGACCACGAGGGACGCCAGGAGCTGACCTATCGACTGCTGCCGTGACCCGGGCCGATATTCCAAACCTGATCAGCATGGCGCGCGTCTTACTGGTGCTGCCCACCGTGATGGCGCTGCTGAACGAACAATTCGTGCTCGCCTTGCTGCTTTACACCATTGCCGGCATATCTGACGGCCTCGACGGATACATTGCGAAGCGCTACAACTATATCAGCCGTCTCGGCTCGATACTCGACCCGCTGGCAGACAAGCTGTTGCTGGTCGCGACCTATGTGGCGCTGGCGTGGCTGGAACTGCTTCCGGTCTGGCTCGCGGCCGCGGTCGTCGCCCGCGACCTGCTGATATTGATCGGCGCTGGCCTCTATCATCTGCTGATCGGTGAGTACGAGATGGAACCGACGCTGATCAGCAAGCTCAACACGCTGTCCCAGATCATGCTCGGACTGCTGACGGTGTTTTCCGCCGGGGTCTACGCGCTTCCGGAGCAGTACCTGGCGTGGCTGGTGCTATTCGTGTTCGGCACGACCGTGATGAGCGGACTCGATTACATATGGATATGGGGACGGCGCGCCTGGCGCGCGCGATCGGGCGCCTCCTCATGATGGATCGCCGGGGATAACGGATATGCGCAAATGGTGGTGGTTGTCGCTGGCGCTGGTCGGTGCGGCGCTGTTATGGCTGCTGTCTCCGGTACTGATGCCTTTCGCCGCCGCCGCGCTGCTTGCCTACCTCGGCAATCCGCTGGTCGGGCGTCTCGCGGCGCTACGCCTGCCGCGCACGCTCGCGACCGCCATCGTGTTCTGCGCGATGTTCCTGCTCTTGTCCTTGGTGCCGATCGTCGCATTTCCCTTGCTCGAGCGGCAGGTCTCGGTACTGGTCGAACAGTGGCCCCGCTATATCGACTGGTTGCAGAACAGCCTGGTTCCCTGGATCCAGGGCTTTCTCGGGCTAGAGGCAGGGACCCTCGACCTCGAGATCGTCAGGCAGGCACTGGTCGACCACTGGCGGCAGGCGGGCGGCATCGCGGCCGGCCTGATGTCTTCGGTGACGCGCTCCTGGCTGGCGTTGCTCAGCTGGCTGTTCAACCTGGTGCTGATACCGGTCGTGACCTTCTATCTGCTGCGCGACTGGCCGCGGCTCCTCGATCGCATCACGGTGCTGTTGCCGCGCCCGATCGAGCAGGACGCGCTGCGTCTCGCGCGCGAGTGCGATGAAGTGCTTGCGACATTCCTGCGCGGACAGCTCCTCGTGATGATCTGCCTCGGCGCGATCTATTCCCTCGGACTGTGGTTCGCCGGGCTCGACCTCGCCGTGCTGATCGGCATGATCGCTGGCCTGGTCAGTTTCGTGCCGTATCTCGGTCTGATAGTCGGTCTGTCGATCAGCGGTATCGCGACTGTAATGCAGTTCGGCGACATGACGCCGCTGCTCGCGGTTGTCGCCGTGTTCGCCGTCGGACAGTTGCTTGAATCCCTCGTGCTGACGCCGCTTCTGGTTGGTGATCGCGTCGGACTGCATCCTGTCGCAGTAATCTTCGCGGTGCTTGCCGGCGGGCAATTGTTTGGCGCGATCGGCGTGTTGCTCGCGCTGCCGGTGGCGGCGGTCCTGGTCGTGCTGTTGCGCGAGCTGACCCGGCGCTACCTCGCCAGCGAGCTTTATGACGAAGTATCACCAACCGGCCGCGACGACGGAAGCGGCTGAGATTCCTCCGGCGATCCAGATGAGCCCGCAACTGCCACTCAGCATCGGCCTGCGTCCCGGCGCGACCTTCAGCGGTTTTGTCTCCGGACCCAATGCCGAGGCCGTAGCCAGTCTGCGCGATCAAGTCAGCGACTTGCGCAGCCTGTACCTGTGGGGCGGTCGCGGCACCGGCAAGTCCCATCTGCTGCAGGCGGCATGTCATGCTGCGGCGATGCGCGGTGCCGCCGCAGTCTACCTGCCGCTCGCGCTGAGTCAAGAATTCACACCGGATATCCTGAGCGGTCTCGAATCCCTGGCGCTGGTCTGCGTCGATGACCTCCAGGCAATTGCCGGTCTCGATGATTGGGAACGGGGCCTGTTTCACCTCTACAACCAGGCGCGCGAAAGGGGGGGGACGATAGTGCTTGCGGGTGATCGGGCTGCGCGTTCACTCGGGCTAGGCTTGCCCGACCTCGTCACGCGTCTCGGCTGGGACCTGGTTTTCCAGTTGCATCCGCTCGATGACCAGCGTCTCGGCGAGGCGTTGCGCCTACGTGCCGAAGCGCTCGGCCTGGAGCTGCCGGAAGAGGTCGTAGTCTGGCTGCTGCGCCGCTGCGCACGCGATACGACGGTGCTGTTCGCGCTGCTCGAGCGCCTCGATCACGCCTCGCTTTCCGCCCAGCGTCGTCTGACGATCCCCTTCGTCAGGGAACTTGTCGGGACACCGGATGCCTGAATGATGTGACTGCCTGAGTCTGATGAGCTTTGCTGCGCTCACCGTAGATTAGCGCAGCAGCGGTTCGAGCGCAGGCCAGATGTTGTCGAGGATCAGCAGCTGCGCCTCGGCGTTAGGATGCAGCCGGTCGTCGAGGAAATGGGAATTGTCGTGGTCGAGGCCATCGAGCAGGAACGGTACGAGCGCGGCGCCATATTTCTGCGCGAGCCGTTCGAAGATGCGCGCGAAGCCGCGTGTATAGGTGGGTCCGTAGTTGGGAGGCAGTTGCATGCCTGCCAGCAGCACGGCGGCGTCTTGGGCCTGTATTCGCGCGATGATCCCGGCAAGATTTTGTTCAATCCCGCCGAGCGGCAACCCGCGCAAGCCGTCATTGGCGCCGAGCTCGACGATGACGATGTCGGGGCGGTGCCGGTCGAGCTCTGCATCGAGGCGCGTCAGGCCGCCACTGGTCGTTTCGCCGCTGATGCTGACATTGGCGACGCGGTGCGGAAAGCCGTCACGTTCGAGTCGTTGCTGCATCAGGTAAACCCAGCCCTCATTTTGATCGATACCGTGGGCAGCGCTTAAACTGTCGCCGAGCACCATGATCACCGGTGCGGCGCCGGCCGCGGCAGGTGCGTACAGAACGAGTAAAAGCAGGAGTCGTGTCAGCATGTCCAATCCGGTATCCCGGCCCATCATTGAGGTGGAAGCCCTGTGCAAGCAGGTCAAGAGTCCCGAAGGGCAACTCGAGATCCTGCGCGATATAGAGTTTAGCATCCCTGCCGGCGAGGCCGTTGCGATCCTCGGCGCCTCGGGCTCGGGCAAGACCACGCTGCTCGGGCTGCTCGCAGGTCTCGATACGCCGAGTTCGGGCCGCGTCATGCTCGACGGCGCCGACATCTTCGCCCTCGACGAGGATGGTCGCGCAGACTTGCGCCGCGACATGATCGGTTTCGTATTCCAGTCGTTCCAGCTGCTGCCGAATCTGACAGCGGTCGAGAATGTCATGCTGCCTCTCGAGTTGACCGGCCGGCGCGATGCGCGTGCGGCCGCCGAAGCGGTGCTCGACCGGGTCGGTCTCGATCGGCGCCTGCATCACTATCCCCGTCACCTATCGGGCGGCGAGCAGCAGCGCGTCGCGATCGGGCGCGCCTTCGTCGCCGGTCCGCGCCTGCTGTTTGCCGATGAACCGACAGGCAATCTCGACCAGGCTACCGGTGAGCGTGTCATCGAACTGCTTTTCGAGATGAACCTGGAGAGCCGGACCACGCTGGTGATGGTGACCCATGACGAGTCTGTCGCGCGCCGCTGCTCGCGGCGCCTGACCCTGGAAAACGGTCGCCTGACAGGGAACGCATGATGCGCGCCCCGCTGTCTTTCCGCATGCTGCTGCGCGACTGGCGTGCCGGCGAGCTGCGCGTGCTCGCCGCGGCGCTGATCGTCGCTGTTGCCGGCGCGACCTCGGTCAGCTTCTTTACTGACCGCATCCGGATCGCGCTGGAGCGCCAGGCAACCGAACTGCTTGGCGCCGACGTCGTCATCACCAGCGACCGCCCGCTTGGCCGCGCGATCGAGGACGCAACCACGGGCGATCTGCAGCGCGCCCATACCGTCGAATTTCCGAGCATGGTGATTTCGGAGCGGGAAAGCCGGCTCGCCGCGATCAAGGCGGTCAGCGATCACTACCCGTTGCGCGGCAGCCTCAGGGTCAGCCGCGAATTGTTCGCCCCCGATGAACCGGCCGATGGCATTCCCGAGCCCGGCACCGTATGGATGGAGTCGCGGCTGTTCGGTCTGCTCACGATCGATATCGGCGACAATATCGCGCTCGGTGACGCGAGTTTTCGCGTCACGGCGGTCCTGACCGGTGAACCGGTCACGGACGGCGGGCTGTTGTTCAGCGTCGCGCCGCGGGTCATGCTGAATCACCGCGACCTCGAGCGTACCGGTCTGATCCAGCCCGCGAGCCGGGTGCAGTATCGCTGGCTGTTCGCCGGCGAGCGCGCTTCAATCACACGCTTTCGCGAACTCGCGGCGGACCGGCTTGCCGACGGCGAGCGCATCGCAGACGTCGACGACGCCCAGCC
>CAZJKV010000013.1:0-32031 GCA_964546765.1 uncultured Chromatiales bacterium
GAACGCATCCTCGAATACCTCGCGGTGCAGCAGCGCGTCGACAAGGTCAAGGGGCCGATACTGTGCCTCGTCGGCCCGCCCGGCGTCGGCAAGACCTCGCTCGGCCGCTCGATCGCGCGCGCGACCAATCGCCAGTTCATCCGCATGTCGCTCGGCGGCGTACGCGACGAGGCCGAGATCCGCGGCCATCGCCGCACCTATATCGGTTCGATGCCCGGCAAGATCGTCCAGAACCTTTCCAAGGTCGGGACCAAGAACCCGCTGTTCCTGCTCGACGAAATCGACAAGATGGCGATGGATTTTCGCGGCGACCCGGCGGCGGCGCTACTCGAGGTCCTCGATCCGGAGCAGAACCACACTTTCAACGACCACTACCTCGAGGTCGACTACGACCTCTCGGACGTCATGTTCGTCTGTACCGCAAACAGCATGAATATCCCGGCGCCGCTACTCGACCGCATGGAAGTGATCCGGATCTCGGGATATACCGAGGACGAGAAGGTTAATATCGCGAAGCGTTACCTGATCCCGAAGCAGGTCGTCTCGAACGGCCTCAAGAAAGACGAGATCGCGATCAGCGACGGCGCCCTGCACGAGATCATCCGCTACTATACCCGCGAGGCCGGCGTGCGAAATCTCGAGCGCGAAGTCTCCAAGATCTGCCGCAAGGTCGTCAAGCATGTGCTGCTGAAGCCGGGCGACCGTACCACCACGATCACCGCCCGCAACCTGCAGAAGTACCTCGGCGTGAAGCGCTACCGCTTCGGCGTCGCCGAGGAGCGCGATCATATCGGGCAGGTCACCGGCCTGGCCTGGACCGAGGTCGGTGGCGAACTGCTGACCATCGAGTCCGCGGTAGTCGCCGGCAAGGGCAAGCTGACCATCACCGGCCAACTCGGCGACGTCATGCAGGAATCGGTTCAGGCTGCGATGACGGTCGTGCGCAGCCGCGCGGCAATGCTCGGCCTGGAGCAGGATTTCTACCAGAAGAACGACGTGCATATCCATGTGCCGGAGGGCGCGATCCCGAAGGACGGCCCTAGCGCCGGCATCGGCATGTGTACGGCGCTGGTCTCGGCATTGACCGGTATACCCGTGCTTTCCTCTGTCGCGATGACCGGCGAGATCACACTGCACGGGGAGGTGTTGCCGATCGGCGGCCTCAAGGAGAAACTGCTCGCGGCGCATCGCGGCGGCATCAAGATCGTCCTGATCCCGGAGGAAAATCGGCGCGACCTGGTCGAGATTCCGAGAAACATCAAGCAAAGCCTCGATATCAGGACCGTGCGCTGGATTGACCAGGTATGGGAAGCAGCCTTGCATCACATGCCTGAGCCCCGTATGAGCAAGGAACCCGAGTCGGTGCTGGTGGCGCGCAAAAAGGTCGCGAAGCCGAAGAAGGGCGGGGATATTCGCCCCCATTGACTTCCCTGCGCGATCACGCCGCCGTGGCTTGCTTGACAGGCCTTTGAACCCGTTGGTATAAAGGGCGCTTTGATTGGGCGCGCTGGCATTGCACGCGGGGATACCCTACTATATGCGCTTTCCCCGGGTGCTTAGCTCAGCTGGGAGAGCGTCGCCCTTACAAGGCGAATGTCGGGGGTTCGATCCCCTCAGCACCCACCACAGGTAACAAAAAGTTCAGGAGTGGTAGTTCAGCTGGTTAGAATACCGGCCTGTCACGCCGGGGGTCGCGGGTTCGAGTCCCGTCCACTCCGCCACAGCTGTCAACAGGGCGCGCCCCGGGTCATGGACCTTCAGGGTGCGCTTTTTTTGACCGATCACGCGATGTCCGACTAATTTTTTCATCATGCTGCAGTTTATCCGTAACAACACCAAGGGTGTCCTCGCCTGGATCGTCGTCGGTCTGCTGATCATCCCCTTTGCGTTGTGGGGCGTGAACGAATACTTCTATGGTGGCGCCGGCGATGTGGTCGTCGCGAAGGTCGGCGATCGCGAGATCCAGTCGCGCGAATTCCAGTCCCTCTATCAGCGCGAGCTCGCGATCCGGCGCCAGGTCGCCGGAGGGGGATTCGATCCCTCGGATCCGTCGATCAGGCGCGACGTGCTGGACCGCCTGATCAATGCCGAGGTGATGTCGCAGACGGCGTTCAATGCCGGCTTCCGCGTCAGCGACGAACGCGTCGGGCAGCAGATCCGCGCAATGCGCGAATTCCAGACCGACGGCCGCTTTGATCCCGAACTTTACGATCGACTATTGCGCGTCTCCGGATTGTCACGCGCCATGTTCGAGGAAAACGTGCGCCGCGACCTGATGATCGAACAACTGGTCCTCGGCATCGCCGAAACCGCGGCGCTGACGGACCACGAACTCGAGCGCTGGCTGCGCCTGAGCGAACAGCGCCGCCGCTTTGGCTATATGGTACTGGAGGCATCCGGCTACCTCGACCGCGTCGAGATCGAAGATGAGGATATCTCGCGCTATTACCGCGAAAATCTCGACCGCTTCGAGGTCCCGGAGCGGGCGAGGGCGGAATACGTGGAGCTGTCTCTGGGCGGCCTGCGCGAACAGGTGCATGTCGACGAGCAGACCCTGCGCCGACTGTATGACGAGCGCGCAGGCATGTATTCGGTCGGCGAGGAGCGCAGGGTTCGCCATATCCTGATCGGACTGGACGAGGGCGCCGATGCGGAGTCTGCCGCGCTGGCGCACGAAACCGCTATGGAACTGCATGACAGGATCGCGCAGGGCGAATCGTTCGAATCCCTGGCCCGGGACTACTCGGAAGACAGCGGATCGGCAGCGGAAGGCGGCGATCTCGGCTTCATTACTCGCGGCATGATGCCCGGGAGTTTCGAGGACGCGGTATTCGCTCTGGCGGAAGGCGAGCTCAGCGATCCGGTGCAATCCTCGTTCGGACTGCATCTGATCCGGATCGACAGTATCCGTCCCGGATCCGTCCGTTCCTTCGATGAGCTGCGCGACCAACTCGCGAACGATTACCGCAGCGGGCGCGCGGACGAGCAGTTCTTCGAGCTGACCGAGATGCTGGCCGACATGACCTTCGAGCATCCTGATACGCTTGCGATCGCGGCGGAAGAACTCGGTCTCGAGATTCGCGAGACGGAATATTTCAGCCGTGACCGGGGTGAAGGGATCGCCGGGGAAAATGATTTCCGCCAGACCGCTTTCAGTAATGATGTGCTCGAGGCCGGCAACAACAGCCCGCTGGTCGAACTCGGACAGGACAGGGTCGTCGTGCTGCGTATCAGGGATCGCTTGCCGGCGAGTCACCTGCCGCTGGAAGAGGTCAGAAGCCTGATTTCGCGCGAATTGCGCGCAGCGCGCGCTGCGCGCCTTGCCGCGGAAGAGGGCCGGCGGCTCGTCGAGCGTGTCGCACAGGGAGAGGCGATCGCGGATCTGGCCGCCGAGCATGGTCTTGCGTGGCATTCCGGGGTGCTAGCCGATCGCAACGATGTCTCGCTTTCCTTCGACCTGCTCGGCGCGGTATTCGCTATGAGGCAACCCACCGGCGACGGACCGCGCATCGAAGGCGCTGAACTGCCCGGCGGGGACTTTGCGGTCGTCGCCCTCCAGGAGGTCATCGACGGGGATCCGGAGCAGATTGCCGGCGATGAACGACGCCGCGAGCGGGAAAACATCGCCCGGCTCTACCAGCAGCGCGATACGGACGACCTCCTGCGCTCGCTCAAGAATCGTCTCGACGTCCGTATCTTCGAAGACCGCCTGTAGTTCTCTATTCCGTTTTTTTTACCAGCAGTCTGTCGATCACCGCGGCGCCGACCGAATCACCCCAGACGTTGACCGTCGTGCGGAAACGGTCGAGGAACCAGTCGACGGCGAGCAGCAGCGCGATTCCTTCCAGCGGCAGTCCGACCGCGTTCAGAACGATGACCATCATGACCAGACCGGCCTCCGGGATCCCGGCCGCCCCGATCGCTGCGAGCGTCGCGGTAATGAAAACGATGATCTGCTCCATCAGGCCGAGTTCGATGCCGTAAGCCTGCGCGATGAACAGCACCGCCGCCGCTTCATAAAGCGCAGTGCCGTCCATGTTGACCGTGCTGCCGAGTGGCAAGACGAAGCGCACGGAGCGCTCGTCTACCCCATTCTCGCGCACGCACTCCATCGTCAGCGGCAGTGTCGCCGTCGAACTCGCCGTGCCGAAGGCCGTAAACAGCGCGCGTAGCATGCCGAACAGGTAATCGAGACCGCGTCCCGCGATGAAGAATAGTATCAGCAGCAGCACGATAAAATGGATCGCGAGACCGCTCAGTACGGTCACAACATGCAAGCCGACCGCGGTGATCTCGGCGAGAAAGGCCTCGCCGCCGCCGGCCTGTCCGAGCCGGGCGGCGACCAGCGCGAAAATTCCGATCGGCGCGAAATACATCAACCAGATAACGAGCTTCATCATCGCGTCGTTGACACCCGAGAAAAAACCGATGACCTGCCGGCCGCTCTCGCCCAGCGTGGTCAGCGCCGCACCGAAGACGATCGCGAATACGATCAGCGGCAGTAACTGCATTTCCGCCGCCGATGCGACGAGGTTCGGCGATATTAGCGACAGCAGGATGTCGCTGAATCCCGTCTCTTCCTTGCCGAGCACGCTGAGCGGAAGATCGCGCCCGTCGCCGAGGTCGAGTCCTGCGCCGGGCTGGATCAGATTGACCATGACCAGCCCGATGAAGACGGCGATAGCGGTGGTGGTGATGTAATACGCCATCGTCGCGCCGCCGATGCGGCCGAGTTTGCGGATGTCGCCGAGTGAGGCGATGCCGGTGATCACCGCCGCGAGGATCAGCGGGATGATCAGCATCTTGAGGGCATTCAGGAATAACGTGCCGAGCCAGGCGACGCTGGTCATCGCCGGACCCAGCACCCAGCCCGACACGATCCCGGCGATGACGCCGAGGACAATGAAAATCAGCAGGAAAATCGCGTGGTTATGGGGCACGGCCGGGCGTATCAGAGCACGGCCATGCCCTGGATATTGTATCCGCCGTCAACATACAGGATCTCCCCGGTGATGCCGGAGGCGAGGTCCGAGCACAGGAACGCGGCGGCGTTGCCGACCTCCTCGATCGTGACGTTGCGCCGCAACGGGGAGTTATGCTCGGAGTACTCGAGGAAACTGCGGAAGTTGCTGATGCCGGCGGCCGCGAGCGTCTTGATCGGTCCGGCCGAGACCGCATTGACGCGGGTGCCCTCCGGCCCGAGGTTATGCGCCATGTAGCG
Source organism: uncultured Chromatiales bacterium (assembly GCA_964546765.1). Classification (GTDB taxonomy): domain Bacteria; phylum Pseudomonadota; class Gammaproteobacteria; order SZUA-140; family SZUA-140; genus JAITWN01. The sequence goes on from CAZJKV010000013.1 coordinate 5,222, forward strand.
CACATTCGCCTCCAGGCTTGCCTTGGCGAGCCCCATAACGTTGTAGTTCGGGATAGCCCGCACCGCGCCGAGATAGCTGAGCGTCAGCAGCGCGCCGTTGCGTCCCTGCATCTTCTCGCGGCCCGCCTTTGCCAATGCGGCGAAACTGTAGGAACTGATTTCGTGGGCGGTTCTGAAACCGTCACGGGTGACGCAGTCGAGATAGGGTCCGTCAAGCTCTTCTCGCGGGGCGAAGGCGAGAGAATGAACGATGATGTCGAGGTGGTCCCAGTAATCGTCGAGCTGCTCGAATACGCCCTCGATCTCGCTGTCCTCTGCGACGTCACACGGGATCGTGATATCGGAGTCGAACTCGGCTGCGAATTTCTCGACGCGCGACCGCAGCTTCTCATTCTGATAGGTCAACGCCAGTTCAGCGCCTTCGCGACGCATCGCGGAGGCAATGCCCCAGGCGATAGATCGGTTGCTTGCGACGCCGAAGATCAGCGCCCGCTTGCCTTGAAGGAATCCCATAAGAATGTCCCTGTCGAGTGAAATCGGGTGTTAAGGTGGTGTCTGCGCAGGCCTTTTGTTGTCTAATATACCCTGCGCGAATCAACCGGGATAATAACAGGTTTTTGATGAATATCGAACCGTTGGCTGTGTGGCGCCGCCGGCAGGATGCGGCAGTCCATGAATGATGTCCTGCTGAGCGTCGAAGGCCTGACGACCTGTTTCGAGACGACCCGAGGCTTCGTGCGCGCGGTCGATGATGTCAGCTTCGAGATCCGCCGCGGTGAGACCTTCGCCCTGCTCGGTGAATCAGGTTGCGGCAAATCGATGACCGCTCTGTCGATCATGCGGCTCGTGCCAGGACCCGCAGGACGAATCGGCTCAGGCCGCGTGCTGCTCGATGGCGCTGATCTGGTGGAACTGCCGGAATCGCGCATGCGTGAGGTGCGCGGGCGACGTATCGCGATGATCTTCCAGGAACCGATGACGTCGCTGAACCCGGTGCTGGCGATCGGCGAGCAGATCGCCGAGGTCGTGCGCCTCCGGCGCGGCGCGAATACGCGGCGAACCGTGCTCGACCTGCTCGACGCAGTCGGAATTGCGGATCCTGATCGCAGATACGACGAATACCCGCACCAGCTATCCGGGGGCATGAAGCAGCGCGTCATGATCGCGATCGCACTCGCCGGAGATCCCGAAATCCTGATTGCAGACGAGCCGACCACCGCGCTCGATGTCACAATTCAGGCGCAGGTGCTCGAGCTGCTGAAAAAGCTGCAGCGCGAGCGCGGCATGTCATTGATGCTGATCACCCACGACCTCGGCGTCGTCGCTGAGAACGCCGACCGCATCGCGGTTATGTACGGAGGGCATATCGTCGAGGAGGCGTCCGCCGAAGATTTTTTCGCCGCGCCGGCGCATCCCTACACTCGCAAGTTGTTCGAGGCCGTGCCGGATGTAGACAAGCGCAGCCGTCCGCTCGCGGTGATCCCCGGCCGTGTCACGGCGCCGGGGACGACGCCGCCGGCCGGGTGCCGGTTCGCGGATCGCTGCGAGTCCGCGTGGGAGGCCTGCCGCGAATCCGACCCGCCCTGGATCCACCTGCGCGAACGGCATGCGGTGCGCTGCCTGCTGCATGACCCACGCTTCGCGATGCGCCTCCAGGCATCCGCGCAGATCGCCGAACCGGCCGCGGGACACGAGTCGCGCGCGCTGGCGCCGGCCGGCGAGTCCCTGCTTGCCGTGAGAGGACTCGAGGTGCACTTTCCGATACAGAAGGGCTGGCTGCACCGGACCGCTGGCCAGGTACGCGCGGTGGACGGGGTATCGTTCGAAATCCAGCGCGGCAGGACGCTTGCGCTGGTCGGGGAATCGGGTTGCGGCAAGACCACTACCGGAAAGGCAATCCTCCAGCTCATCCGCCCGACCGCAGGCAGTGTATGGTTTGACGGCGCGGACCTGGTGCATGCCGGTGGCGCGGAATTACGCCGGCGCCGCGCGGAACTCCAGATCATCTTCCAGGATCCGTTTTCATCGATGAATCCGCGGATGAGGGTAGGCAATATTATCGAGGAGGGGATGATCACCCTGGACATCGAGCGCGATTCCGGTCGCCGCAGGGCGAAAGTCGCTGCCCTCCTGTGCCAGGTAGGGCTCGATGCGGAGGCGGCGCGGCGCTGGCCGCACGAGTTCTCGGGTGGACAGCGCCAGCGCATCTGTATTGCGCGCGCTCTCGCGGTCCGGCCACGGCTACTGGTATGCGACGAACCGACCAGCGCGCTCGATGTCTCGGTGCAGGCGCAGATCCTGAATCTGTTGCGCGCGCTGCAGGACGAGATCGGCCTGGCTTATCTCTTCATCACGCACAACCTGTCTGTGGTGTCTTGGCTTGCCGACGAGGTTGCCGTCATGTATCTCGGCAGGATAGTGGAACATGGCCGGGTCGACGAGGTGCTGACCGCGCCAGCGCATCCCTATACGCAGGCATTGCTGGCGTCGATTCCAGTGATCGATCCGCGGCGCAGGCGTGAAGTCCTGCATGTGCCGGGCGAGTTGCCCTCTCCGGCGAATCCGCCGCGAGGTTGTCATTTCCATCAACGCTGTCCGCGGGCGATGCCGGAGTGCGTAGAGGCCTATCCCGGTGCTGTGTCGCTGAGCCGGACTCACGAGGTCCGGTGTTTCCTTCACGGCACAGGGTGATCCTTGTCTCCTGCCTTACGCACGCTTTTGACCAGCCGCGGCAGCAGAATCAGCACCGCCAGCAGACCAATGGCGAGCAGGATCGTGCGCGCGAGATTCTCGCCTTCAGAGAGGACCTCGCGACCGGCGTAGCCGAACCAGGTATAGATGAATCCCGCGGGCGCCATTGCGAGCAGGCTTGCCAGGACGTAGTGCGAAAGGGGTATGCGCGTGAGCCCGAGGGCGTAGTTCGAGAGATTGAACGGGAACAGTGGTACCAGTCGCACGAATACTACGAAACGCCAGCCCTCGGCCTCGACGCCCCGCACCAGGTCATGGATCCTGCCGCCACCCCTGCGGGTGATCCAGTCTCCGCCCACGTGACGCGAGATCATGAAGGCGAGCGTTGCGCCGATCGTTGCGCCGCTCAGGTTGTACAGGAAACCCCACAGCGGGCCGAACAGCGCGCCACCCGCCAGCGTCATGATCGTGCCCGGCAGGAACAGCACGGTGGCGAGCGCATACAGCCCGACGAACAGCAGCGGGGCAAAGACCCCCGCATCCTGCAGCCAGTCATCCAGCAAGGCGGGATTGATGTGATCGCGGTAACGCCAGGCCGCGGCCAGCGCCAGCGCGAGCGATAGCAAAATGAGTGCGCGCGACAGGTGGCGCTTGTCGAGGTTCATCAGGTCTGTCCATGAACGGCATGCCGGCAGCCGTAGACACACGCCCTTGCGCGAGCGATGCGTCCCATTATAGGTCGTGACGCGATCTCTGGAAACCGCGGACGGGCGTCACGCGACGATTGGCTAGACCTTTGACTCGTTCAGGATATTGACAAGACGGAGAACCTCGGAGAGCGAGGTCTTGCGCGTGCGGGCGAGATGCAACGCCCCTTCGGACAGTGATGCCATTCCTTCTGCGACTGCCTGGCGGTGGATGTCTGCCGCCGACGCCTTATTGCTGATCAGGGCCTGGATATCGCCGCTGATGTTCATCAGCTCGAATACGGTCTGTTTCCCGAAATATCCGCTATGGTTGCAATGCGCGCAGCCTGTTCCGCGATAGAAGACTTCATCCTCGCCGACCCCGAGCGAGTCCCGAATACCGGATGAGATCTGTTCTTCCTCGGCGCAGTGCTGGCAATTGAGTCGCAACTGGTGCTGGGCCAGCACGCCAACCAGGGTAGAATTCAGCAGGCGAGGAGCGATACCCGCGGACATTAGTGTCGTGACGGCTTGTGCCGCGTTCGCAGCGTGCATCTTGCCTAGGACCAGGCTGCCGTTCAGGGCGCATTCCGCCGCGGTCTGGAGCGCGCGGGAATTGTTCAGATCGTCCAGCATGACAATGCGCGGATTCAGTCCCTTGAGCTTCACTAGTGCGGACGCGAGATCCCCACCCTGAATCTGGTGTATTCCGTTCATGTAATACCTGACCGGCGCCTCGATCGTCACGATATCGAGATTCATTGAGCGCAGTTCGCGCAGCGCGGCATAGAGTGTGTGGGTCCTTCCGGATTGTGCCGGTCCGGTGACGATAACCAGGCTATAGCTCTTGCTCAGCATTTCGAGCAGAGTCTGCTTTTCACGGGCCTCGAGACCGATATCTGTGATGCCCTGCAGCCGGGAGACCGAGTTCAACACATGAATGATCGCGCTGTCCGACATGCGCTCGGGATGCAGTGTGATTCGCAATTCTATCGCGTTGTCGCCGCTCAGCATGCATGCGCGTCCCTGGCGCGGCATGCCGGTCGGGGAGGCGTCGATGTTACCCATGATAGCGAGCCGGTTGATGATCGACGGCAGCAGCATGGCGCTTACTCGACGCACCGGCACCAGCTTCCCGTCAATGCGAAACAGCAACCTGGCATAGCTGCCGGACGGGACCAGATGGATGTCGCTCGCATTGCGTTCGATCGCGTCGACGATCGTGTTGCCGACAAAACTTGAAATCGCCTTCGCCATCGACGGCTGGTCGTTTTCATGGCGATGCTCGGCAGACGTGAGGCGCTGGCGTGTCGATGACACCATCGATGATTCGACCGGCACGGGTTCTGACCCGGTGCTTCCATAATATTTATTGAGCGCCCAGGCTATGTCGTCACGAGTCGCTATCGTCGGTTCGATCTTGTACTGGGTCATGAATCTGAGCAGCGTGATCGCCTCGATATTCGCGGGATCGTCCATTGCAACGACCAGACGGTCGTTGTGCAGCAACAGCGGTATCAGACCATGCTTGTACGCCACGTCGGCGGGCACCAGGTTCAGGCAGCCAATGTCGATATAGAAGTTTCGCAATAGCACGAACGGCATCCCGAATTTATGTGCGAGCGCGGCGAAGATCGCCTCCGCCGACACCGTTCCCATGCCGACCAGTATCTCCCCGAGTCGTTTCGAGCCGTCACGTTTCTGGGCCGCCAGGGCGGCCGCGAGCTGTTCAGGCGTGACGACGCCGTCCTCGACCAGCATTTCCCCGATGCGCTTGCTGGTCAGCAGATCACTGGCCGGGGCTGCGTCCGTCGGCGATTCGAGCTTGCGCTGGAGCTGTTCCGCGTCCTGTACCGTGGTCTTGTTGCCCTTGCTGTCGGCCTTGCGCCGCCGCGGCGCCGGTTTTGCTGTCACGGCGGCCGGCGCGTCACCGATATGCCGCCGCTGCTCCGCAGCCTTGTTCTGGCCGATATCATATTTCTTGACCACCCTGGAAGGGATGAACAGGCGCGAGATATAGTCGGCGCCAATCATCTGGAACAGGTGGATACCGACCTCATCGACGAAAGAACCCCGCGAGTGTCCGGAAAATATCCGGTCATCGACGAAGGTGATCCGGAATTCCTGGATCTCTTTCGGCATCAGGACCTCGCTGGACTGCTGCTCCAGCGGATGGCGTTCGCGATTGACCGGGTGTTTGTCGAGGAAATTGAGGTGTCTCAGCCGGGAAAAATCGAGATAGACGCGGTTGTTCGTCTTGCCGACCAGGGTCACAGTGCCCTGCGGTCCGTCCAGTCCGGCCAGGCGTCCGGTTACGGTTTTGCCATCCATCAGGGTCGCGACGACCGGGGCATCGTGCAAATCGCCTTCCGAGGTCGTCGAGCGAAGGGGTGAGATCGGGAGATCGATTACCCTGCTGATTGGACTCATTATTTCTGTATCCTTGAATTAGTCATGGTCTTGCTGCGCCGGTGGCCTATGCATCCGACTGTATCGGCAGGGCGCGCGAATAATTCCAGATCGTGCATCAGTAGCGCAACAGCTCGTTGCCGAACCCGAACAGCCTGGAGAGCGACCCCTTGCGGAATTGGGCGAGATCGAGGCCATATGCGCCCTGCGGCAGGCTCTTCAGAATGTCGACCGGATTCCCGTCGCGATCCTTTTCAAAGGTTTTCAGGTCGATTTCCCTCGGTGTCTTAAGCGGGTGATGTGCGGCGTCGAGGAGGAGCAGTATCCTCGGTCTCAGGCGGCGTTCGCTGTTCTGTTCCGTGATGATGCCGATCTCGCCGGTGCTGAGTTCAACCAGGGTGCCGGTCGGATAGATGCCGATCGCGCGTATGAATTCCTCGATCAATTCCTGCTGGAATTCCGTGTCTATCATGTCGTGCAGGCGAGTCATCGCGACCGTCGGCGACAGGGCCTCACGGTCGTCGCGCGGCATGGTCAAAATGTCATAGACATCGACGATCCCCGCTATCTGGCCGAGGAGCGGTATCTGCCCCCCCTTGAGCCCCTTCGGATAGCCTGAGCCGTCAAATCTCTCGTGATGCATCTGGACGACGGACAATATCTCGTCATTGATGCCTTTCAGTTCCTTGAGGATCTCGACGCCATATGCGACATGCTGCCGGACAAGTTCATGCTCGGCAGGTGACATGCCCCGGAGCCTGCCGGACAGCGCCTTCGGCAGCCTGGTGTAGCCGACCTCGCACAGCATCACGCCGGTGGCGAGGTTCTCGAGTCTTTCCCGGCTCAGTTCCAGGTGTCTCGCGAAGGTAATCGCCCAGATCGATGCGCGCACGCAATGCCCGTAGAGGAAGGCGTCCTGGTTGCGGATCCGTGCGATCCACATCGCGGCGTCGGGATTGCGAACGATACTGTCGACCATTCTTCGCGCGAGTTTGCGTGTCGAGGACAGCTGGACGGGCTTGCCGCATTCGAGTCCGGACATCAGCTGTTCGATGGCCCGGGCGACATCGTCGTGCAGGCTCCCGGCGGCGGAGACCTCCTGCTTCAGGCTGCGGGTGGGGGGGTAGGAGGCCTCGCCGGCCTTTATCCTCGACATCCTCCGGGGCTCGTCGGGGGGTGACTTCAGCGAGCGTTTGCGGATGTCCTTCAGCGATACCCGGCTCTTGATGACGTCGATATAGACATATCGGCACAGCGAACCGAGCTGGCGGATATCGTCATAGTTGCGGATGTGGAAACCCTGGATCGGAAACGGTGTGCCGACCCAGGGCCGGTCCAGGCGGGCCACGAACATGCCCTGCACCAGATCCTGGACGCTGACTTTTTCCTGTGTAAATTCAACCATTTGGCGCCCGCCTTGCGGTCGACTGCGGGACTCGCGCCGCGATACGAGATTATCGGCCGGCGTGCGGAAAGGATTACCGGGCGGGCGCCGGCCGGGATCAGATGTTTCCGTCCTGCCGGGTGATGTCGACGTACAGCGTGAGGCGCTGGCCCGGCTGGAGATAGGAATTCGGTGAAAGGGCGTTCCAGTTGCGCAGATCGGAAATTCCGACGTTGAATCGCTGCGAGATGCGGGACAGCGAGTCGCCCCGCCGTACGGTGTAGCTGATGCGTCTGGTCACATTGTTCAGGGGATGGGCGCCGTTCAGCAAGTCGCCGAAATCCGCCGCCGCGGTTTCAGACTGCTGCCGCCATATCACCAGGCGCTGCCCGGGACGAAGCAGGTCGCGGGGAGACATTGCGTTCCAGGTCGCGATCTGGTTCACGCTGACCTTGTATTTGCGCGCGATATCCCACAGGGTATCGCCGCTGCGCACGGTGTGCACAATCCGGTCGCTGCCGCGCTCGACATCCTGTGTGGTCCTCTTGCGTTGCTCGGCACTCAGGGTATAGCTTTTCAGGTCCCGCATCGCCACCGGAATCACGAGACTGCGGCCGGCGCGGATCATATGGCCGTTGATGCCATTGACCTGGCGCAGTACGCCGACGGTCGTGTCATAGCGTCGTGCGATCTCCCCGAGCGTTTCGCCTTCCCGGATGAGGTGCCGCTTCCAGGTGACACGTTGTTCGCCATCGACCTCCGCGAGGCGAATCGAGAACTCCGCCGCCTTGTCGAGCGGCAGCAGCAGTTCGTGCGGGCCATCCGGATCGGTCGCCCAGCGGTTGAAGGCCGGGTTCAGGCGGTACAGTTCCTCGAGGGTGATGCCCGCGAGTTCCGCGGCGCGGGCCATGTCGATCTGCGAGCCGATATTGACCCGGGTCACGAGTGGCTCGTCAGGGAGGCTCGCGATCTCGATGTCGAATGCGCCGGGGTCGGCGAATATCCTGCCGAGCGCGAGCAGCTTGGGCACATAGGCACGGGTCTCGCGCGGCAGGTTCAGCGACCAGTAGTCCGTGGCACGTCCCAGCTTCCGGTTTTGACTTATCGCCCGGCTGACCGTGCCGGAACCGGAATTGTAGGCCGCGAGTGCGAGCAGCCAGTCGCTGTCGAACATCGCGTGCAGTCGATGCAGATAATCGAGCGCCGCCTCGGTCGACGCGATGACGTCGCGCCGCCCGTCGTACCACCAGTTCTGCTTGAGACCGAAATGGGTCGCCGTCGACGGAATGAACTGCCACAGGCCTGCCGCGCGGCCGTGTGAATAGGCGAACGGCTGGAACGCACTTTCGACGATCGGCAGTAACGCGATCTCCTGCGGCATGCCGCGCTGTTCCAGGGATTCGACGATCAGCCAGAGGTACGGCCGCGCGCGTTCGACGGTACGCGCCAGATATTCCGGATGATTGACGTACCAGGCGAGCTCGGCCTCGATGCGCGGATGGTCGGCCGCGGGGAAGGCATAGCCGTCACGCAGGCGGTCCCAGAGGTCGCGCGGCAGGTCGTCGGCAGTACCGCCCTGCCGGTGGTCTTCCCCCAGCGATTGCAGCAGTTCGCGCTCGTCGGGTCCCGGCGGGGCGGACTCCAGGATGTTATGTTCCGGATCCGGGAGGTAAAACCCGGAATCCACTCCCGCCCACGATAGTGCGAGGCCGGCAGGGCGATCTTCATGCACGGCCGCGGTGCCAGTCATGGCGTCATCCGGGGTTCCAGGCGACAGGGCGCAGCCGCCGAGGAGCGAGGCCGCAAGGAATACCGCTGTCATGCGCCTGTTTCGGTTGTTGTTCATGCCAGCCGGGGATCCTGCTTCGGGCGGAAGTCGCGAGTATACCAACATAGATCGGCCTGAAAGAAGCCGCCTTGAATCGGACCGAACGCCGCGGGCGGGTTGCGTCAGGGATCGGACCGTCAGATCGTGTCCGGTGTCCGGAATCCGTCTTTCCAGCGTCGTATCACGGCAAAGGTCTCGACCTCGTCGCGCGGCGGGTGGCCACTGTGACGGGTGGCTGCTGCAATGATCTGACCCTGCGCGCAGCGAAGGAAGGGGTTGGTGTCCTGTTCCTCTCCCATCGTCGATGGCAAGCTGGGCCGGCCGGCCGTACGCAAGTGTGTGACCCGGCCCAGGCGCGCCTTCAAAGTCTGGCTGTCCGGCTCGAGCGCGAGCGCAAAGGCGAGATTCGCCAGCGTGTATTCATGACCGCAATAGACGAGCGTGTCGCGCGGTAGCGCCGCCAGCTTCCTGAGCGAATCGTGCATCTGTCGCGGACTCCCCTCGAACAGACGCCCGCAGCCGCCCGCGAACAGCGTGTCTCCGCACAGCAGGATGCCGTTACCGCTGTAAGCGATGTGATCGAGCGTGTGACCCGGCACCTCGATGATCCCGAACTCGAGCGAGTCCCCGATCGTTATCCGGTCGCCTTCCCGAAGCGGATGATCGATGCCGCGCGCCGGGCTCGCGGCAGGGCCGTAGACCGGTATACGATAGCGTGAGATCAGCTCCCGTATCCCTCCTGTATGATCGTAGTGATGATGCGTGATCAGGATCGCCGCCGGTTCGAGGCCAAGCGCCTGCAACCGGGACAGCACCGGATGCGCGTCACCCGGATCCACGATGATTATCCGCCCGGGCGATGTTTTTCCGGGCACGGGGATTAACCAGATATAATTGTCGCTGAACGCAGCGACAGGAATGGCCTGGATCATGTCGGTAAACGGCTTGTGTCCGGCGCGGCGTATGAATACGAACACAGCATATCCGATCATCCGATGACGCGTAAAGAACAGCCAGCTTCCGGTGGGCACGAACATCCGGATACCGGTGCCGCGCGCGCGGCGCTGAGGGAGTGGTACCAGCGGCCGCTCGGTCGGTGGCTGATCGCATCCGAGCACGACCAGCTCGAAACCGCATTGTCACACCTGTTCGGCTATTATCTCGTGCAGGTCGGTTCCTCGATGGACGACTATCTGCTCGATGCAAGCCGCATACGCAATCACATCATCATTGACGCGATCGCACCGATCAACCGACCCGAACAGGAAGGCGCGCGAGTGCTTGGCCTGTACGGTGGACCTGACGGCTTGCCGTTACAGAACGATTCGATCGATGTCGTTGTGTTGCCGCATACGCTGGAGTTCGAACCGGCTCCGCACCAGGTGCTGCGTGAAGTCGAGCGCGTACTGGTAGCGGAGGGGCATGTGGTCATCGTCGGATTCAATCCCTGGAGCCTGTGGGGCGGACGCCGGCTTTTCGGCATGTGGCGAAGGCAGTCGCTGCCGTGGCGCGGCGCGTTTCGCAGCACGATGCGCATCAAGGACTGGCTGGCGCTGCTCGGCTTCGATGTGGTCATGACTCGATACTGCTTTTTCCGACCACCGCTGCAACACCAGGGCATCATGAAACGCCTGCGCTGGGTTGAGCGGCTGGGCGTGCGATGGTGGCCCTATTTCGGCGGCGCCTATATCATCGTTGCGAAAAAGAAGGTCGTGACGCTGACGCCGATCAAGCCGCGCTGGCGTCCACGGCGCAGCCTGATCCAGTCAGACGTTGCCAAGCCGACCACATGAAATACAGGGATATGAATGGAAAAGTCGAGATTTACACCGACGGCGCTTGCCGCGGCAATCCCGGACCGGGCGGCTGGGCCGCGCTGTTGAGATACAAGGGCAGCGAGCGGACCCTTTCCGGTGGCGAGGCCCACACCACGAACAACCGCATGGAGCTGATGGCGGCGATACGTGCGCTGGAATCGCTGACCCGCAGCTGTCCCGTGCGCCTGAGTACCGATTCCGAGTATGTCAAGAAGGGGATCACGGAATGGCTGCCGGTGTGGAAGCGTCGCGGCTGGAAGACTGCAGGCGGCAAGCCGGTAAAGAACGTCGATCTGTGGCAGCGGCTCGACGAGGCCGCGCAGGGCCATGATATCGAGTGGGAATGGGTGCGGGGTCATTCGGGGCATCCCGAAAACGAGGCCGTCGACCGCCTCGCGGTGCGCGCGATAGACGATCTGCTCGCGGGTGGCGCTGACGGCCGCTGAATTTTTTCGCGTTTCAATCGATCAGGGCGCCCGCGCGCTTTGTCAATCTTGTGCCGGATGCGCAGAGTTTAGTATCTTGGCCCCATGCGTCAGATCGTCCTTGATACCGAGACCACGGGTCTCCATACCGCCGAGGGACACCGGATCATCGAGATCGGCTGTGTCGAGATCTACCAGCGCAGGCTCACCGGCCGTCACTATCACCAGTACCTGCAGCCCGATCGCGAGATCGACGCCGGTGCCCTGGAGGTGCACGGGATAAGCGCCGAGTTTCTGAGCGACAAGCCGCGTTTCGGCGAAGTCGTGGACGACTTCCTCGGATTCATCGATGGCGCGGAACTCGTAATACACAACGCGCCATTCGATATCGGTTTCCTGCGTCACGAGTTGGCCTTGCTTGGTCAAGATCCGGACCGGATCGCCGCCCTCTCCGCGGTCGTCGATACCCTGATGCTGGCGCGCGGCCTGCATCCGGGTCAGAAAAACAGTCTCGATGCCTTGTGCCGGCGTTACAGCATCGACAATTCCCAGCGGACGCTGCACGGCGCCTTGCTCGACGCGGAGATCCTGGCCGAGGTCTATCTTGCGATGACCGGAGGGCAGAGCGCATTGCTGCTCGAACAGGAGCGGGACGAGGCGAACCATCAGTCCGGCGCCGTCCGTCGCCTCCCGGATTCGAGGCCGGGACTGCCGGTCATACGCGCGAATCCGGACGAACTGGCATTGCACGAGCGCCGGCTGGACGCGATCGATCGCGCATGCGGTGACATATGTGTGTGGAGGCGATCCGGCCTCGCATGAGGAACGTGATGTCGCAACCCGTCATGATAAGCGCCATAATCGAGTTTTTTGAGTCCAGGATGAGTCTTCAAGATGGAGAGACGAGTCCCGGGCGTTCGGAGCATGCACTTCAGCTCGCGACTGCAGCCTTGCTGGTCGAGATGACGCGTGCGAACAACCAGGTCACTGAGGAAGAGCGCCGCGCGGTGGACGAGGCGCTGATGGAAGTGTTCGATCTCGACGACGATGAGACCCGCGAGTTGGTACGTCTCGCGGAGCTGGAGCTGGCGGACTCGGCCTCGCTGTTCCAGTTCACGCGCCTGATCGACAAGGAGTTCCCGATGGAGAGAAAGATCACGATCATCGAGATGCTGTGGCGCGTCGCGTATTCCGACGCCTGCAAGGACAAGCACGAGGAACACCTGGTGCGCAAGATCGCGGAACTGCTGCATGTGCCGCACGCGGCGTTCATACGCGCCCGCCATCACGTAGAAGCAGGCCAGCGATCTTGACAGCGAAGCGGCCAAAGGGCACCGCGTCTTTCGCAGTTCTCGCGGGCGCAGTTGCGTTCGCATGGGGCGCGCTCCATCCCGGATATGACGCCCGCGCCGCCGACCTGGGCCCGGTCGCCAACGCCGTGGTCAAGCTTTATGTCACGCATCAGCCATGGAACGTCAGGCAGCCCTGGGGCAGGGATCCGGCGGCGCGCCGCACCTGTTCCGGCTTCGTCATCGAACAGGGCATCCTGACCAACGCCCATTGCATTATGGACGACACATTTATCCAGATCGAGGTGCCCGGGCTCGCAGACAAAATCGAGGTCGAGCGCATCGCGGTCAATCACCAGGTCGACCTCGCGCTAGTTCGGCCGAAGCCGCCGTTGACGCTGCCGGCGGGCATCGCGCCGATCCGCTTCGGCGACCTGCCGCAACAGCGCGAGAAGGTCGTCACCATCGGCTATTCCGTCGGGGGTCGCCAGGTCTCCTACACGGAAGGGGTGGTATCGCGCATCGACGTGATGCCCTATGCGCACAGCAACCTGCCGAACCTGCTGGTACAGACCGATGCCGCGATCAACCGCGGAAACTCCGGCGGTCCCGTGTTTTCTGACGATACCGGGGAATGCCTGGGCGTCGCGACCCAGCGTTTTTCGGGGTCAATAGGATATTTCATACCGGTGCCGGTGATCCGCCAGTTTCTGACCGATTTCGAGGACGGCCGCATACGGGGCGTACCCTATCTGGGCGTGCACCTGCAGCTGCTCGAGAATCCGACGCTGCGCGAATATCTCGGCATGGCGTCCGATCAGAGCGGCGCGCGCGTGGCGAAGGTGTCCAGTGATGGTGGTAACGGCGGCGCCCACGACATCTTGAGGGAAGGGGATGTGCTGATGGCGGTCGACGGCATCCAGATATTCAACGACGGGCGGATCCCCTATCGGGACTTCGGCCGGATCGGTCTTGGCTTCGCAATCTCGACACACCAGATCGGAGACCTCGTCAGGTTCACCGTGCTGCGCGACGGCAAGCCGCTCGATATCGACGTCGAGCTGACCGGCCTGGAGCACAGCATCATCCCGACGATGCCGCTTTACGACGAGCAGCCTCCCCACTTCGTCGTCGGCGGGCTGCTGTTTCGCATCGTCGAGCCTGGGTACATCGGCACCGATGTCCCGTTCAACCTGCGGCGATACTTCGGCGCATTGCGGGGAGAAGAGGACGATATCGAAGAGCTGGTGATCATCAGCACGATCTATGAAGCGGACCTGAACAAGGGCTATGACAACCTTCAGGAAAACGTTCGTGTCGTTTCCGTCAACGACAGGAAGATTCGCAGGCTCCAGGACGTCGTCGACGCGATCCTCGGGCAGGATGGCCGCTATCATGTCGTCGAACTGGACAACCGGAATCTGATCATCCTCGATCGCTCAAGGGTCGAGGCCGAGGAGCAGGCCATACGCCGGCAGTACAAGATCCCGTAATTCATGAATGCGTATCAGGGGTAATCACATGATCAATGCACCCGGAAAGTGGTCGCTCGCCTGCCATCTCGATTTTGGCGGTACGGGCGCGGTCTCGATTATCGAGCATGCAAAGGGCGCGACGACGGTGCATCCGGTGCCGTCCGCAGGTCCGAGCGGGCGACCGGATGGCCGCCGTCCTGTCTTCCTGGGTGTCGCAGACGATCGCGGCGCATGGCTCATGGATCCGGAGAGCCGCGCGGTCGAAGTCTCTGCGTCGTTACCCGACGATGCACAGGCGTTTTATGCCTACCCGGAACATGGCGCGCGCCGCTGGTGGTATACCAATGACGGCGATGAGGTGACCGGCAATGACACGCTGAATTGCGGTGACGACGGGGCTTCGATGACGGTTGTAGAAGAGGGAGACCACGGCAGGCCCGTGATACTGAAGATCATCTGTGTCGGCCGGGGACATCACGTGCCGACATTTGTCGCGCCTGATGCCCGCCACCCATCACGCGCCCGGCGCGTCTATATCAGCAACCTTCGCGACGGCACGATCTCGGTGATCGGCAATGACCCGCAGGATACGGCCGGCTGGCTCTCAGTTGCGGGCATGATCAATCTGTGTGAACCGGAACGGGAAAAGGACGGCCGTGACGGCGCGCCGAACAATGCCTTTCCGCATGGCAAGGCCTACTCGCCGGTCACCGGCAGGATCTACGGTCTGAACAACGGTTATGCGACGGTCGCCGTGATCGACCCGGCGACGAACCGCATAGAGACCCGGATCGATTTTCCCGGCAGCAGCAACCTGCTGCTGTCACCCGACGGCCGATACCTGATCGGCAAAGGGGCCGACCGCAAACAGGATCCGGCGCATGTGCTCGGCCGCCTGACGGTTATGGACGTCGTCGCCGGCAGGATCGTGACGACGCTCGAACTCAAGGATATCTACCCGAGCACCTATCGATTCAATGCCGACGGCAGTCGGCTCTATGTCACGACTGCCGCGACGGGCAAGGGCGCACAGCACGACAATCTGGCCATCGACAAGGTGCTGGTCTACGATGCGGCTGCGTTGCCGAAGTTCGAGCTGCTGCGCGAGATCGAAGTCGGTCGCGCGGACTGCGGACGGCGTCCAATTGCGTTTCTGGTCGACAGGGGCGCGACACACAGGGTGTTCGTCCCGAACCCGAGCGACGGCACTCTGACGATCTGCGACGGCGCCGACGATCGTGTCCTCGATACCGTCGAACTCAGCGGCAAGCCCGTCACCGAACTCAATTTCGCCCTGCTCGGCGCACAGGGGATCTATGGCTGCTGAAATTGGCGGCCACCTGCCGCCGCGCGCCGCCCCGATAAAAACATTATTATTTATATAGTTATATCTTCAGTCGCTGGCCGGCGAGGGTAAACTTTGGTATAATCCAGCTACGAGCGCCAAAAAAAAGACAAACAGCCGGTCCTGAGCGGCCGCGTCTCAACCTTGTTTGGAGAGGGCAGGCAATGAGTGAGATAGCGCAGAATGTTCGTCGGCAGATCCTGAACCGTTACTTTCACAAGGGCGGCAAATGGTACATCGAGGCCCGGGAGGGTTGTCAGGGGCCGTTCTTGAGGCGCGAGGAAGCCGTCGCGCATCTCGAGAAGCATATCCGCAGACATGGCTGGAAGCGCCAGTGATCACACTGCGCCCGGTGCCAGTTCCAATCCTGCTTTAACTATCACATCTCACCAGCCAGCCGGCGTTCGAGCCAGCCGCGCACCTGTGCGGGGATCTCGTCCGGACGCCGGTACGGCAGTAGTGTGAAGAGTCCCGGATAGTCGAGTTCGAGCTGCAACACATTCGAGATGTTGAGGCTGCCGGCG
This sequence comes from uncultured Chromatiales bacterium, assembly GCA_964546765.1. GTDB lineage: Bacteria > Pseudomonadota > Gammaproteobacteria > SZUA-140 > SZUA-140 > JAITWN01. The sequence goes on from CAZJKV010000013.1 coordinate 21,095, forward strand.
ATGTTGTCCCGGTTATAGAAGCCGAGCACCGGCTTGCCGGCGCCAAGAAAACGCATGGTGTTGACGCCCGAACCGAAGCCGGCCTCGTCGTAGCAATAGATTGCCACCCTTGCCTCGTCGCGGAACCGGTGATCGCGCTCCAGCATGAACTCGGTGACGACTTTGGCATCATCGACTTCCGCGCCCCGTGACGCGCGCCAGGCCGGCCACTCGCGGTCGTAGTATTCAATCGGGTCACAGATCAGGCGCGCCAGGGTATCAGGCGGCATTTCCGGGAACTGCCGACGATAATAACGGTAGCGGGTATCGAAACCGAGACCTGATGACTCCAGCGCGTCGATGACGAGGGTCTTGAAGGTCCAGGTCGTCGTCGTGGCATGCATGCCTTTGCCGCTGACATAGCAGGGGATCATTGGTCTGGTCCGTCCCGTTCAACCGTTGTCGCCGGGTTCGACAGCGTGGCAATGCCGCTGCTAAAGTGTCCATCTGCAGCGGCGGTTCGTTTTCCGTCGCGTACAGTTTGCCATGAATCGGAGGAGATGATGAAGATCAAGGTTGCGGGCGCGCTCGCGCTTTTCCTGCTGGTCCCGTTCCTGTCCACGGCGTCGGCTGATGAGGCCGAGGAACTCAGGGACGAATGCCGGCAGGTCGGTGAACAGCATGGGATCACCTCCGAGCGGATGGACGAATGGATAGAACGCTGCATCGGCAATATACGGCGACTGCAGCAGGAACGGGCACAGCAGGGCGACCGGGACAACCAGAAAGACAACGCCGGACATCGTGACCGTGACCGGCACGGAGACTGATCTACTCGTCTACTTGACACCCGGCCATCGCCGCACGGCCGTTTTTCCTGACTGGATCGATGTTATCGGGATTTTATGAAGCATTGCCGGGTCCTGTCCGACGCTGGCTGAGCGTCTTTGTCGACGCAGCCAAAAACTGGTCGGAGAGCCAGGCCTTCGTTTATGCCGCGGCGCTGGGCTTTTATACCCTGTTTTCCATCGCTCCGATCATGATCGTCATCGTGACGATGATTGGCCTGGTCCTGGGCGAGCAGGCCGCCCGCGGCGAACTGATGGAGCAGCTCCAGGATGTGCTGGGCCCCGAGGCCGCCGGGGCGGTCGAGTCGGCGGTGATCAACTCACAAATCGATCAAAGCGGCATCTGGCCGACGCTGATCGGCATCCTCGCGATCATCGTCGGGGCCACCACCGTGTTCGCGCAGATGCAGCAATCGCTCAATGCGATCTGGAGTGTGGCGCCGCGGCCGTCGAGAAGCAGCTTGTGGTTGTTGATCAAGGCGCGCGTGCTGTCGCTGACCATCGTTCTGGCGATCGGTTTCGTGCTCCTGGTCTCCTTGCTACTGAGTGTTGCGATGCAGGTCGTCGTTGCGTTTGCGAGCCAGTGGCTGCCGGTGCCGGCCTGGGCCATGGTAACGCTGGAGATCGGCATATCGCTGACGGTCGTCACACTGCTGTTCGCCGCCATATTCAAGATTCTGCCTGATGTGGTGCTGTCCTGGCGTGACGTGATGCTCGGCGCCTTTATCACCGCGGTCCTCTTTACCGCTGGCCGCTCACTGATTGCGCTGTACCTGGCCAATACCGCTACTGCCTCGACCTACGGCGCGGCCGGTTCGCTGGTGTTGCTGTTGCTATGGGTATATTACTCGTCTTTGATCATGCTCTACGGCGCTGCCGTGACCCGCGCCAATGTGGAAGCGCGTGGATTATCGATACGACCCCGCAACACGGCGGTCACCGTGCACCGGGAACTGGTCGAGGATCAGAAGGGTTTAAGTGATTGATTCGACTGGTGGGCGATGCTGGGTTCGAACCAGCGACCCCTGCCGTGTGAAGGCAGTGCTCTACCACTGAGCTAATCGCCCGCGGGGAACCGTGGATTCTACGGAGTCGGCCGGAGGGCGTCAATTGAGGCGGATTTCACCTAAGTCCTGATAGAATACCCCGTTTTCACGCGTATCCCGGGAGCTGCATGACCATCCGCACACGTTTCGCCCCGAGCCCGACCGGTTATCTCCACGTCGGCGGCGCGCGCACCGCGCTGTTCAGCTGGCTGTATGCCCGCCGTCACGGCGGGACCTTCGTCCTGCGCATCGAGGACACCGACCAGGAGCGCTCGACGGTCGAATCTGTCAACGCGATCCTGGAGGGCATGACCTGGCTCGGGCTCGAATACGACGAGGGCCCGTTTTCGCAGAGCGCGCGCATGGACCGCTACCGCGAGGTCATCAACCAGCTGCTCTACGAGGGCAAGGCATACCATTGCTGGTGTTCGCGCGAGCGGCTCGACGCACTGCGCGAGGCGCAGATGGCGCGCAAGGAGAAGCCGCGTTACGACGGCCTCTGCCGCGAACGCAGCGAACCGCCGCCTGACGGTATCGATCCGGTCGTCCGCTTCATCAACCCGCGCGAGGGCAGCGTCGTCGTCGATGACATGATCCGCGGCAGGATCGTGATTTCCAACAATGAACTCGATGACCTGATCATCGCCCGTTCCGACGGCAGCCCGACCTACAATTTCACGGTCGTCGTCGATGACTACGACATGGACATCACCCACGTGATCCGCGGCGACGATCACTTGAACAATACGCCGCGCCAGATCAATATTCTGAACGCGCTCGGTGGCGATCTGCCGCTCTACGCCCATGTGCCGATGATCCTCGGCGAGGACGGCAAGCGGCTGTCGAAGCGTCACGGTGCGGTCAGCGTGATGGCCTTTCGCGATGAGGGCATCCTGCCCGAGGCGCTGCTGAACTATCTCGTGCGGCTCGGCTGGTCGCACGGTGACCAGGAGATCTTCAGTCTCGACGAGATGATCGAGCTGTTCGACATCCGAAATGTCAACAACTCCGCGACAGTGTTCAATCATGGCAAGCTGCTGTGGCTGAATCAGCATTATATAAAGGAGAGCGAACCGGAACGAATCGCGCATCACCTGCGCTGGCACCTCGGGCAGCTCGGCATCGATCCGACGCAGGGACCGGAAATCCTCGAGGTCGTCGCGTTGCAACGCGAGCGCGCGAAGACGCTGAAGGAGATGGCGGAAATCAGCGCATTCTTCTATCAGGATTTCGACAGCTACGAAGAGCAGGCGGCGAAAAAGCACTTGAAGCCGGAGGCGGTGGCGCCTTTGTCGCGCTTGCGTGATGCGTTGGCCGAACTCGAGCACTGGCGCCCGGAATCGCTGCACCAGGCAGTCGTCGTCGTCGCCGAGTCGCTCGATCTGAAACTCGGCAAGGCCGCACAGCCCTTGCGCGTCGCGCTGTGCGGCCGGGCGGCCTCGCCGGGTATCGACGTGACGCTACACCTGCTCGGCAGGGAAACGACGCTCAGGCGCATCGACCAGGCGCTCGCACATATCCGGGCACATGGCGGCGGAGCCACGCCGGCATGAGCGAGCCGAGCGACAAGATATCTGTGCGCCCGGCACATTTCATTCGCCAGATCATCGAGGCGGACATAAAGGCCGGCAAGCACGGCGGCCGGGTCGTCACGCGCTTCCCGCCCGAGCCCAACGGCTACCTGCATATTGGACATGCCAAATCTATCTGCCTGAATTTCGGTATGGCCGAGGACTATCGCGGCGTCTGCAACCTCCGATTCGACGACACAAACCCGCACAAGGAGAGCGTGGAGTTCGTCGATGCCATCCAGGCCGATGTGCGCTGGCTCGGTTACGACTGGGGCGATCGCGTCTTTTTCGCATCGGACTATTTCGAGCAGCTATACGGTTTTGCCGTCGAGCTGATCGAAAAGGGACTCGCCTATGTCTGCGACCTGAGCGCCGACGAGATCCGTGACTATCGCGGGACGCTGACCGAACCCGGCCGGAACAGTCCGTACCGCGACCGGAGCGTCGCCGAGAACCTCGACCTGTTTGCACGCATGCGCGCCGGCGAGTTTCCGGACGGTTCACGCGTGCTGCGCGCGAAGATCGACATGGCCGCGCCGAACATCAATCTCCGTGATCCGACGCTGTATCGGATCCGCCACGGTGTGATCCATCACCAGACCGGCGAGGCCTGGCGTATCTACCCGACCTACGACTACACGCACCCGATCTCGGACGCGCTCGAGGGCGTTACGCATTCGCTGTGCACGCTCGAGTTCGAGGACCACCGCCCGCTGTACGACTGGGTGCTCGAAAGCGTGTCGGTGCCGTGCCGGCCGCGCCAGTACGAGTTCTCGCGCCTGAACCTCCAGTACACGGTCATGAGCAAGCGCCGCCTGACACGGCTCGTCGACGAGGGCCACGTCGAGGGTTGGGATGACCCGCGCATGCCGACGATCGCCGGCCTGCGCCGGCGCGGTTACACGCCGGGATCGATCCGCGACTTCTGCGCCCGCATCGGCGTCACCAAGGCCGACAACGTCGTCGAAATGGGGATGCTCGAGAGCTGTATCCGCGAGGAGCTGAACACGCATGCGCCGCGGCGCATGGCGGTGCTGTACCCACTCAGGGTCGTCCTGACCGACTGGCCCGAGGACCGGGTCGAGGTGCTGGAGGTGCCGAACCATCCCCAGGACCCGGCTCAGGGCACGCGCAGCCTGCCGTTCTGCGGCGAACTCTGGATCGACCGCAACGACTTCATGGAGCAGGCGGTCGCAAAGTTCAAGCGCCTCGTCGCCGGCGGCGAGGTCAGGCTGCGTTATGGGTATGTGATCCGTTGTGATGAAGTGATCAGGCAGGGCGACGAGGTCGTCGAGCTGCGCTGCAGTCATGACCCGGCGACCCTGAACACCGACCCGGCCGGACGCAAGGTCAAGGGCGTGATCCACTGGGTGTCGGCGCGCCACGGAATCGAAGCCGAGCTGCGACTCTATGACCGGTTGTTCAATCACCCGCTGCCCGACGCCGCGAAGGAGGAAGGCCGCGACTTCACCGATTACCTGAACCCGGATTCACTGCGCACACTGACGCGCACGGTCGTTGAGCCATCGCTTGCGCTCGCGCAGCCCGGCGAGGGCTTCCAGTTCGAGCGCGAGGGCTACTTCGTCCGCGATGCAACGCTCGCCGGACTCGAGCGGCCGGTGTTCAACCGCACCGTGACGCTGCGCGATACCTGGGCGAAGATCGCCGGGCAGGGTTGAATCCAAGTGCTTGATTATTGAGCCCATCGGATGGCGCACCGCCCCTAAATCCTTGACAGGACAGGGGCCTTGCCTTAAAGTTCGCGGTTCGTTTTGCGGCGGGGCTATAGCTCAGCTGGGAGAGCGCTTGCATGGCATGCAAGAGGTCGGCGGTTCGATCCCGCCTAGCTCCACCAATCCCGTGAACGCAAAATCAATTCCTCAGGTCCCCATCGTCTAGCCGGCCTAGGACACCGCCCTTTCACGGCGGCAACAGGGGTTCGAATCCCCTTGGGGACGCCACTTAAATCAATTGGTTAGGACTTGAATCTGTCGGCAAAATGGATTTTGGGTAAATTTCTGCTTGGTTCATGCCGTTTATGTTCTTACGGCATCAATACCTTGGCAGGGGCTTTTGGTCTTCTGGTATCGCCTTCCCATTCTTCAAACGTTCAAACTTGGACTTGGCCGCACTATCCGCTTCTGCCAAGCGATAAACCACTTCATCTGCATCGCCCGATGTCACAGAAGCGGACCTCATGTGGACCGAACGCCTCCGACCAAACCTGACCCTCCTGTTCATGCCACGGCGATCATCTTCACGCCGGCGATCAGCAATACCACGGACAACAGCCGCAGCAGCACGGATGATCCGAAGCGGCGCGCGCCGCTATAGGCTCCGATCGAGCCGCCGATCACCGCGGCAAATATCCACAGCGGGATCTCTGCCGGGATGGCCGCCGACGAGGCCGTCATGCCGAGTAATGCCGCGACGGAATTGACCAGGATGAACGGGGCCGCGACTCCGGAAACCACCCGCGTCTGCGCCCAACCCAGCATCAGCAACAGCGGACTGAGGAAGATGCCGCCGCCGACGCCGGTCAGCCCGGACAGCAATCCGATCGCAGCGCCGGCGGGGATCAGCATGGAGACCGGCGCCTCGCGTATGACTGACGTCCGCGCCTGGCGGGCGCCGATAAACGACCAGGCCGCGGCATAGATCAGCAACATGCCGATGACAGGCTTGTACAGATGGTCTGGCAGCACCCACATCCCGCCGAGGAACGCCAGCGGCGCTGACGCCAGCACCAGGGGAATAAACAACCGGGCCGAGAAGCAGCCGGCACGATGAAATTGCACCGTGGCGATCGTTGCGACCAGCACGTTGAGCGCCAGGGCGGCCGGCTTCATCTCGTGCGGCGCCAGACCGAACAACGCCATCGCCGCCAGATAACCGGATGCGCCCGCGTGACCGACCGAAGAGTACAACATGGCCATCAGGAGTATCAGGCCCGCGAGGGCGATCGCGGCAATCGGGTCCATATCAGCCTCCGTCCTGCGCCTAGGCGGGCGTCAACCGAACTGCGCCTTGTCGCCGCGCCCCCTCCCCATCACCTTCAATTGTACGGCCGGCTGCCTGACCGCTGTGCTTGCAGGCTTGGCCTCGGCTTCTTCCGTCGCTCCATCAGGGCGCTGATTGCGCTCGTAGAGGAAGCGCAACACCTCCCGGCGGCAATAGTTGAAGCGCGCGTCATCCGCCAGCGCCACGCGCTCGCGCGGACGCGGCAGATCCACCTCGAGCACGGCGCCGATGGTCGCCGCCGGCCCATTGGTCATCATGACGATGCGATCGGAGAGCAGCACTGCCTCGTCCACGTCATGCGTGATCATGATGACCGTATTGCCGAGTTCCGCCTGGATCTCCATCAGGATGTCCTGCAGATGGGCGCGCGTCAGCGCATCGAGCGCGCCGAACGGCTCATCCATCAGCAACACCTTGGGCTGCATGGCGATCGCGCGCGCGATCCCGACGCGCTGTTTCATGCCGCCCGACAGCTCATCCGGGCGCTTGTCGAGAGCATGCGTCATCTTCACCAGCGCCAGGTTGTGCTCGATCCACTCCCGCATCTCCTGCCTGCTCTTCTTGCCGCGAAATACCTGATGCACGGCAAGGGCGACATTCTCATAGACCGTCAGCCACGGCATCAGCGAGTGATGCTGGAACACCACCGCCCGCTCCGGTCCCGGCTCCGATACCTCCTTGCCTTGCAGGATCACGCCGCCGTTGGTCGCGGCATGCAGGCCGGCGACGATGTTCAACACGGTGGACTTGCCGCAGCCGGAATGACCGATGAGGGAAATGAATTCGCTTTCGCGGATCTTCAGGTTGACATCGGTCACCGCGGTGAACGGCCCCTTCGGGGTCGGGAAATCGATCGCCACCTGTGACAACTCAAGATAGGTCTGGCTCATGGCCGCTCTCCTCAACGCAATACTGCCTGTTTATCCCAGCCGACCCGATGCTGTAAAGTCAGCATCAAACGGTCAAGGCCGAATCCGATGAAACCGATGACGACGACCGCCACCATGATGCGCGCCAGCGAGGCGGAGCTGCCGTTCTGGAATTCGTCCCAGATGAACTTTCCAAGGCCGGGATTCTGCGCCAACATCTCGGTGGCAATCAGCACCATCCAGCCGATGCCGAGCGAGACGCGCATGCCGGCGAAGATCATCGGCAACGCCGACGGCAGAATGATGCGCCGCACATTAGTGAACCAGCCGAGGCGCAGCACGCGCGCCACATTGGTCAGATCCCGGCTGACGCTGGAGACGCCGATGGTGGTGTTGATCAACGTCGGCCACAGGCAGCACAGCATGACCGTGAATGCCGAGACGACATAGGACTTGGGAAATCCCGGGATCTCGGTGACGTAAAGCGCGCTCACCGTCATGGTGACGATTGGCAGCCAGGCCAGCGGAGAGATCGGCCGCAGAATCTGCACCAGCGGGTTGACTGCCGAATAGGACAGGGCGCTCAACCCCAGCACGATACCGATCGGCACGGCGATGACCACGCCGAGCAGGAAGCCGGTCGCCACCGTCTTGAGGCTGGTCAGGATCTGATCCAGAAACGTCGGTCTTCCCATGAAGCGCAGCGCGGTAAACTCCTGGCCGGGATTCTGCAGCAGAAATTCCGCCTGGCGCGCTGCCTGGCGCTCATGGAAGGCGACCTCCCGCTCGTGTTCGGCCTGATATTCCTGGTAGATATTACCAGCCTGTTCCCAGACCTGCGCCGGACCCGGCAAGGTGCCGAGCGAGGTCTCGATGCCTTTTGCCAGCACGTGCCATAGCGCCAGGAATATCACGATGCCCAGCAGCGGCGCCCAGACGGCGCGGACCATTGTCGCCAGGTTCAATGAATCGCGCCGGACATCGAGCCATCGCCGCAGCGCCGACAGCGACCGCCTGACGATATGAGTGGCTGCCGACATGGTGGCGTCGCGTCGTCCGTCCCAGGTCTGAATCCTAGAGCTTGTCATCGCCTTTCAATCCTATGCTGAACTTGTCGATGTACTCGTTCGGCTTGCTACCGTCGAACACCACGCCGTCGATGGCGTCGCCCTGCGGTCCCCTGAAACCGGTCTCCTTGGCGAAATCCGGAAAGTCCTCCGCCTTCATCCTGCCTTCGGCAATCAACTCCCGCGCCGCTGCTGCATAGATGTCGGGACGAAACACCTGCCGGGCGATTTCGATATACCAGTCATCGGGCTTCGACTCGGGGATCTGTCCCCAGCGTCGCATCTGGGTCAGGTACCACACGGCGTCCGAGTAATACGGATAGGTCGCATGGTCGCGGAAAAACACGTTGAAGTCCGGCACCTCACGGACCTCGCCCTTCTCGAATTCGAAGGTGCCGGTCATGCTGTTGGCGATGACGGCGTAGTCCGCGCCGACATAATTCGAGTTCGAGATGATCCTTGCCGCCTCCTTGCGGTTCTTGTTGTTTTCGGCGTCGAGCCAGTAGCCGGCGCGGATCAGCGCCTTGACGACCCGAATATGGGTGTTGGGATATTTTTCCGCCCACTCATTGGTCACGCCGAACACCTTCTCCGTCCGCCCCTTGAAGATGTCGTAGTCGGTGATCACAGGCACGCCGATTCCCTTGATCACGGCCTGCTGATTCCAGGGTTCTCCGACCGAGTAGCCGTCGATCGTGCCCGCTTCCATCGTCGACGGCATCTGCGGCGGCGGGGTCACCGAGATCAGCACGTCGGCGTCGATCTGGCCGGCAATGTCGCCCTTGTGCGGTGCATAGTAGCCGGGGTGAATCCCGCCGGAGGCCAGCCAGTAGCGCAGCTCGTAGTTGTGCGTCGACACGGGAAACACCATGCCCCACTTCATCGTCCTGCCCAGCCGCCGGTAATCGTCGACGACGGCCTTGACATGTTCCGCCTTGATCGGCCGCACCGCCCGGCCGTTCGCGTCCAGCGGCAGATGCTTCTTCAGGTCGCCCCATACCGCGTTGGATACGGTGGTGCCGTTGCCATTCAGGTCCATGCTGAAGGCGGTGATGACGTGCGCGCGCGTCCCGAAACCGATCGTCGCTCCCAGCGGCTGGCCGGCCAGCATATGCGATCCGTCGAGTTCGCTGGAGATCGTGCGATCGAGCAGCACCTTCCAGTTGGATTGCGCCTCGAGCGTCACGGACAGGCCTTCGTCCTCGAAGTAGCCCTGTTCATAGGCGACCGCGAGCGGCGCCATGTCGGTCAGCTTGATGAAGCCGAATTTGAGATTGGGTTTCTCCGCCGGTCCGACCGCCGCCTGCGCCGCGCCGCCGACCAATAACGCCAGCGCCAGCAGCAGGCCGCGGACGCGTTCGATGCCGTTCTTCGCACAACTGTTCATGATCTTTCCTCGTTTCTGTCTGGAATATTCGGTGTCGGTACGTGAACCGGCTCAGAATTTGGCCTCGGCCATGATCCACAGCTTGTCGGTATCGACCTTGCCGCTGGCGTCGCCCGCGCGATAGCCGGCGAACTTCGCCATCACCGAGTAGGTCTTGTTGATCGGGCGGGTCGCGCTCAGATCCCATTCGGACCCGAAGTCATCGCTGCCGCGATCGGCGCTGAAGTCGTGATAGATCGCCGCCAGCTTGAGGCCCAGCGCACTGCCCGCCAGGCTGACATAACGATCCTCGAGACCGGTGGCGGGCGTGGTCAGGAACTGGTCGGCCCAGCCGTTAAACGCATGCAGCGTCGCGAGCGGCGTCCTGAAGCTGTTGACGCCGTCGCTGCCGAGCAGTTCGTAACCGGCTTTGAGCGTGACGCCGGCGACGCCGGCCCCGATCTCCACCAGCCAGTAATCGAGATCAAAACCAGCGGGATTGTCGCCATAGTCGCTCTGCCGTGCATATTCAACGGTATACGGCAGGCTCCACTTGCCGCTGTCCATCGCGCCCGAGACGCGCGCGCCATAGGTCGCGGTCGACAGCGCCGTGGATTGATCGTAATCGAGCAGATACCCATAGGCGACGACGGCAACGCCGGGCAGCCCCTGGTAGTTCAGGTTTGCGAGGTTTGCGCTGAGCCCGGCATTTAGGCCGGTGATCGTATTGACGTCGGTGAGATGGGCATAGGTCAAACCGGTATCGGGCAGCGAACGGTTTGTCAGCGACACGGCATCGAAGGTCTGCTCGGTCTGCCGCCAGCCGACATTGCCAACGAAGCGTGCGTTGTCGAGTATCAGTCGCTGACGTCCGATCTTGATCGCGGTGTCCGGCACGCCGGCATAGCTCAGATAGGCCTGATTGAGTACCGTGACGTCCGGATCGGCCACGACGGAATACTCAGTCTTGTCGTTGCGGCCGCTGTTGTAGTCGCTCGTGGGATCGGCCACGTGCGACATCTCCACATAGGCCGACGCGTCGCGGTATTTACCGGTCATATAGCCGAGCCGGGTACGCAGTGTCGAAGCGGTAGCATCCTTGAGGGCATTGTCCTGCGAGACGGTTTCCAGACGATAACGCAGATCCAACGATGCCTGCCCCCCGCGCAG
>CAZJKV010000014.1:0-30860 GCA_964546765.1 uncultured Chromatiales bacterium
CATCGCGATCTCCGGCCTCTTGCTCAACGCCGCATTGTTGAAATGGTCATTCCGCGATCCTCGACAGAAAAGGCAATGATGCTTTTCTCGATGCTGTTCCTGTCCCTGATCGGCGCGACCCAAGCGGCGCAGCCGCAAAACACGGTCCATGGCCGCTTATGGGACGTCGTGGATCAGCGCTTCCAATTTCCGGACCACGGTCTGTCCCAGGTACAGGTTTTCGATCTCGAGGTCGTCGCGGCATTTGTCCACGATGACGAGACGATACACCAGGCCCTGTTCTACAACGGAGGCGACGAATGGGTGCTGAGATTCCAGGCATCGCGCCGGGGCGTCTGGCGATGGTCCACCCAGCGCGGCGCTACGCCGCTGCACGGCCTGTCGGGCACTATCGTCGTGGGCGACCCGGTCGATGGCGCGCGGGGCGGCATGGTCGCACTGGGCAACAGGTTCGCTCGTCAGATCGATGAGAACACGGTGGAACCCGTGTTGTACGCGCCGTACATGAATGATCTGAAGGGAACCGGATTCCCCCCCTACGGGCCGCCGCCCGGCAGGGATCACGATCACCTCAGGAACCTGACACCGGAGTTGGTCGATGCCTACATCGAAGAGGCGCAGGCATACGGCTTCCAGACGATCTTTGCGCGGGTCTACAACTACTGGTTCTCGTGGGGTGCGCTCTTCCATGATGAACACGACAGTATCGTGCCTGACCTTCGGACCTTTGAACACCTGGAATCGATACTCGGGAAATGTCGTGAACGCGGCATGTTTCTGCATCTGTTCAAGTGGGGCAAGGAAAACGAGAAACAGGATACGAGAGGCACCGCAGCCGGGGCTGGGGGGATCAATGGCCCGCCGGACAAGCGACTGCAGCGATACATCGCAGCCCGCATGGGCCCGATACCGAACTGGACGATGAATTACGGCATCGATCTGGAAGAGTGGATCGGCGAGGAAGCGATCGAGGAATGGGCCGCCTACATGAACGACCATATGGGCTGGCCACATCTGCTCGGTGCACGTGGACGTTCGGCAGCCTCCCTGGGCTACCTGTCGATCTCGAACTGGCTCGGCGATACCGCCTCGTTCCCGCCGCCATCGACGTTCTCGGATGTACTGCGCGACATGGATCCTGATCGTCCTTCCCTGTACGAGGAACGCTTTCTCTATCTGCGGCAGCACTCGAACTGGCCGCGCTTCACCCAGGAAACGACGCGCCGCCATATGTGGTGGTACGCGCTCGCCGGCGGCATGGGGGGATTCTGGGGTGTTGCGGAATGGGCCGGCAGCAGCGGGCGTTACCCGCACCCCGAGCAGTTCCTGACTCACAGGCTTTTCTGGGCGGATCGCTTCCAGGCTGGCATGCATTTAGACAGGACTATCGCCGGGGGGACGGAAGCGACCGGGATTGCGATCAGTAATGGCAATACCGTCGTGGTTTACATTGAAAACGCGGATGAGGTCACGGTCGATCTCACTGGTCGGACCGGCAAGTTGCATGCACTGGCGGTTGACACAGCCGATGCCTATCGGGAAATCAAGCTGGGGCCCTTGCCGGCCGGCAGTCAGGTCGTGAAGCTGCCATACGTCTCGGACTGGGCGATTGCGATTGACGACGGTGTCGCCTCAACGGCACAGGACAAGCATCCGGAGAAACGGCAGTGACATTTACCGGCCGGCGTCGATCCACGATTTCTTGAAATTCGCCGGGACATGGGCTAGCTTTCAGTCTGATCACGATAGTCGCTCACATGACACAGCCAGACACCCAGAACAGAAACCTGGTCGCCGTAGTTGTCCCGTTCTCAAACAGGGCTGTACTGACACCCGACGAGCAGATATCGCTGGATCACCTGCTGCATTTTCTCGGACACTACGATAAATATATCGTCGCCCCGGAGAGCCTGGAAATCGATCTTCCCGGCTTCGAGGTCAAGCGTTTCAGTAACAGGTTTTTCGGCAGCGTCGCGGCGCATAACAAGCTGATGCTGTCGTCCGACTTCTACGAGTCATTCTCCGGCTACAAGTACATACTGAACTATCATCTCGACGCCCTGGTCTTTTCGGATCAGCTGGCGAAATGGTGCGAAACGGACCTGGACTACATCGCCCCGCCATGGGTATCGAAATCAAAGGACGCCGGCCCGACGGGCTTTTCCAGATGCGGCAATGGCGGCCTGTCATTGAGAAAGGTCGAGTCATTCCTGCGCATAATCCATTCCAGGGGCGAAACAGTGAATCCCGACGCCGCCTGGGGTATGATCCGTTCGCGCACGTCGGTGAAAGACCGGCTGCTGATGCAACCCATAAAGTACATGCTGCGGCTCAAGCACATCGACCGCTCCTGGTGGATCAGATCCTTTTACAGCCGTAACGAGGACAGGTTCTGGTCAGACCAGGCCAGGCTGATCGACCCGGAGTTCAGGGTATGTTCCGTTGAAGACGGTTTGCAATTCGGCTTCGATGAAGCGCCCGCCTTCTGTTTCGAGCGGAACGGGCGCAGGCTGCCGTTCGGTTGTCACGGGTGGTACAAATATGACCGGTCGTTCTGGGTGCCTTACCTCATCAAGGACCCGGCAGCGGGGACCGTGTCACGACCGGCCTAGCGACGACGACCCATAACGATCCAGAGATCCTCATCATATGGCAGCAACCGTTGGCATCATTGATCCGTCGCTGAGGAGGGACGGACATCATGCCTATTTCGTCTCCTATATCTACAGATTGCTGAGACGGGCGGGACTCAATGTCGTTGTCGCCGATTTCGGCAATGTCATTCGGGATAATACCGATATCGATCGCGGCGACCTGCTCAATCTGGATGACCGCCTGCCTACGGAGTTGTTCGACAAGAATCAGCCGGGGATCGTCGGAAGGATTTTACAGCATCTCGACATGTACCGATTCTACAAGGGACTCGAAGGCAAGATCGATGCCGCGGCCGGCTCGTGGATCATTGCGACCTATGACCCTTACAGTCTGCCGGTGCTGTACTATTCCGGCCTGAGGAAACATGACGTCGTGCCGGTGGTCCATTTCGGGAAGTTCTTCCGGAAAAAGGCGTGGAAGATCTACGGGATAAAATCCTACTGGACTCCTCACCTGTTACTGAGAAACCTCGCGTCCTGCAGAGGGGTCCTCCACTTGCTCGACGAGCACCGGGAGCAGCTGGCGGGTCGCTGCAGGGGCGAGTTTGTCTATTTGCCGTATAACTCGATAGCCGAGAGTGCGATCGAACGCGACAACCGTGACAAGCTGGGCGCCTCGTTCCGGATATGCACCCTCGGGATCATCAGGGATGACAAGGACATTAAATTCGTCATGGACGTGGTCAAGGACCGTCCCGACATCGAGTACTTCGTCGGCGGCAAGGTTGCCGCTTACTGGGACGACACCCCGTACATGGATGAAACGAGGGAGCTGGTTGCCGCCTGCGGCAACATAAGCGCGAAGTTCGGGTTCCTGTCACGGCAGGAATACGATTCCCAGATCGAGCGGTCGCATTTCAGCGTGATCCCGATCAATACCAAGTACGCCAGTGGCGTCCAGTTGACCGGCCTCCTCTTCGACAGCCTGATCAACAAAAGGCCGTTCATCGGGCCGGATATCTTCCCGCTCAACCAGTTCGCCGACAGGCACGGTGTCGGGGTGCTGTATGAACCCGGTAATCCCGAGTCGCTCAGGCATGCCCTGGACTTGTCAATGGATCGGGGATTAGATCATTATTATTCCCGGGTCTGTGCGTTTCTGAGGGAATACTCGTTCGACAGGACATCGGAAAGGTTACGGGGACTGCTGACCGGTAACTTGTGACGCCAGGTTCACCGCCAACGAGAGATGACGATGCAGTCAGTGTCCGGCATGGTTCGCGACCTCATGCTGAGCCGGTACGCGACGGCGAAGCTCTACCATACCCGCAAGTTTCGCCGGCGGCTGGCGAATTCACGGGACGAGATCCTGGTCCACCAGATGGGCAAGGTAGGCTCTTCCAGCATCATCGCCTCGATCAACGCCCTGGACCAGGGATGGCTGACGCACCATATCCATAACCTGCTCCCCGAGAAGCTGGTGGAGCTCGAGGAGCTTATTCGCCAAACGTTTGCCCGGGACCTCGTCACGCCAAAGCAGCGCGCGAGCCTGTTCCGGCAGCTGATCTCTGCCGAATACCTGCTCGCGAGGCTGGCCCGGCCCGACGATGGCTGGTCGCTGAAGGTCGTGACCCTGGTCAGGGACCCGGTGGCGAGAAACCTGTCGGGACTGTTTGAGGTACTCGACCTCGAGCTGGACTATGGACTGGAGGAAAAACTGCGAACCAGGGGCCGCGAGGAAACGCTCAGGGAAGTGAGCGAACTGTTCTTCAATAAATACCCTGGCCATGACGTGCCGCTGACCTTCTTCGATACCGAACTCAGGCGCAGCCTCGGCGTCGATGTATATGAAACCCCATTCCCGAAGGAGCAGGGATACCAGATTTACCGGCGCGGCAACATCGAGGTGCTGCTTCTGAGAATGGAAGACCTCCAGGATCGCGCGGTCGAGGCGTTCAACCGGTTTCTGGGGATCACGAATTTCAGGCTGGTGAACAGCAACGTCGGGGCCCGGAAAGGATACGCCGACGCCTACCGGGGGCTGCTGGAGTCGATCAGGTTGCCCGCCGCCTATCTGGACAAGATGTACGACTCAAAATACGCGACGCATTTCTACACCCCGGGGGAGATCGAGGCATTCAGGGGAAAATGGGGGGACGGATCCGGGAGGCTCAGGCGCCCCCCTCCACCGCCCGCATCAGTCGGATGATCGCGTCCTGTACCCTTTGAAACGAAAGACGGGACGCATAGATCTCCCTCGACCGGCTGCCCATGCGCTGAAGCGCGGTATCGGAGGCCGACCACAGATCGGCAATCGCGCTGCCGAGGCCCTCGATGTCGCCGATATCGACCAGTATCCCGTTATTGCCCTGGTCCACGTTATCCGATGCGCCGGTCCGGCGCGTCGTCACGATCGGCTTGCCCGCAAACAGCGCCTCCGCGAGAAAGACGGATTGCCCCTCGAAGCGCGACGGCAGGATCACGAATTTCGAGCGCTCGATCAGGGAGAAGGTCTCCGCCCGGGACGTACTCGGTAAATGGATGATGCGATCGGCAAGGCCCGCGGACCGGATCAGCCGGCCCAGTCTCCCCGCCTCCTCGCCGCCTCCGACGATCACCAGCCTGAAAGCGGTAGCGAGCCTTCCGGATGCTTCGAGCCCCTGGAGGGCCTTGATCAGGTCGCCGAAACCCTTCTGGACCCAGCCGGCCTTCGAGAGCTTGCCGATCATGAAACAGTATTCGGCAGGCAAGCCGTGCCTTTCATGGGCGGCGACCGGCACATCCAGTAAGGCGTTCATATACTCGGGCGGTCCGAGCGTGATCGGGATGACGTCGTAATGGCGCTTGCTCCAGATGTCGAAGACGTTTCCGTCGAGCAGCACGTCCTTGAAGAATTCGATATGGTAGTTGTTGGTTGCGGTGATCACACCGCACTCCCTGCAGAATCTCAGTATGCGCGACTTGAGGAACGGGGTCTGTCCCTTCCGGTCCCTCCACCAGGCCAGTTTTTCCGTGTCTTCCGTGGAGTGCAGCCGGATCACGGTCTTTTGCGGGACCTTGCGGTTGACCCGGGGCCCGAGGAACGGATACAGGTTCGTCTCGAACATGACCATCGCGGTATCCGGCGCGTCGAGGTACGGCAAGGCGAGCCGGTACAGTTCGTCCTCACCCAGCCAGCGGGCTATCCAAGACAACCGGAGCGCTTCCAGGACCTTCCGGATGATCTTTGCATTCAGCACGCGGGTGAGTTCCCTCGCCCATTGCCTGCCGTCACGCTGGGTCCGGAGCACGGTGGCGCCCTTGAATTCTGATTCGTGGGCCCGGATCCTGGCGGGCGTGATCACCACGAGGCGCACACCCGGCAATCCGGCCAGGCACCAGGCCAGCGCGGTCGAGGCGTTGGCGAATCCGGAATTCGACGGGAAGAAATGCCGGCAGAACAGGATTACGGTCTTGTTGTCAGCCACGCATCCTCACCACTTTAGCGGGCGCGCCGACCGCGATCGACTGATCCGGGATGACTCCGGTCACCACCGATCCCGCGCCGATCACGGCGCCGTTGCCGATCTGCGCGCCGTCGAGGACGATCACGCCAAAACCGAGCCAGGCGTCGTCGCCGATCTCTATGCCTCCCATGGAATAAAGCGGCTGCTCCCGTATCGGTGTATCCGCCGCCATGCCGTGGTTATACGGGTAAAAGGCGCAATTCGGCGCGATCTCGACGCGCGCGCCGATCGTGATCGATCCCTTGTACGCCGAGAACTGGCAGCGCGGCTGGATATGCGTTTCCGCGCCGATGCGAACGGATCCGCCCCCGGTTTGAATGATCGTGCCGCGATGAAGATGCACGGCGTCCTCCAGCCGCACTTCGCCCCCGGCCTTGTCCTGATAGATCAGGACCTCGTCTCCGATAAAGCAGTTGCGCCCCTGCTGGTAGTTTGAATGATGGATGACGGCGCTGGGCGAGCGAAAACCCCGGACATGCAGCCCGGCCAGGCGGACCCGGCCGTAATAGGGCGGGACGAACCAGGTCGCCAGGCGCGTGGCGGGTCCGGACAACCATCCCGCGCCCGACAAGCCCATCCAGAACGACGTCCAGCCTTTTTTGAGCCTGTAGAATTTCATGCAATTCTCTGTCTGACACGATCGCGCACCGCCTGATGCAAGGTCAATGACGCACGGTTCGACCGTCGATTATTGTAGGGTAGATGGAGATCGGATCACTAACTAATTTCGTCCGCATGCGCAAATTGCCTTGAAATACCTGCCATTGTATAATGGCGAACTGCCAGAAGACCTGTATCACCCCGCGACTTTTCCGCCTGGAGGGCGACCGACAACATGCATGCAGGCGAGCCCGGCCTCAACGGTCGTACGGGTGAGGAGCTTCATGACCTTTGTCGGCGACTCTTTCCAATCTGCCGCAGCATCACCGGAAACGGTGTCCGCAAGACGCTCGCGACGCTGGGCGAACTGATCGACCTGACCTTCCATGAGGTACCGACCGGGACCCGGGTATTCGACTGGCAGGTGCCGCAGGAATGGAATCTCAAGGAAGCATTTGTCGAGAACGCCGACGGCGCGCGGGTCATCGACGCCGCGGTGAACAACCTGCATGTGCTGAACTACAGCGAGCCCGTCGACCGGACCCTGTCGCTGCAGGAGCTGGACCGCCACCTGTTCTCCCTGCCGGACCAGCCGGACCTGATCCCCTATCGGACCGCCTACTACACCCGGAACTGGGGTTTCTGCCTGACCCATCACCAGCGTCAGTCCCTGCCCCCGGGTGACTATCGCGTCGTCATCGACACAACCCTGGAGGATGGCGCGCTGACCTACGGGGAATGCTTCGTCCCCGGCGAACTCGACGAAGAGATCCTGATCTCCACCCATGTCTGCCACCCGTCGCTGGCCAATGACAATCTGTCCGGCATCGCGGTCGCGACCTGGCTGGCACGTCATTTCGGGTCCGTCGCCGGCCTCAGGTATGGCCTGCGCTTCGTGTTCGTGCCCAGCACGATCGGCGCCATCACCTGGCTGGCGTGCAACGAGGACCGCATCCGGCGGATCGTCGCGGGTCTGGTGATCAGCGGCGTCGGCGATCGGGGGAGATTTACCTACAAGAAGAGCCGGCGCGGGAACGGGCTGGTGGACCGGGTGTTCGTGCGCCTGCTGGAGGCCGCCGGAGACGCGAACCCGGTCCGTCCGTTCCTGCCCTATGGATACGACGAACGGCAGTATTGCTCGCCCGGCATCGGTATCCCGGCGGGGTGCCTGATGCGCACGCCCTACGGGGAGTATCCCGAATATCATACCTCCGGCGACAACCTGGACCTGATCAGCCCCGCTTCACTGGCCGGGGCCCTGGCCCTGTGCATCCGCGCGGTCGAGGATATCCAGCGCGTGGCGACCTTCGTCAACACGAGCCCGAAATGCGAGCCTCAATTGGGGAGGCGCGGCCTTTATGAGACCATAGGCGGCGACAACGATACCCGGACAGCGCAGCTCGCGCTGTTGTGGATGCTCAACTATTCCGACGGTGAACATTCGACCCTGGACATCAGCGACCTGTCAGGCATCGATCTTGCGGCGCTCGATCTCGCTGCCGGGCGATTGCAGTCCGCCGGGCTGCTGAAACCCGCGTCGCAGTCATTCTAACCAACCACAGGGAAACGGCGTGCAGAATCCATTGAATCAAACAGGTCCGTCGTGCCGGCATTGCGGCGCCTTGCTCGAGCATTCCCTGGTCGACCTGGGCTCATCGCCGCTGTGCAACACGCTGCTCGACGAGCGATCGATCAACCGGGGGGAAGTGTTCTATCCGCTGCACGTACGCGTCTGCGGCGATTGCTTCCTCGCCCAGCTCGGCGATTTCGTCACCCCGGACGAGATATTTACCGAGTATTCGTACTTCTCCTCGTTCTCGACATCATTCGTCGATCACGCCCGGCGATTTGTCGAGGATTCCATCCGGCGTTTCGCGCTGGGTTCCGGCAATCGGGTGATCGAGGTGGCCAGCAACGACGGCTACCTGTTGCAGCATTTCCTCCCGCACAATATCCCGGTCCTCGGGATCGAGCCGGCCCGCAATGTCGCGGAGGCGGCGCGCGCCAGGGGCATCCCGAGCGTCAGCGAATTCCTCGGCGAAAAGACCGCGGCGGCCATCGTCGCCGAGCATGGCGGCGCGGACCTGGTCATCGCGAACAACGTGCTGGCGCATACGCCCCAACTGAACGATTTCGTCGGCGGTCTGGCGACGCTCGCCGGCTCGCGCGGCGTCATTTCCGTGGAATTTCCCCACCTGATGCGCCTGATCGAACACAACCAGTACGACACGATCTATCACGAGCACTTCTCGTACTTCTCATTCCACACCGTGTGCAGGATCTTCCAGTCCAGGGGTCTGCGGGTATTCGACGTGCTCGAGGTCGACACCCACGGCGGATCCCTGAGGGTCTATGCCACCGCGGCCGACGCGTCGGTCCACCCTGAAACGCCGAACGTCACTCGCATGCACGAGTTCGAGGCCGGGCGCGGCGTGACCGACATGAAGACCTACTCCGATTTCACCCGGCGGGTCGAGGAATCCAAGCGGCAATTGCTGGAGTACCTGATCCGGCTGCGCCGCGAGAACAAGCAGATTGTCGGCTACGGGGCGCCGGGCAAGGGCAACACACTGCTCAACTACTGCGGTATACGCACGGACTTCGTCGATTACATTGTGGATCGAAACCCCTACAAGCAGGGAAAATTCACGCCGGGGACCCGGATCCCCATCTTCCCGGCGGAGAGGATCTTCGAGACAAAGCCTGATTATGTCCTGGTCATGATCTGGAACCTGGTGGACGAGGTCGTCGATCAGCTCCGGGACATCAGAGAGTGGGGCGGCCAGTTCATCGTCCCGATACCGAATGTCAGAATATTGGGGTAGATCATGCTGCGCGACGTAAACGAACTCATCGACGGAGATCTGAATTACCTGATCGACAAGGCCAGGCCGCAATTCGAGGCGATGGCCGGGAAGACGCTGTGGCTCACCGGGGCGGCGGGCTTTCTCGGGTATTATCTGTGCAAATCCGTCAACCACTGGAACGCGGCGCAGCCTGAAGACCGGCAGATCCGTCTGCTCGCGATCGACAACTTCATGCGCGGTGTGCCGAGGTGGCTCGACGAGCTCGATTCGCCGAAGATCGAGCTGATCACCCATGACGTCGTCCAGCCGATCCCCCCGGACTGGGCGGACGCGGATTTCATCATCCATGCGGCATCGATCGCCTCGCCGACCTTCTATCGCATGTATCCGCTCGAGACCATCGACGCCAACGTGCAGGGATTGCGCCACATGCTGGAATACGCCGCCGGTCGTCCGGGCAAGATCGGCGGCATGCTGTTCTTCTCGACCAGCGAGATCTACGGCGACCCGCCTGCGGACGAGATCCCGACCGTCGAGACGTTCCGCGGCCTGGTGTCATGCACCGGCCCCAGGGCCTGTTACGACGAGTCGAAGCGGCTCGGCGAGACGCTGTGCGTGATCTTCGCCGACAAGCACCAGGTGCCTGTCAGCATTGCCAGGCCGTTCAACAACTACGGTCCGGGCCTGAAACTGCAGGACGGCCGGGTGCTCCCGGACTTCGCCCGGGACGCGCTCGACGGGCGGGATATCGTGATGCTTTCCGACGGCTCCCCTACCCGCACGTTCTGCTACATCACCGACGCGCTCGCCGGTTACCTCAAGGTGCTGGTCGACGGGCGGCGCGGCGAGCCCTACAACATCGGCATAGACGAAGGCGAGATCTCGATCGCCGAGGTCGCCCGGCTCGTCGCGGTGCATGCCGGGGAATTGTGGGACTACAAGGGCCGGGTGATACACGAAAAGAGCAGCGAGGCGGCCTATCTACAGGACAACCCCAACCGCCGCTGTCCCAATATCGACAAGGCGAGAAAAGAGCTCGGTTTTGCGCCGGAGGTCTCCGTCAACGACGGCCTGAGGCGCACGCTGAACTGGTATTACTTCAACCGCGAAGGCGAGTCGGCATAATGCGCATCTGCATCATCGGGACCGGCTACGTCGGCCTGGTCTCCGGCGCCTGCCTGGCCGATGTCGGCCACGAGGTCCGCTGCGTGGACGTCAACCCCCGCCGCGTCGAAGACGTCAACCGCGGGATCCCGCCCATCCATGAGGATGGCCTGGTAGACATGCTGCGGCGGAACGTCGGCCAGCGGCTGTTCGCGACGACCGACCTCGCCGCCGCGTTCAGGGATGCGGATGTGGTGCTGGTCTGCGTCGGGACGCCGTTCGACGGTCGCGAGATCGATCTGCGTTACGTCCTCGAGGCCGCGACCGCGCTGGGACGGTGCCTGCGGGACCGGCCGGATTACTGCGTGATCGCGGTCAAGAGCACCGTGGTGCCCGGCACCACGACGGGTCCGTTTCGCGAGGCGCTGGAGGCCGCCTCCGGCAAGCGCGCCGGCGTCGACTTCGGGCTCGGGATGAACCCGGAGTTCCTCGCCGAGGGTGTCGCGATCCGCGATTTCATGGAGCCGGACCGGATCGTGCTGGGCGGCATCGACGAGCGCAGCATCAACGCCCTCGCCGCGATGTACCAGGGCTTTCCCGGGGTCCCGCTGGTCAGGACCCATCCGGCGACGGCGGAAATGATCAAATACGCGTCGAACTCGCTGCTCGCGACGCTGATCTCATTTTCGAACGAGATCGCGCGATTTTGCGAGGTTACAGACGACGTCGACGTCGCCGATGTCATGAACGGGGTCCACCTGATGCAGCACCTCAGCTACCGCGACGCAGCGGGTGTGACACGCCAGGTCTCGGCGGCAGGCTTTCTGTGGGCCGGTTGCGGATTCGGCGGCAGCTGCTTCCCGAAGGACGTCAAGGCGCTGATCGCCCGGGCCGACGCCAGCGGCGTCGAGCCACGGCTGCTGCGCTCGGTGATAGCGGTCAACGAAGGACAGCCCGACCGCCTGCTGGCGCATCTGAGACACCATTATCCGGCGCTGAAGGGCCTGCGCGTCGCCGTCCTCGGCCTCGCGTTCAAGCCCGGCACCGATGACGTCAGGGAGTCTCCCGCCCTCCCGATCGTCGCTCGCCTGGTCGCCGACGGGGCACGGGTGACATGCCACGATCCGATCGCGGGCGCGAACTTCCGGGAGGCGCTGCAGGCCCGGGGTACCGATCCCGCGGCGATCGCATTTGCGGATGATCTGGCGACGGCGCTGGAAGGCTGCGATGCGGCCCTGCTGGTCACGAAATGGCCGGAATACGCGGCGCTGCCCGGGCTGCTCGCGGCGCGGGATCCGCTCCCGCTGATTGTCGATGGCCGAAGGTTCATACCCAGGGACGCGTATCCCCGCTATTCCGGCATAGGCCTGCGCGAAGGCGCGCCATGGAAGACCGGCTGAAGGGTCGGCGGGCGCTGGTCACCGGCGGCCGCGGCTTCATCGGGTCGGCCCTGTGCCGGCAACTGACCGCGGCCGGCGCGGATGTCTATTCCGTCGGCCGGACACCGCCCGCAGACGCGGACGATCCCCGGGCGCTGGTCTGCGACCTGCAGGAAATCGACGCGACCCGCGCGCTGTTCGACCGGGTAAGGCCGGACTTCGTCTTTCACCTCGCCAGCCACGTGCTGGGCGCCAGGACGACCGATGTTGTGCTGTCGACCTATCACAGCAATCTGACCTCGACCGTGAATCTGCTGGTCGCGGCGCAGGAACACCGCTGCCGGCGCGTCGTCCTGACCGGTTCGCTCGAGGAACCCGTCCCGTCGATGGAGTGGAGTATCCCGAGTTCTCCCTACGCGGCCGCAAAGTCCGCGGCCGGCGCCTACGGCCGCATGTTTCATGCGCTCTTCGGTCTGCCGGTCGTGATCCTGCGGGTGTTCATGGTCTACGGACCCGGGCAGAACGATATCAAGAAGCTGATCCCTTACGTCATCACCTCGCTGCTGAATGGAGAGGAGCCCTCCTTCACCAGCGGCGCGCGCGAGGTCGACTGGATCTACGTGGACGATGTGGCCGAGGCCTTCGTCAGGGCGGCCACGGCCGACGGCATCGATGGGGCGACCCTGGATGTCGGCAGCGGACAGCTCGTGGCCGTCAGGGAAGTCGTCGAACAAATCTACCGGATCATGGGCTCCGCCACCGCGCCGGTATTCGGTCAGGTCAGCGATCGCCCGATGGAACAGGTCCGGAGCGCTGATACCGCCACCAGCGAACGACTGCTGGGCTGGCGGCCGCGTACCGCCCTGCCGGAGGGACTCCGCGCAACGGCGGCCTGGTACAGGGCCCGCTGAATGTCTGTCAAAATATTGACGTTCACGGTGAAATATGGGAAAATCCCAGCGCCATGTATCGAACCTGCCCCGGCACCAGCAGCCTGACGCGTCCCGAACAGGATGCCCGGCTCCACCCCCTGGATTCGACACGGACGTACCGACTTCCAATGCCCGGTCCGTATCGAAGCGAACGCACGAGGTCGAACGGAACTCATGCAGGCGATCATCGTGTCGGCGCGTCGCGACGCTGGGGAATCATCGCTCGATAGATTATTATGTCCTACGGCGTTCAGAGGTGCATGGCGCTCGCGTTATTTTTCCGGCAGCCATCGCAACGACACAGAGATGCCTGGTGAACAGGTAACGAGAAGGAGTGCGACTATGATACGAAGATTCGGCCTATGGACGTTGCTGTTGCTGGCAACGATCGCGCTGGCCGGCTGCGGCAGTAGCAGCAGCGGCGGCGGCGGTTCCGGTGATCCGTCCAGCAACTGGGGCGAGATGATTTGGGACGAAGATAATTGGGCTTGAGCGTTCCGGGACGGCCTTCCACACGGATAACTTCAGATTTGAAAGGATCATGTAAATGAAAAAATCTTCACTGTCCATCGCAATGATTGCGCTCTTCACGGCCGCGTCGGCATCCGCGGGCGATCTCAATTCGACCGATGACAACACGCTTAACCAGTTCGTCTCCGGGACGCCGGCGGTCGCGGCAGAGGTCAACGACAACTTTGACAAGGTGGCCGATGCCGTCAACGACAACCATGAACGGATAACCGCCAACACCGCCGCGATCAGCGAGAGCGCCGATGCGATTGTCGATCTCGAGGTCGAGATCAACGCGAACACGGCCGCCATTGCCGACAATGCCGCCGATATCGCGGCGAATACCGCCGCCATCACCGCGAATACCGCAGACATCGCGACGAACTCTGACGCCACCGCCGCCAATGCCGCCGGTGTCGCGGCGAACAGCCTCGCCATCACTGCAAATGCCGCAGACACCGCGACCAACACGGCCAATATCGCAACGAATGCCGCAGGCATTGCAGCGAACGCCGTGGATATCCTTGACCTCACCAATGAGGTTGCCGGGAATACCGCGGCCATCGCGACCAACACCGCGGACATCGCGACCAACACCGCAGCGACCACCGCGAACGCGGACGCCATCGCGGCGCTGCAGCAAGGCGGCAACACGACCGGCACGCCCTGCGCGGGCAATGATGCGGGCGACATCATGGTGCGGGTCGGCCCGCTGTGCGTCGACAAGTATGAAGCCAGTGTCTGGAGCGCCGCGGACGGCGGCACGCAGTATGGGGTGGCAGAAGACGACTACCCCTGCCTGGATAACGGCAATGACTGCACGGTCGGAGCAGCCAACCCGATCTATGCCCGAAGCGAGGCAGGCGTGATCCCGGCGGCGCATATCACCTGGTTCCAGGCCCAGCAGGCCTGCGGGAATGCCGGCAAGCGCCTGATGAGCAATGCCGAATGGCAGATGGCGGCAGCGGGAACGCCCGATCCCGGCCTGGCGGGCAGCGACGCGACCAATTTCTGTAATACAGACTCTGGAGCCAGGGTCGCGACAGGCTCCAGCGAAGTCGGTACAGAACCCTGTGTCTCCAATTGGGGCGTGACCGACATGGTCGGCAATGTCAATGAGTGGACGGCCGACTGGTTCGCGGGTACGGGCACCAGTAGTGGTGCGTCTACCCCCAATAGTGAAACCTACGGGGGCGATGAAGCCACTAATATTCTCCGGGCCAATACACAGGTGGGGGGGTCCCAGTTTCCCGCGATCCTCTATCGTGGCGGCGGTTTCAGCGCCGGCACGCTCGCCGGTGTGTTTGCGATAAATGGCACCCATGGACCGGCGCTTTCTGCTGTATCGGTGGGTTTCCGCTGCGCCCGCTGAGCTAGACCTCGCAATGTAACAAGATCGGGCCCCGTTCCGGGGCCCGATCTCTTGAGCATCACAAGCAGTCACAGCTGGACCCCGACGCATGGTGTATAGCAGCATCCTCCCAGTTCATCCCGTTGTCCGGCATGTCGCGCTGGCCGTCGTGCTGCTGCAGGCCCTGGCTGCGTGCGGCGGCGGTTCCGGTTCGGCCAGCCCGTCCGTCCCGATCGCGCAGTCCGGGATCGTCGTCACCGTGCAGAACAGGCCTGTCGCCGGGCAGTTCCTTGCCGTGATACCCGCTGGCGTCACGCCGGAGTTCCGGATCGTCAGGAATGGCGAGATGGGCGTCGCGGAGGTCACCGATCCCCTTGCCGGTGAATTCATCTATCAGCCGAACGCGGACATCGTCGGGGGAGACTCCTTCACCTTCCGTGTCAACGATTCGAACGAGGCCTCGATCACGGTCATGATCGTGGAGAACCTCGCGCCTGTGCTCACATCGATTCCAGGCGGCGATCCAGCGATTGTCGCGGACAACCCGCTGGCCTTCACGGTCTCCGCCAGCGACGACCCGAGGTGGTCGCTCCCGGCCATCAGCGCATCGGGCTTGCCCGGCGACGCGGCCTTCGAAGCGGCCTCTGTCGATCAGGATGCCGGGATCGTCACGTTCAGCTTCAGCTGGACTCCGACTGCCGCGGACGTCGCGGGAAGTCCCCACGCGGTGACCTTTACCGCGATTGACGGCGTCGACCCCGATCTGACGAGCAGCTTGACCGTCACCATCTCGGTCACGCCGAACCAGGCGCCGGTGCTGGCGACGATCGGAGACAGGGCCGTGGCGGCAGGCGACCTGCTGACGTTCGTCGTGTCCGCGAGCGATCTGGACGGGCCAGCGCCGCTGACGCTCAGCGTGTCGGGATTGCCCGGCGGCGCCGGCTTCGACGACGAGGGCGATGGCGCAGGGACCTTCAGCTGGATCCCGACCGGCGCGGACGTCGGCGCCAGCCCGCATGCGGTCACCTTTACCGCGACTGATGGCGCCGGCAACAGTGGCAGCGAGACCATCAACATCAGCGTGTCACCCCAGAACCAGCCGCCGGTGCTGGACCCGATCGGCGATCGGACGGTCACCGCGGAAAATCCGCTGACATTCTCCGTATCCGCCAGCGACCCGGACGGGCCCGCACCGCTGACGCTCAGCGCCTCCGGGCTTCCGAGCGGATCGAGCTTTATCGACAACGGCAACGGTAACGGGACCTTTGCCTGGACACCGACCGGCGCGGACGTCGGCGCCAGTCCTCATGAGGTCACCTTTATCGCGACCGACGGCGGTGGCCTGACAGACAGCGTGACCATCGACATCACGGTCGAGCCCAATCAAGCGCCGATACTGGCCTCGATCGGTGATCAGACGGTCACCGCGGAAAATCCGCTGTCCTTCACCATATCCGCCAGCGACCCGGACGGGCCCGCACCGCTGACGCTCAGCGCCTCCGGGCTTCCGAGCGGATCGAGCTTTATCGACAACGGCAACGGTAACGGGACCTTTGCCTGGACACCGACCGGCGCGGACGTCGGCGCCAGTCCTCATGAGGTCACCTTTATCGCGACCGACGGCGGTGGCCTGACAGACAGCGTGACCATCGACATCACGGTCGAGCCCAATCAAGCGCCGATACTGGCCTCGATCGGTGATCAGACGGTCACCGCGGAAAATCCGCTGACCTTCACCATATCCGCCAGCGATCCGGACGGACCGCCGCCGCTCACGCTGACGCATTCGGCGCTACCCACTGGCGCGAGCTTCACCGATCATGAAGACGGGACTGGCACCTTCAACTGGACGCCGACCATTTCCCAGATAGCCGGCGGGCCGTATGAGATTACCTTCATCGCGACCGACGGCAATGTCCCCGGATTGACGGACGATGAAACCATCTCTGTACATGTTTCGATTGCCGACAATTTCAGTGGTGGTGCCGGCAACTGGACGATGGTGGACGATGTCCCCTCGCCGTCCTCGTCCTGGAGCGTGGTGAACGGCGTCCTGCGCCAGCAGAACAAGGTTGAGAGCGTCAACTCGTTCGACGGGAGTTACCACCGGGGGGCCTATGCCTATTACACGAATGGCGCCGGCTTGACCGACTACCGGTTCAGCGTCGATGCGACCTACCTGGCAACACTTCAGGCGAACGACATTGGCGTGATGTTCCGCTACCAGGACAACAACAACTACTACCGCCTGTCGATGAACGCCCGTTACGGCTTTACCCGCCTCGAGAAAAAGGTCGGCGGTGTGTTCACGCCGCTCGCGGTGAACGCACGGGGCTATGTCCCGGGTGAACTGATCCGCTTCAATGTGGAAGCCAACGGCAGCCGGATCCAGGTCTGGATCAATGGCGATCCGATGTTTGCCGTCACCGACGCGAGCCTCGGCTCCGGCACGGTGGCGCTCTATACGCAGGACCAGTCCTCCTTCGACAACGTCGTGATCGAGTCGCCAACCGCGGCGCCGCTGGTCACGCTGGCCACCCCGCTCGCGCACACCGTTTCGACGACCGACACCCTCTCCGCGAGCGCCGTCGCGACCCAGGTCCCCGCCGGCGGCGTGGTCGAGTTCCTGCTGAACGGCACGCGCTCGGTCATCGATGGCACCGCCCCCTACAGCGCGATCTTCGACCTGGTCGCGGGCGGTGACCATACCGTCGAGGCGATCGTGCGCGATGCCGCCAACGTCGAGTTGGCGCGGGATACGAACATCATGGTCGGCGCCCAGGGCGAATATCTCGTCAGCCTCGGCGACAGCATCACCAACGGCATCGGCGACCGATTCTCCGCGGATAATCTCTCGCAGAGCGGGCGGGTCGTTGCGGTGCAGGGCTATCAGGCGAATCTTGCCGACCTGCTCGATGGCTCGCTGCAGCGCCCGGCGATCGTCTTCAATTCCGGCATCGGCGGCGACCGGACGGCGAACGCGCTGACCCGCGTCGACTCGATCCTGGCACGCCACCCGGGCAGCAACCGGGCGCTGGTGCTGCTCGGCACCAACGACGCACTGGCCGGCACGGTCCCGAGCGGCAGCGGCTGCAGCGGCGGTGCGTGCAACGGCACCTTCAAGGGTAACCTGCAGTCGCTGATTAACACGCTGAACGGCGCCGGCAAGGACGTCCAGGTGGCCCGCATCCCGCCGGTGTTCGGCTCGAACGCCTCGGCGACGCCCTATGCGAACCCGCTGGGGGCGACCCCGAACACGACGATCCAGGGCTATAATGACGTCATCAATACCGAATTGAGCGGTCTTGTCGCCGGTCCGGACCTGTTCCCGTATTTCCTCGGCGCCTCGGTCAACCGCTTCAGCCTCTATACCGACCCGCTGCACCCGAATGCGCTCGGCTATGTCGTGATCGCCCACCTGTGGCACAACACGCTGAATCCGGGTGCACCGGTCGCGCTGCCGTTCATCCTGGAAGACCTCGGCCGCTCGACCGTGGCCCCGTATCTGAAGCAGAACCTGCTCGAGGTCGGCGACGCCTACTATGTGGACAGGAGCTTCGTGCTGACCGCGATCCCGTCGCTGCTGAACGGCGGTATCTGGCTCCAGACCGCGAATAACGATGCCGGCAGCACCGCCGCGAACTACGTCAGCTTCGAGGTCGACCGCCCGGTCACGGTCTATATTGCCTATGACGCCGGGGCGACGGCGCGCCCGAACTGGATGAGCGCGTACACGGACACCGGCCAGACGCTCGGGACCGACGATCCGCTGTCGCCGAGCCTCCAGCTGTACAGCCTCGCTTATAATGCCGGCACGATCACGCTCGGCGGCAACAGCGCCACCGGCGCCAGTGGGGCCGATTCCCATTATGTCGCGATTGTCGTACCAGACTGAGCGGGCCATCCTGATGAGAAACCTGATGACATTACTGATACTGATCCTGTCGATGTCGTCTCTGACCGCGCAGGCGCTGAGCCCGGCGGAGACCGAGGCCGAGGGCGTGCTGCTGCGCTATTTCGATGCGCTCGGCCAGGGCGATACCCGGACGATGCGCGCCGTGTTGGGCGGTGAGCTGCTCGTGACCGAGTCCGCGCTGCTCGACAATCCGACCTACCCGGCGTTTCTGGTCGGGAAGTTTGCGGGCGTACGGTTTACGATCAACAGGATCGAGACCCTGAGCGAGACCGAGATCGCGATCGAGGCCTCGATGATCTTCGGCGAGGACGATGCCGTGACCCGGCGCTACCTGCTGCGCCGGGAGACAACGTCATCCAATGCCCCGGGGCCCTTTCGCATCCATGGCGAACAAAATCCGGGATAACATTGACAGTCACCGTGGGCAGGAAATTATTCTGGAGGATTCATGGTACATTCGGATCCCGGTAGCAATCGAGTGGAGTCTGCCCCTGGGAAGTCTGTCATCGTTGCGGCACATCCCGACGATGAGGTGGTGTGGTTCAGCTCCGTCATCGAGAAGGTCGATGACATCATCATCTGCTATCGCGACGTGGACTCGAAGCCGAAATGGACCAAGGGACGCCGGGATAGTCTGGCCGCCTATCCCCTGCCCAATGTATCGTGTCTTGGCATAAAGGAGTCGGAAGTATTCGATTGTGCGAACTGGGCGGACCCCGTGGTCATGGATTACGGACTCGAAGTCTCGAACAAAATGGGATCGATCGCACGCTACAAGGAAAATTACGCGACCCTGTACACTATCCTGGAGGAAAGACTCAAGGGCTACGATACGGTTTATACGCATAACCCCTGGGGCGAATACGGACACGAAGAACATGCCCAGGTATACCGTGTGATTCGATCCTTGCAGGAGCGACTGCCTTTCCGTTTGTGGTACACGAACTATTTCAGTAATAAATCGATTCACTACATGCAACGCATCCTTGCCGATTCTCCCCTCGTCAATCGCCCCCTGCCCACCAATCCGATATTCGCGACGAAGGTCATGGAGCTTTACAGGCGCCACAATTGCTGGACCTGGTACGATAATTACATCTGGCCGGATCAGGAATGCTTCATCCTCGATGAAACGCCGAAAGGCGGTGAGAGGATCGGAAAAACATTGGGGCTGAATTTCGTACAAATCGGACCATCACCAATCAGGAGGAGCAAAGCCGTCGCCAGGCTCAAGCACGTGTTGCGACGAACTAAAAAAAGGTTGCGATGGATCGCCTCCTGAGAAACATCTACCGCGTCTTGTCTGGCCGCTATTTCCGGGAGATGAGGGAAAGGCAACGCTCTGTGTCGTTGCAGACTACGAGCACCCCGGCCAGGGGTGTTGTGCTTATCGCCTATGTACTCGATCCTTTTCTGGTCAAGAAGGGGGAGAAGATCTCGTATGGCCACACCCATCATCACGAGTCGTTGCTGATCGCCCGTGCCTTTCTGTCACTGGGCTATGACGTCGACGTCATTGATTACCGTAACCGTGATTTCATCCCATCCCGGTCATATGATTTCTTTGTCTCGGCGAGAACGAATCTGGCGACTATCGCGGACAGGCTTAACAAGGACTGCACCGTTATCGCGCATCTGGATACCTCACATTACCTGTTCAATAATCATGCTGCGTATGCACGGACCCTGATGCTCAGGGACCGACTCGGCATCGCTTGTCCGAGTATCCGGTTAATCGAGAAGAACTGGGCGATCGAACGCGCGGATTACGGCATCGTCCTCGGCAACGAGGCGACGATGAGCACCTATCGCTATGCCGGAAAACCGCTTTATCCACTGACCGTGCCATCGCCGCTGACCTTCCCCTTTCCGCAAAAGGATTACGCAGAGTGCCGGCGCCGATTCCTGTGGTTCGGCAGCGCTGGCTTCGTGCATAAGGGCCTGGATCTGGTGCTCGAGGCATTCAGCAGGATGCCCGATCTTCACCTTCATGTCTGTGGTCCGATAGAAAGGGATCGCCGATTCGTCGACGCCTTTCGCACCTGGTTGCTCCATACCCCCAATATCCATACGATAGGCTGGATGGATATCAGCTCGCCTGAGTTCATTGACCTCATTCGGAACACGGTGGCCCTAGTTTATCCGTCGTGCGCCGAAGGACAGGCCGGCTCGGTGGTGGTATGCCTGCAGGCAGGCTTGATTCCGATAGTCAGCAGGGAATCAGGACTGGATATTGGTGATTACGGGATCGTGCTGCAGGACAGCGGCATCGAAGAAATTTGCAGGCAAGTCAAGCGAATCACCTCGTTACCGGATGCCGACCTGGAAAAAATGACGAAGGACGCCTGGGAACATGCGCGGGCGACACATGGCGAAGAGTCCTACCTCGCGCAATACCGCAGGATCATAACTGAAATCATGCACGGCGCTGATGAGACATCCGGCGCCGTCCACTCTGCGCGCCCGCCCGGGCTTCTGCCTTGACAGCCCTGCTTCATGGGCTTATCCCAACGGGGCATACCCGATCTGCTGCATCACAGGCCCGAACACCTTTTCTATTTTCCTGATGGTCCCGGGTGGCATTTCCTCCTTCCAGCTATCGATACTGCCCTTGCGAACGAAATATCCTTTGGAACCTTTCTCTCCAGTGTAAGATTCCGCGCCGTAAGTCTTCTCTTCCCCGCGCATCTCAGTGAAGCCGGTTCTGCGCACGGCAAGATCGATGAGATCAGGGGTATGAGGAATGCCCAGAAATTCAAGCCCCCTGGCCAGGGTGTCATGCTGATTGCTTTTCAGATCTTCGTATTTCATGATCATCACCGGCTGACTTTTTGCCCTCGACAGCCAGTTCGTGACCTGTATATCCCAGCGAACAAGATAAGGTTCGAGTTCCCTGATACATCCATGCTCCAGCATTTCTTCGATAAAACTGTCAATGGGCCAGTCTTTCCTGCCGGTATCATGGACACAATGATAGTAATACGAAAGAAGGACCGACCGGGGATCCCGGATCAGGTAGATTGTCCTGGGATACAGCTCTGGAAACAGAGGGGCTTCGTTCCTGAAGAGCCTGGGAGCCGGCAGAGACTTATATCTCTCTATCTTGTAATCCGCATTATGGATGGTCGGAATATAGGAGCCAATGTTAGACAGGTTGATCTGATGTTCGCAATCGCGATTGAGTACGATCGCGAACATATAGGCTGTCCAGGTATTGCCTGATTTGGGATGACCGACGATGAAGGAATCCGATTGCAGCAGATTATTTCTGAATCGGCTTTCCTGATCCAGTTGTCTCTGATGAATATGCAGCCATTGCCTGACATTCCTCGGGAGATACGATTTGATCGTATTTGCAAGCTTCTCGTACATAATGCTTCTGCTCCATCCGTAACCCGGCGCGGAAGCTACCATATTTTCCATGGCGCCTTGCCGGTACCCCATAACTCCTCCAGGCGGGCCTTGTCGCGCTGCGTATCCATGGCGTACCAGAAGCCGTCATGGCGATAGGCCGAGACGTTGTGTTCTGCCGTCAGGCGCTGCAACGGCTCACGCTCCCACATGACCTGATCGTTCGCGATATAGTCGATCACCTTCGGCGATAGCACGAAAAACCCGCCGTTGATCCATCCGCCCTCATGGGGCTTCTCCTCGAAGCTCTTGATGATGGACCTGTCGTCAAAATCGAGCGCGCCGAAACGGTTGGGCGGCTGCACGGTCGTGAGCGTGGCCAGGGTGCCCTGCTTCCGGTGGAACTCGACCAGCTTGCCGATATCGATGTCGCTGATCCCGTCGCCATAGGTAAAGCAGAAGTCCTCGTCGCCGATGTGGTCACGGACCCTCTTCAGGCGCCCGCCGGTGCCGGAATCGTCCCCGGTGTCGACCAGCGTCACGCGCCATGGCTCTGTGCCGTTCTCGTGCATCTCCATCCGGTTGTGCTCCAGATCGAAGGTCACATCGGACATGTGAAGGACGTAGTTCGCGAAATACTCCTTGATGACGTAACCCTTGTAGCCGCAACAGATGATGAAATCATGCATCCCGTACGCGGAATATATTTTCATGATGTGCCACAGGATCGGCTTGCCGCCGATCTCCACCATCGGCTTGGGCTTGAGCTGGGTTTCTTCGCTGATGCGGGTGCCAAGGCCACCGGCCAGTATCACGACCTTCATTGACTATCCCCTGGGTCCGTCCTAGTTATGAAAGATCTTCTTCGCTTGCGCGTCCGCCGGCGCGTCTTCTTCATCGGGCGTACTGTACAGTATCTTGTCGGGCGCGCCCTCTGCCGCGATGCGGCCCTTGTCCAGCCTGTACAGGCGGTCGCAATGCTCGACGGTGCTCAGGCGATGCGCGACGATGAGGACGGTCTTCTTGCCCCGTAACGCGGTCACCGCCTTCATCACGTGCTGTTCGGTGGCCGTGTCCAGCGCGCTGGTGGCCTCGTCCAGCACCAGCACCGCCGGATCGTGATAGAGCGCCCGCGCGATCCCGATGCGCTGGCGCTGGCCGCCCGAAAGCCGGACGCCGCGCTCACCCACGACCGACTCCAGGCCCGCAGGCAGCTCGGCAACGAACTCCTCCAGTTGCGCGGCATGAACGGCCCGCTGGACCGCGACATCGTCGATCTGCTCGCCGGGAACGCCGAACGCGATATTGCGCCGGAGCGTGTCGTCGGTCAGATAGATCGTCTGCGGGACATAGCCGATCTGGTTCTGCCAGGCGCGCAGCATCTGCTGGATGTCCTGCCCGTCCACCAGCACCTGTCCGCTGGTGGGGGTGAGCAGGCCGAGGATGACATCGATGAGCGTGCTCTTGCCGGAGCCGCTGGGACCGATAAAACCGACGGATTCGCCGTTTCGGATCATGAGGGTGATGCCGTCGAGGGCGGGCGAAGACCCGCCCGGATATCGGTAAACGAGATTGTGCGTGCTGATCTCCCGGTCAAAGACCGGACCCGCAGTGTTTGCCTGGTCCGCGGCCGGGTCCGGCGAGGCGAGCTGCATCTCTTTATGCAGGCTGTTGATCGCGGGCGCGTTATATCGAAGTTGCTGGATCGCGCCGAGGATCTTGTTGACGGACGGCATCAGACGGAACGTGGCGACGGCGAACAATCCGAGCGTCGGCAGGATCGTGGCCAGGTCACGCCCCTGGGCGAGCATCGTCAGCACCAGGATCGCGAGACCCGAGACGGCGAGCAGCTCCAGCCACAGGCGCGGCAGCGAACGCAAGACAGACTGGTTCTTGTCGGCGTTCGCGCTTCCCTCATTGTGCTGCTTGAAGAGCATGATGAAATCGCCCTCGCGCCCGAGCAGCTTGACGTCCTTCGCGCCGCCGAGACCCTGCTGCAGGTGCTGGAAGGCCTTGCCGTCGTGGAATTTGCGCGCCTTGCCCCAGCTAGTGATATAGGTGCGGGTGACCCTGTGGAAGATCCACGCCGCGCTGCCGAGTACCGTACCCGCGATCAGCGCGCCCAATGGCTCGACGATGAACAGCATCAGCCCGACGCCGAACAGGAGGATCCCCTCGGAGAACAGGTGCAGGGACGATGAAATCCCCCCCTGGGTCTGGCGCACCTCGGCGATGATGTTGCGTATCAGCATCGCCGAATTCCGCTGGAGGTGGAATACATAGGGTTGGCGCAGGTAGGTTGCGAACAGGTGCTGCGACAGCCGCACGCGTATCGAGGTGATATATCGCGTCTGAACCCATGAAAGGTATGCCAGGTACAGCACCTTGATCAGGTAAACGCCGATCAGCGTGAGCATGCCGGCGATGATCAATGTCCCCTGGCTCGGGTTGCCGACGGCGTCGAGGTACGGCTGCAGGACCGGGAATTTCGCGCCGAGGTCCTCCTGGGTGATCAGCAGGACTGCCGGGACCACGAGGCCGATGCCGAGCGCCTCCAGCAGCATCCCGACGACCAGGAGGCAGAACATTACCCCCCCCTTCTTGCGTTCCTCGCGTGTCAGGATGTCCCAGATTTTTCGGAATATGGACAGGTTATCGGTGCTCATGTCTGGGGTTCGCTTGCGGGATGCCTGGATGTCAATGCCGTCGTTCGACCGCCCGGCTCCAGGTATCGCCGAACCGCAATTCTAACAGGATAGATGGCAATTTTCATGCCATTAAACAATGGCCTGGACCTCGTCAGCGATGCCAGGGGGCGATTCCGCCTTCGTGATTGTCTATCATGGGCCGATGGCATGCTATCGGCCACGACGGCGATCATCGACAGGCGACGACACCGCAGGATGCCGGGAGTATAACCGGTTAGTATTAGCCGACGGCAGTCGCCGCATGAAATTGTTGACTTCAACCGCAGGCAGCGCGTACAAATGACAACCCCGCGACTTGCTTCCCCGTCCGTCCCCAGCCGATCCGCATGACACGCACACCGCACCGGCAATGCCCGTTTCCCGATCCAGCCCGCGATCCCGGGATGGAATCCGATGGCGTCAGCCGCATTAAAGCAGGGCCCGCTCGGGTCGATAAACATGACAGGAAACTCACCCTGTCATCATCCGGATCATCGAGCGCCCGGGACGATGCAGCAGACACGGACAGTGAATGCATGAGAACGCTACTGATCGACAACTATGACTCGTTCACCTTCAACCTGTACCAGTTGATCGCCGAGGTCAATCGGGTCCCTCCGGTCGTCGTCAGAAACGATACCGCGCCGTGGTCCGAGATCCGCAAGCTCGACTTCGACAATATCGTGATCTCGCCCGGGCCGGGCCGGCCCGAGCGGGCGTCCGATTTCGGCATCTGCGCCGAGGCGATCCGCGAGAGTCATGTGCCGGTGCTGGGCGTCTGCCTCGGTCACCAGGGGATCGGACACCTGTTCGGCGGCGAGGTGGAATACGCCGCCGCGGTCATGCACGGCCAACCCAGCCTGATCCATCACAACGGACAGGATATATTCAAGGGCATCCCCTCCCCGTTCTCCGCGATCCGCTACCACTCGCTGCATGTGTCCGCGCTTTCGGACGAACTCGAGCAGCTCGCGTGGACCGACGACGGGATCCTGATGGCCCTGCGCCACAGGAGCCGGCATGTCTGGGGCGTCCAGTTTCACCCGGAGTCCGTCTGCTCCGAGTATGGACACCAGCTGCTGGAGAACTTCCGCTCGCTGACTGCCGAGTATCTGAAGAGCCACCCGCCCCGCCGGCGCATCACGGACACCGGCTCGGCGAAGGAGACCCCGGACAGGTTCAATGTCGTGCTGGAGGGCAAGGAGAGCGCCTGTCACGCCGTGAACCAGGGCGGAGGCATGATCGACGGGAAGCGGTTCAGGATCCATTACCGGCGCGTGCCGATGCACCTGGACGCCGAGCAGGTGTTCATGAACTTCTACGCCGATTCCTGCCCCAATTTCTGGCTCGACAGCGCCCTGGTGCGGGGCTTCTCCCGCTTCTCGTATATGGGGGACGCCAGCGGACCGCATGCGGAGTATGTGTCCTATTCGCTGCCCGAAAGCAAGGTGACGGTGACCCGGCACGGCAAGGCCGAGGTCCACAAGGAGGGCATCTTCGACTATCTCGATCGCATGCTGAGGGAGCGGCATGCCACGATCGAGGGGCTCCCGTTCGATTTCAACCTGGGCTATGCCGGTTATCTCGGATATGAACTCAAGGCCGATTGCGGCGGAGACGCGGCGCACGAGTCGCCCACGCCCGATGCCGCCCTGGTCTTCGCCGACCGGATGATCGCCTTCGACCACGAGGAAGACATCGCGTATCTGGTCTGCCTCGATGACGAGGCGCACACCGACCGGGCCAGGGGCTGGATCGATGACATGGTGGAAAAGCTGCAGAACATGCGGAAGGTGGCGCCGTGGAAGCGTTCGCGTCGCAGCCGGCCGGTCGGCCAAACCGCCAGGCACTCATCCGCTGAATACCTCGGCAAGATCCGCGAATGTCAGACGTACATCAAGCAGGGCGAGTCCTACGAGATCTGCCTGACCAACATGATCACGCAACACGTGAACATCGACCCGATGAATTCCTATCGCGCCTTGCGCGAATGCAATCCGGCGCCCTACGCGACCTATCTGAATTTTCCGGGTGTCGCCGTGCTGAGCTCGTCGCCCGAGCGCTTTCTGACCATTACGCCGAACGGCGTGGTCGAATCCAAGCCCATCAAGGGCACCCGCCGGCGGGGGGGCACGCCGCAGGACGACGAACAGCTATATCAGGATCTCAGGGAGAATGAAAAGGATCGCTCCGAGAACCTGATGATCGTGGACCTGCTGCGCAACGATCTCGGCGCCGTCTGCGACGTCGGCAGCGTCCACGTCTCCAACATATTCTCCGTGGAGAGCTACGCCACGGTTCACCAGCTGGTCAGCACGATCCACGGCCGCCTGCGGCGCGGCATCTCCGCGGTCCAGTGCGTGCAGGCCGCCTTCCCCGGCGGATCGATGACCGGCGCGCCCAAGAAGCGCAGCATGGAGATCATCGACAGGCTCGAGGCGGGTCCGCGCGGGGTCTACTCCGGATCCATAGGATTCTTCGGCCTGAACGGCAGCGCCGATCTCAGCATCGTGATCCGCACCATCGTGGTGACCCCCGACGACGTCACGGTCGGCGTCGGCGGCGCGATCATCGCCCTGTCCGACCCGCAGCAGGAGCTGGAGGAGATGTTGCTGAAGTCGAAGGCCCTGGTGTTCGCGCTGTCCGAATCCGAGCTGGATGACGGGCAGTCGATCGCCACGATGTGAGACACAGGCGCATGGAAAACCGGGCCAGGAAGAAATCAGGCGATGGCATGGAAGAGTATCGCGCCCAGATCGATGCGTTCGATGAGAAGCTGATCGAGGTCCTCGGCAGACGTTATGCCGTTTGTCGCGACGTCGCACGTCACAAGAAGGCGCAGGGCATCCCGATGATGCAGGGCGGCAGGGTGAACCAGGTCAAGGACCGCTGCGCCGCGCTGGCCGCAGCCAACGACGTCGATCCCGATTTCGTCCGCGAGCTGTATACGCTGATCATCAACGAGGCATGCCGGATAGAAGACCAGATCATGGGCGCCCCGGACTGATGCGGACTGCTGGCGGCCGGCTGCGCTGCCCTGATGACCTCCCGCGATGAACACGCCTCATACTCCTGCGATCAACGCCGTCGTACTGGGCGGATGCGGCGCCATGGGCACGCTGATCTGCCGCATGCTCGTCGCGGACGGCATCCATGTCACCGCCATCGACACGGCCACCGCACCGGCAGCGCGACCAGAGGGCGTTGAGTATCTGCGTGCCGATGCCGGGAGCCTGACCGCGGATGCGCAGGGCGTGCTGGCCGCCGCGGACTGGGCCATCGTCACCCTCCCTGAATCCGTGGCGCTCTCGGCATGGCCGTCCATCGTCGGGCACCTGAGGCCGGGAACGCTCTTCGTGGACACCCTGTCGGTCAAGAAGCCGCTGATCGAGGCCATGAGCGGTCGGATGCCCCCGCTGGAGGCGGTCAGCATCAATCCGATGTTCGCGCCGTCGCTGGGCTTCCGGGGACAAGGCGTCGCGGTCATCGAACTCAATCCCGGCCGGCACGCGGGCGCCTTCCTGGAGACGCTCAGGGCGTGGGGCGCCACGCTCGCCGTCATGAGCGCGGACGACCATGACCGCTACGCGGCGCTGCTGCAAGCGGGCACCCATGCAGCGATCCTCGCGTTCGGCCTGTCTCTGCAGCGACTGCATCATGACCTGTCCGCGATCACGCCGATCATGACGCCACCCCATCGGGCCATGCTCGCCCTGGTGGCGCGGATCGCGCACGCGAACCCGGCGGTGTACTGGGACATCCAGTCGCAAAACCCCTATGCCGCCGAGGCGCGCGGGGCGCTGCTGTCCGGGATCACGGAGCTTTCCCGGCTCGTCGACGAAGGCGACGAGCCGGGCTTTCATCGCCTCCTGGCCGAACTCAGGGACCTGTTCGGCACGGAGCGGCTCGAAGAATTCAATCGATACTGCGCCCGGATGTTCGAGGCGCGGGACTGACAGGGGACACGACGCGCAATGGCCAAGGTGCTGCTGGTTTGCCACCGGGACAGCGGGAGAAGGCTGGACACGCGCTTCGTCGATTCCGTGTCCAGGAAGATCATCCCGGACAATATCGATCCGGGGCCGCCCACCGTACTGGGCGCCCCCGGGGTCGATATCGGGGTGATCAATCCGAATCCGTCGGTGCTGATGCGCAACACCAGCGTCTGCGTGGGTCATCTCACGGATCCGGACGACGAGTGGTACCGGCCGCTGGCTTCGAGACCGGATGGCTCATTCGCGTTGTTCCGCGCCGACGGGCGGGTCGTCGAGCTTGTGAGCGATGCCGGCGCCTCCCGCACAATCTGGTATGCAATGACGGATGAGGTGTTCATCGCCTCGACCTCACAGCGCGCGATTGTCCTTGCCCTCGGTAGCTTTCAACCAAACCGGGATGCGTTTGCCTGGATGCTGTCGGCGGGCAACCTCGGACCGGGCCTGTCATGGGACAGGCGCATCAAATGCCTGGCAGTCAACAGCAGCGTCGTACTGGACCGGCAGGCGTGGACAATTCGCACTGACGAGCGCCGGATCGAATTCCGCGCCGACGCCGCGCCCGATTCCGTCCACAGGGACGCGCTGACCGGCGCCCTGAGGGACATGTTCGGGAAGTCCAGGATCGACTATTCGACATGGTATCTGCTGCTGTCCGGTGGTCTGGACAGCAGGTGCATCCTGCTGATGCTCGACGACAAGACAGGCCTGCACAGCGTCACCTGGGGCCTGCAGACGGCGCAGGAGGTTGCCGACAGCGACGCGATGATCGCCCGGACACTGGCCGGCCATTTCGGCCTTGAACATGCCTATTTCAACACGGACATCGCCGCGGACATCGAAACGGTCTTTTCCAGGCTGCTGACTGCCGGCGAGGGGCGCACCGACACCATTTCCGCCTACATGGACGGGTGCGACATCTGGCGGAGATTCTTCGAGGCCGGGATCTCGGGCGTCATCCGCGGCGATATCGTATTCAGCCCCTACCGGGTATACACCGAGTACGACGTGCGGCGCGCCGACGGCGCCCTGTTCATGCGGGATCACGGCAACCTCGCCGGTCTGGCGCGGTATTTCGGAGACGAACCGTACTGGCCGGAGCGTTTGCACCGACGCGACCGGGAGACGCTGTCCACCTGGCGTGACCGCCTGACCTATGAATTCCGCTGCCCGGTGATCTGGGCGGCATTGAACGAGATCAAGAGTTCATATGTCGAGGTGATGAACCCCATGGTCTCGCGGCGGGTGCTCGAGACCATCGTCAGGCTCCCGGATCATTTGCGCGACGGGAGATCCTTGTACCGCACGATCGTCAGCGACCTGAGCCCCGCGATCGGTTTCGCCGGACAGAACGCGATCGAAAGCACGTCGGACATACTCGCGTCCCCTGCCGTAGCCGGGCATCTGGTCGAGGCGCTCGATACCGCGGGTGCAAGGGCCCTGCTGCCGGGTGAACTGATCGACCTGATACTGGGTAACATCCGGGTGTCGTCCTCCGGGAAGAAGGCGCGCAAAAGCCGTGTCCTGATGATGCTCAAGCGCCTGGTGCCTGAAAGGGTCCGGATGTACAAAAAGCGACTGATGGAATCCGGAGACCTGGATATCAACCAGCTCGCCTTGCGCGCCTACATTATCGTCGCGATGAATGAACTGCTCACCCGGGATGCCAGGGCCCTCGGACAGGATCCCCTGCCCATCGTCCTCGATTCACACGAGGCCGAGACCGGCGACTTCCCGATCATCCGGCGCGCCAACAGGAACTGATCAGGTCCCGGATGCAGACCTGGCCGGGTCAGCGCCGCGCCTGGAAAAACCCCGACAGCAGCGCCCCGCATTCCCCGGCGAGCACACCGCCCTCGACCGCCACCTGGTGATTGACCTTCCCGCTCGCGAACACGTCGAACACGCTCCCCGCAGCGCCGGTCTTGGGATCGGCCGCCCCGTAGACCAGCCGTCCGATCCGCGCATGGACGATCGCGCCGGCGCACATGATGCACGGTTCGAGCGTCACGTAGAGCGTCGCGCCGGTCAGGCGGTAGTTGCCGAGTGCCGCGGCGCCGGCGCGCAGGGCGACGATCTCGGCGTGGGCGGACGGATCCCGGGCGGAGATCGGGCAGTTCCAGCCCTCGGC
>CAZJKV010000015.1:0-14902 GCA_964546765.1 uncultured Chromatiales bacterium
AGGCCCGGCGATTGCGGGCCGCGCGCGCAGCAGTTCCAGCAGGCGTTCGGTCGCGCCGGCTGCGCGCATCAGGTCGCCCCAGACCTCGGCGATGGTCGCGACGCCGCCGGCGACCAGCGCCGCGTAGAGAATGAACGACGCCAGTTCACCCGGGGTCATGCTGCCGTCGCGCACCTGCAGCGCGCCGAGCCACAGCACGAAGATGATTGCGCCGAGCGTCGCGGTGATAATGAGCGCGGTTAGCGCGGCGCGTACGCGGGTCCGACGTATCGCGGTAGCGAAGCTGGCCTCGACGCGGCCGGTGAAGCGCAGCGCCTCGTGCTCTTCACGGGTATAGGACTGCACTGTCGGGACTGCGTTCAGGATCTCGCCGGCAAGCGCCGAGGCATCGGCGATACGGTCCTGCGACTCGCGCGACAACCGGCGCAGGCGTCGTCCGATCGCGAGGATCGGCAGGATCAGCAACGCCATCAGAGCGAGATTCAGCGAGAACAGGAAGAAACTCGTCACCGCGAGCATGATCATGCCGCCGGTGAACTGGAACAGGCTGCGCAGGCCCATCGACACGGAACTGCCGATGACGGTCTGCACCAGCGTCGTGTCTCCGGTCAGCCGCGACAGCACCTCGCCGGTCTGGAGCGTCTCGAAGAACTGCGGTGACTGGTTCAGCACTCGTGAATAGACGGCGCTGCGCAGGTCAGCGGTGACCCGTTCGCCGATCCATGAAACGACGTAAAAGCGCGCCGAGACCAGCAGCGCCCACAGGCTTGCGAGCGCGAACAGCGCGACAAAGTAACCGCCCAGCCCGAGATCTCCAAACAACCCCTCGTGGCCGGCCGCGGCGGCCGTGTCGAATTCGAATCCGAAGTCGATCAGGTCGCGGAACGCGAGCGGTACCAGCAGGATCGTCGCGGAGCCGAGCGTCAGCAGCACGAATGCGACGGCGACCTGGGGGCGATAGGGTCTGAGGAACGGCCACAGGTCCCGCAGCGGAGACAGGCGGCGGGGCGCGGGAGCTGGCGCCGGCGTCGTGATGCTCAGTCTCCGGGAGCCCGGGCGGCCGTCCCGATCATCGTGGTGCTCCGCCGTGCCGTGTCAACCGCAGCATTTCTTGTATTTTTTGCCGCTACCGCACGGGCAGGGATCGTTACGTCCGGTCTTCTGCCCTTCGTTGCGGTGTGTGCCCGGCGTGACCATCCTGCCGTCGACGTAGTACCAGCGGCCATGGTGACGGGTGAAACGGCCGGTTTCATGATGTTCGTGGGGCTTCCCCTTGTGAAGATAGCCGGCGATGAACTCGACCATGCCGTCGTCGTCGCCGGGGCCGCCGCCCGTGACCTGCAGCACCTTGAGCCCGGTCCATTCGGACTTTTCGGCCCAGTTCCTCGCGGCCTCCGCATCGTGTTCCGCGCGGTGATCGGGATGCAGGCTCTGCTCGAGCCAGCCGATCTCGTCCATCACGAAGGCCGAGTAGCGGGAGCGCATCAGGGCCTCCGCGGTCTCTGCGACGCGTTCGCCCTCGATCAGCGGGCCGCAACAGTCGGAATAGGGCTTGCCGGATCCGCACGGACAGTCGTTCATCGTGATTTCTGCCTGGGTCGTGTCATTAAAACGCGTATCATACTATGAAACGCCACTGCCGCGGGGATGCCGGTCCGCCCTGTGCGCGTACCGGGACGGGCCGATGTTCTCGATGATGGAATTGCTGCTGTTGCTGCTGATCGCAGCCGGCGTATGGTACTGGATCGATTCGATGCGCGCGTGGGAATATGCGCGACGGACGATCCGCGCGCGTTGCGACGAGGTCGGCGTGCAATTGCTCGACGACACGGTCGTGCTGGCGAAACGGCGCCTGCTGCGCAATGACGAGGGACGGCTGACGATCTGCCGCGAATACCGCTTCGAATTCACCAGTGACGCGCGCGTGCGCTACCGGGGCAGGATCGG
Organism: uncultured Chromatiales bacterium; assembly: GCA_964546765.1. Classification (GTDB taxonomy): domain Bacteria; phylum Pseudomonadota; class Gammaproteobacteria; order SZUA-140; family SZUA-140; genus JAITWN01. Next base: position 1,948 of record CAZJKV010000015.1, read on the forward strand.
CCTGTGCGGCGGCCGCATCCTGCACCTCGAGATGGAGCCCTACCGCGATCCCGGTTCTTGATTGCCGGCGGCGTCCGGCATGGTTCGGGCCGGACGGATGCAATCCACCGGGCGCCTGTGGCACGATATCGCTGTGTCGTAATTGCTGACTCCCGGGAGGTTCGATGAACAGGTTCGTGATACTCGGCATGACCATCCTGCTGGTGCAATCCTGCGCCTGGGTCAAGCTGACCCCGGAAGGCGAAAAGGTCAGGGTGCTCGATGTCGCTGAGGTTAGCAGTTGCCGCGAGATCGGCACGACGACTTCGAGCGTCAAGGCCGACATTGCTGGCATCGGCCGCAAGGAGTCGAAGGTCCGCGAGGAACTGCTGGCGCTTGCGCGCAATGCGGCGGTCGACATGAACGGCGACACGGTCGTGCCAATCGACGCGCCGATGGACGGCAAGCAGACCTTCGTGGTCTATCGCTGCGTCAATCCCTGATCAGGCCGCCAGTTCTTTTTCCATTTTGGCCTTGTATTCGCCTCGGCTCGCGGCGCTGTTGCAGCGGGCGCGATGCAGGAACAGCTTGCACGCGGCGTCGACCCGGCCCGGATCGCCCGCCCATACCTTCATCGCCGGGTTCTGCAGCGCGCGTGCATAGGAAAAGGTCAGGCGCCACGGCACGCGCATGCTTCCGGCGATGACGTTTATCGCGTTAAGGTTTTCGGTCGCCTGTTCGTCTCCCTGGCCGCCGGACAGGAAGGCGATGCCGGGAACCGCGGCGGGTACGGTGTAGCGCAGACAGCGCAGGGTCTGATCGGCGACCACTTCGGGTCCGCTCTGGCGGCTCGCCTGCTTGCCCGAGATGACCATGCTCGGCTTCAGCACCATGCCCTCGAAATGTATCCCCTGGCGATAGAGTTCGTCGAAGACGACGCGCTGCGTCTCAAGGGTGACCGCGTAGCACAGCTCGATGTCGTGATCGCCGTCGATCAGGACCTCCGGCTCCACGATCGGCACCAGCGCAGCCTCCTGGCACAGGGCTGCGTAGCGCGCCAGCGCGTGGGCGTTAGCCTCGATGCAGGCCCGGCTCGGCATGCCGTTGCCGATGGTGATGACCGCGCGCCACTTGCAGAAACGCGCGCCCATGCCGCGATATTCGGCAAGTCGCTCGCGCAGGCCGTCGAGGCCCTCGGTGACTTTCTCGTTCGGGCGGCCTGCCAGATCTTTCGCTCCCGTATCGACCTTGATGCCGGGAATGATGCCCTGTTTTTTCGCGAGTTCGGGAAAGGGCGTGCCGTCGTGCGTCTTCTGGCGGAGGGTCTCGTCGTAAAGGATCGCGCCGCTGATGTATTGGCCCGCGCCTTTCGTGCCGAGCAGCAATTCCCGGTAGGAGATCCGGTTCGGCTCGGTGTTTTCGACGCCGACCCCCTGCAGTCGCTTGCCGATGGTCGGCATGCTTTCATCCATCGCGAGGAGACCCTTGCCCTCGGCAACCATTTCGTTGGCGGTGATCTCGAGTGCCTGCCTGTCCATCGCATGTCCTCCCCTGGCCGGATGTTCGGAATTCATTGTGTCACCCGTTGCAGCGACCTGTAAACGCCGGGACAGAACTATCACAATGGTCTGGATTTACTGGCCTTTTTCTACGCCGTCCGGGGCGTGTTCCGGCGCCTGGCCGAGACGCGGATCGAGTTCGAGCGCGGCCTGCGAAGTGCGCGTCACAGGCAGGAACACGGAGCGTTCGGCTTGCGGCAGCGGCGGTGACATCCGGATATGGAACACCGCGACCAGCACGAATCCGGCGAGCACGAGTACGAGGTAATGGAACAGTCCGCCGGCCCCGGTCATCGACATGACCAGGCCGGTGAACAATGGGCCGAGAAAGGCACCGACACCGTAGACGAGCAGTATCCCGCGGCTGGCCTCGAGCGCCTCGGAACTGTCGATGCGGTCGTTCAGGTGCGCGACGCTCAGCGCATAGATCGGAAAGATCAATCCGCCGACGAGGAACGCACAGGTGTACAGCCAGCCCGTGCCGAGGCCGTGCGTCAGCGCCGCGAGCAGCGCGGCGACTGCGGCCAGCGCGCTTGTGCCTGCCAGCACGCCGCGCCGGTCTATGCTGTCGGACAGGCGGCCGATCGGCCATTGCAGCACGACGCCGCCGGCGATCGTGACGACCATGAAGGTCACGAGTTCGCCGCCGGCGAGACCCGACCGCTGGGCGAACACGGCGCCCATCGCCCAGAAACTGCTGGTCGTGAGTCCTCCGGTCAACGCGCCCGCGAGGCTCAGCGGCGCGGAACGCATCAGCTGTCCGAGATGCAGGTTCGTGGGGACCGCTACCGGTTCGGGTTGCGGCAGCCGCGTCAGCGCAACCGGCACCAGTCCAAGCGAGAAGAACACGGCCGCGATGCCGAACGCCGTCACCTCGGCCATCGGGTCGAGCAGCAACAGGAATTGGCCCAGCGCATGAGCCGCAAGGGTCACGATCATGTAGACCGAGAACACCCGCCCGCGTCTATCATTTGGAGTGATGCTGTTCAGCCAGCTTTCGACGACCATGTACAGGCCGACGAGGCAGATGCCCATGATGCAGCGCAATATGGCCCAGACGACCGGGTCCACGAACAGGGCGTGCGCAAAGGCGCAGGCCGACCCGATCGCGGCGAGCGCGGCATAGCTGCGGATAGGACCGATCCGCGTGATCATCGCGGGGCACAGGTAGCTGCCGATCACAAAGCCGGCGAAGTAGCTCGCCATGACGAAGCCGATGACCGTGTCCCGGAATCCTTCGCCGACGGCGCGCACGCCAAGTGAGGTGCCGAGCAGCGACAGACCCATCAGCACCAGCCCGATGCCGAGCAGCAGGCTGGAGACGGCATGGAGGGAACGCAGCATCCGGACCGTCAGAGATTCCCTGTGACCTGGTCGATCACCGTACAGATGCGGTCGATGTCCGTCAGCGGCATGCCGGGGTAGACCGGCAGTGAAATCGTTTCCCGGGTTGCCTGCTCGCAGCCCGGCAGGCTGCCCGGCGCGTAGCCGAGCGACTGGTAGACCTGTTGCAGGTGCAGGCCGAGCGGATAGCACAGTGAATGCCCGATGCGCTGCTCGATGAAGGCTTCGCGCAGCGCATCGCGACGGTCGCTGCGTATCGTGTACAGGTTGTAGACATGCGCCTCCGGCGCTCGCGGCGCAGGCAGTCTGACCGGCAGCGGCGCGAGCCTTTCGGTGTAGGCCGCGGCGACCCGTCGGCGGCCGTCGATGTCCTGCTCGAGTGTGCGCAGCTTGATACGCAGCAACGCCGCCTGGATCTCGTCGAGACGGCTGTTGGTGCCGATCTCGACGTGGATGAAGGGCTGGATCGCCCCGTGGTTGCGCAGGCGGCGGATATGTTCGTCGGCGTCCGCGCTGTTCGTCGTGATCATGCCGCCGTCGCCGTAGCAGCCGAGGACCTTGGTCGGGTAGAAACTGAACGCGCCGGCGTCGCCGAGCGCGCCGACCCTGGCATCACCGTCGCGCGCGCCGCAGGCCTGCGCGCAATCCTCGACAATCGCGATGCCGTGCTCGCGCGCCAGCTCGATGATCGGCGTCATGTCGGAGGCCTGGCCGAAGATGTGCACCGGGATGATGGCCCGGGTGTGCCCGGTGATGCATTGACGGACGCTGTCCGGATCGAGCGTGAAGCTGTCGGGCAGGATGTCGGCGAACACCGGCGTCGCACCGGCGAGGTCGATCGCCTCGGCGGAGGCGAAGAACGAGAACGGCGACGTGATGACCTCGTCGCCGTTGCCGATGCCGAATCCCTTCAGCGCGAGCACCAGTGCATCCGTGCCGTTGGCGACCGCGATCGCGTGACGCGTACCGGTAAACTGCGCGAACTCGCGTTCGAAGGCCTCGACCTGCGGCCCGAGGATGAACTGGCCTTTCGCGCCGCTCGCCTCGATCGTAGCAAACCATTCGTCCTTCAGCGCGGCGAACTGCGCGCCGAGATCCAGAAACGGCACCGGTTTCATATCGTGCATGCGGCGATCTTCTCCTTGACGATCAGTGCGACGCGAAGGGCCTCGAGACCGACGCGCCCGCCGACCAGCGGCGGCGTGCCGGAACGGACGGCGGAGACGAAGGATTCGAGCTCCGTATCGAGCGGCAGGCGCGGACGTATCTCCAGCGTCTCGGTCGTGATCTGCGGCCAGCCGTTGTCGTCCGCCGGGCCGATGCGTGCGACCTCGATCTGCTGGTCGATATAGTCCAGGCCGTAGTAGCTGCGCTCGCCGAAGATGCGGATACGCCGCAACTTCTTGTTCGAAACCCGGCTCGCAGTGACGTTGGCGACCGCGCCGTTCTCAAATTCCATGCGGGCGTTCGCGATGTCGACGTGATCGGTGATCACCGGCGTGCCGTTCGCGGCGACGCTGGACAGCGGCGATCCGACCAGCGCCATGACAATGTCTATGTCGTGGATCATCAGGTCGGTCACGACATCGACGTCCGCCGCCCGGCCCGCGAACGCGCCGAGGCGATGCACTTCGATGAAGCGCGGGTTCTTGCAGTGTTCTGCGAGCGCCATGACGCCGGCGTTGAAGCGCTCGAGATGCCCGACCTGGAAGGTCACGCCGGCATTTTCCGCCAGCTCGACGAGCGCCAGAGATTCCTCGTAGGTCGGCGCCAGCGGCTTCTCCATCAGCATGTGGATGCCGCGCTCGAGAAAGGGCCGGGCGACCTCGAGGTGAAGGCTGGTCGGTACGACGATGCTGACGGCGTCGACCTTGTCGAGCAGCTCCGATGCGTCGGTAAAGGCCGCGCAGCCGCAGAGTTCCGCGACACTGCGCGCGGTCTCCGCATCGACGTCGGCGACGCCGACGAGATCGACATCGGGCATCGCGGCGTAGATCCTGGCGTGGAAGCGGCCCAGATAGCCGGCTCCGACGACGCCGACATTCAATCTCCCGGAGGAGGAGGTGTCCGCTGTCCGAGCACTCGTCATCGGGGCACGCCGGCCGGTGGCCGGGGTCCTTCCGGGGATCTGCGAGTCATCCTTGGCAGGAATGGCGGGTTCACAATAGCTCGGGATTATACTAATAATGAGCGCTGCGTGCCGCGTACCGGGATACACCAGGCGCATATCTTGGGCGATTCATGCGGCGGACCGGGCCGTTCCCGATGATCCGGGAAAAAAGATATCAGAAATAGCGAGTTGCATGACAGCCAGACCTTGGTCCCTAGACCTTCACTCAAGGCGGGTGCTAGCATGATGCGATGCAGGAGTCAAGATGGCCGACATGATTGCCGCAGCACGTCCCTTTACCCGCCTGAGCTTTTCCCGGCAGTTCATGCTGCTGGGGGTTGTCGTGCTGCTGGCCGGGATGCTGATCATCGGCAACTGGCTGGCCCACCAGATCGAGGCCGCAGTCGTTGACCGCGCCGCGGCGATCACCGCGCTGTACGTCGAGAGCATAGTCGCATCGAAACTCAAGGGGCTCACGGACCATCCCGGCCGGTTGGCTCCTGATATGCAGGATGACCTGGACGAGGTATTCGGTGAGGGGCCGCTACGCCGCAAACTGGTGCAATTCAAGCTCTGGGGGAGCGACGGCGAGATCCTCTATAGCACAGACAAGTCTCTGGTAGGGAAGACGTTTTCTGTCGATGGGCCGCTCGCTACAGCGTTTTCCGGCCATGTCGAGGCCAAGGTCAGTAAACTTGACAAGCCAGAGAACGTCCACGAGCGCGAGCGGTGGGACCAGTTGATCGAGATCTACGTGCCGGTCAGGACCGGCGCGAACGGCGAGGTGACCGCGGTCGCCGAATTCTACAAATCCGTCGACAACCTGAGCCGCGATATCGGAGATGCGCAGCGGCGCGGCTGGCTGGTCGTTGCTGCGGCGAACCTCGGCATGTTCCTGCTGTTGCTTGGACTGGTCAGGCGGGCGAGCGACACGATCCACGGCCAGCAGGAAACCCTTCGTCGGCAGATGGACCAGCTGCGGTCGACGCTAAGGGACAATAGGCAGATGCACGAAGAGCTCGGCGAGGCGGGCAGGCGCACGACTGCGCTCAACGAACAGTTCCTGCATCGGGTCGCGGCCGACCTGCATGACGGACCGGCGCAGAATCTCGCGCTGGCACTGTTGCGGCTTGATTCGATCGCGGAATCCTGTAGCGATTGCATCACCGCCGACGAGGCAAACGGACAGAACTTCGCGAAGATCAGGACCGCGATGCAGTCGGCAATGACGGAACTACGGGCGATCTCCGCGGGGCTCAGCCTCCCGGGCATCGAACCGCTGACGCTTGCCGAAACGGCGCGCTGCGCAGTGCATGACTTCGAGCGTAAGACCGGGCACAAGATCGTCGCGCAGATCGACGATAAGCTGGGAAATACGACGCTCGCCGTCAAGATCACGCTGTATCGCCTGATCCAGGAATCGCTGAACAACGGACTCAAGCATGCGGACGGCATCGCGCAGCAGGTCAGGGTCCACAATGTCAACGGTCAGGCACAGGTCGAAGTCATCGATCAGGGCCCGGGATTCGATGCGGGGAAAACTCCCGCTTCCGGCAACCTGGGGCTGGCGGGCATGCGCGAGCGCGTGAAGCTGGTCAGCGGATACTTCGAGATCGATTCAGCGCCCGGACGGGGGACGCGTATCCTTGCGCGCCTGCCCCTGACGCTGGACGTTCCCGCCTATGCCTGAAAAGATCCGTATCCTGGTCGCCGATGATCATCCGCTCTTTCGCGAGGGGATCGTCCATTCACTAAACGGCGATCCGAATTTCGAGGTGGTTGGGGAGGCTGGCACCACCGATGACGCCGTCGAGGCGACTGTACGGCTACGTCCACAACTCGTTCTCCTCGACATCACGATGCCGGGCGAGGGATGCGGGATCGCGGCCGCGGCGCGTATTGCGGACAAGGCGCCCGGGACGCGGATCGTGATGCTGACTGTTTCCGAGAACCAGGACCATGTCATGGAGGCATTAAAGGCCGGCGCCCATGGCTACGTGCTCAAGGGCGTTTCGGCGCGTGAATTGTGCGATATCGCGCGCAGGGTCGCCGAGGGCGAGGTTTACGTGTCTGCCGAGCTCGCCGCCGGCCTGCTGGTCGAGATGTCGCGCCCGCGCCCGCGGGATCCGCTGTCCGACCTGACGGCGCGCGAGGCCGAGATTCTCGATCTGGTTGCGCAGGGGTTCACGAACCGGGAGATCGGCGAGAAACTCTTCCTCGCCGAGAAAACGGTAAAGCATTACATGACCAGCGTTTTGCAAAAGCTGCAGGTACGCAGCCGCACGGAGGCGGCCCTGCTCGCGGTGCGGCATACGACGCGGGAGCGGGAATAGATCCCGGGATGCTGAGTACCGGCTGCGTGGTGCGCTGCCCGTTCCTGCTGTTATCGGATCGTGATCATTCCGACCATGCCGGCCTCCGCGTGGCCAGTGATATTGCAGACGAACTTGCGCATCGATATGGTCCGGACCGGTATGAACCACCATTCGACCGTGCCGCCGGGATAGACCTCGACCTCGAGCACCATACCCTTGAACTCGCCGATCCTCCGGCCATCCGGGCCGAGCGCGAGGGCCTTGCGGGTATAGATCGCGCCCGCGAAATCAGGGGAGGTGAAATAATGCGGCTGCGGACTCGGGTTATGCAGCGTGATGCGGTAGAGCCTGCCCGCCTCGAATTCCAGGTGATCGGGAAAGAATCTCAGCCGATCATCAGTATCGCCGAGCTCAATAGTCAGGTCGATCGGTGTCTGTCGGGTGAGGTCGCCCGCCGCCTGCGGACCCAATGCGCAGAGACAACATGCCAGCGCCCAGGGCAGGAGCCTGGGCATCCATGCCTTTGTCGCAGATGCGCGTATATACACGTTTCCCGTGACACCTGTTGACTGCGCGGCAGCTCACGTAACCGCATCCATAATACATCGAATCGCCTCTCGACGACAGTCACGAGCTGAAACAGCGGCTGTGTTCCTTTCCGGCAAGCCATGCATGCACGTGAGCGAGCACCCGCGCATGCGTGGCAAGGACCGCGTTCCTGGCGTTGGCGTCCCGGCCCGCATGCGCGCAGAGTTCGCGTACCGAGATGAACAGCAGGTAGAAATTCAGCACGGACCACTCATGCTCCCCGAATCCCGCATTCCCCGTGTAACCGTCGACAAATTCCCGGCTACCGTCCAGAGCGTCGTCCGCGGACGCGCCGGTGGTGCGCAGGGAATGATAGATATATGAGGCGACGTCGTTCAGCGGACTCTCTTCCGTCCAGCGCTCGAAATCGATCAGCACGAGCGAGCGGCCTCCGGCGAACAGGGCCTGGCTGTCGTGGAGGTCATTGTGGCTGAACACCGGGGCCGCTTCCCGGCAATGGCGCTTCATTTCCGGAGCGAGCTCGTCGAGCAGCGCGAGGGTCCGGCCGTCGGCATTGATCTGCTCGCGCCGCCTGCGCCATTGCCGCAGGCGGCGTTCGTAGTAGGTGAAACTCCGGCGTCCGCTGTGCCGCCATTCGGCGCCGCTCACCGGGACCGCGGCGTGCATGTCGCGGACGATGCGTCCGAGCTGGATCACGGCCTCGCGTGAGCGCGCATGATACAGGGAACTGCCCTCGATCCACCGCGACACGATCAGTTCCTTGCCACCCGGCTCGCGGCCGAAGGCGAGCGGCTCGGGCACCGGGACGCCTGCGGCATGGGTCTTCAGCAGTCCGGACCATTCGCGGCGCGCGCCCCCCGGGTATCGTGAGACCTTGATCGCGACGCCGGCGCCGCTGTCGGTGCGCGCTAGCAGCATCCTGCTGCCTGAATAGGGGATCGTGGTTGCCAGTACGATGTCGAAGTCCGTCTCTCCCGGCATTGGTCCGGAAGGAGAGATCAGCCCCGACAGCTTGAGGCGCCGCTTCATACCCTCCAAGCATAGATACGATCCATTGATGCCGTAATGGACCAAGGTCTATATACTAAACGCCGCATCATGGGCCATAAGTCTTAAGCAACGCCCTCCCGGGTTCCCTACCGGCCGGTCACGCCGATGCGCATACTGGAGAAATTCCGCGACCTGCGCGGATCGTGATCATCATGAGCGACCTGTCCCGGATGCCATTTCCACGCGAATCATTGACTTGTCGATCCCCTGCCGCGAAAACGGTAGTTGTCGCCGGATTGCTGCTGTTTGGCGCCGCGTGCCGCGCGGACGTCGTACTGAACTGGTCGCAGGTGAACGCCTTACCAACGTTCAGCGGCACTACGATCGTTCATGGCACGACCTCGATCCCCGGACAGACCCCGTTCATTTATGAACGGGTACTGGACAGCGACGGCGCTCAGTATTATCACCTGGTCGTCGGCGATCCGAATGCCGGTTTCGCCCAAGAGGTCTATATCCAGGTCGTAACCGGCACCAATGTGGGCAATTCGTTCAGTGCGATCGGACCCCAGCTGTCGGCTTCTCTCGGCTCGACGGGCGGCGGCGCCAATCCGCCGGCCAGCAACGCCGCGGACCCGTTGAGTGTGTCTTCATCGGTTTCCGGCAATGTCAGCGCGAATCCCGAGCGGGTGCAAATGCGCCAGATCGTCAACGACAGCGAACTGTCGCTGGAATTTCTCAAGGAGGGATTTCTCGGGAAACCCCGCATCAGCACCATAATAGAATCGGACAGGCACACTGCCGCCTTCATCATGGACGGCAGCGACATATCCTTCGATGACTTGGATACCGTGGCACCCGTGATCAACACGCTGCATATCCACGATGCGGACATGCCAGCTGAATCCGCCGGATTCGACATGAACACGGATTCGCAGTTTTCCTCGGTAACCGCCGGACGCTATAGTTATGTGCCCGGCGCTGCACGCGGTGCCAGCGGCGGGACTTATGACTATTTCGACGGCGGTGCGAACCCAAACCCCGACTGGAGCAGCTTCTTCGACGACCGGGAAGCGAATCCCTGGTCCTATCCGGACAACCGACCCGACTAGCCCTGGGTGCAAGATCCCGGCAGGTGCGCGCGTGCGCGGAGCTTCCGCGCGGGTGCGGGCGCTCGCTGGCGGCTGCCTCGGCGCAGTCCTCCTGGTCCTGGCCGGGATCGCGGCGCCGGCGACCGCGGACAGCCCGGCGCCGCCCGCGCCCTCCCGGTCTCCAGACACGACTGCGGAACTGATCGACCAGGCGCTGGCCCATGAACGGGCCGAACGTTTAGGGGACGCAGAGCGGATCTATCGCCGGATCCTGTCCGGAGATGAAACGGCCTATGACGTCTGGATGCGTCTCGCAAGGCTGCACCTTCGTACCGGTGACCTCGACGATGCGATTGTCGCGCTGGAGCGCATCACCACGGCGCGGGAGGCCGTCGCGCCGGAACACCTGCGCGAGGCCGCCGCGCTGCTCGATCACGTCCATGCATTGCGGGCGCAGGAGTGGATCGAGGAACTCGCGCAAGGCGAGCCGGATACCGCCGCTGCGTTCTCTTTCGGGCGAAGACTCGTCAATACGCGCAGGTATGACGACGGCCGGCGCGTCCTCGAGCGCCTGGTCGCGCTGACTCCGGACGATCCGCAGGCGCACTACTGGTTGTCCCAGGCCCTGATCCATCTCGGGGTGGACGACAATGGCCTGCGACACCTCGTACGCAGTGTCGAGCTGGCCCCGGACAACCTGCCGCTGAGACTGGAGCTCGCCAGCGGTCATGAACGCGCCGGGGACCTGGAACGGGCCGGGCAGGTCCTGTCTGCGATCATCGCGGAAGAAGGCGATACACCGATTGCTGTGCAGGCGCGTTCCCGCCTGAGTCTGATCAGGGCGCAACAGGCTCACGAAGCCGGAGACCCCGCCGCCGAGAAGCTGCTTCGGGAAGCGCTGGCACTGCATCCGGACAGCCTCCCGCTGCGGGTGCAGCTGGCTGGGATCCTCGAGCATGCCGGCCGCCTCGACGAAGCGATCGGCCTGCTCGAGGTAGCCGCCCGGCTTGCGCGCACACGGCGCGAGGCGGTACTCGTCCAGGTCCGGCTCGGTGCGCTCTACATGAGCAAGGCGGACCGACTCGCGGCCGCGCTCGTGCGCGAGGAGACCGACGATTCGGGCGTCGTCGAGCTCGCGAGGGCGCTGTTCCAGCGTGGATTCGACGATGCGGTCGTGACCCTTCTGGAGCCCGCGCTGATCCGCTATCCCGACGATCCGCAATTCCATTTCTGGCTGGGGAGGGCGTGGATCCGGCTCGGCGAGGTCGATCGCGGCGTCGCCGCGATCGAACAGGGCGTGGAGCTTTCCCCTCCGGACCCCGTGCTTTTGCTCGAGCTCGGCAGGGCCTACACCCGGGCCGGCCGGCTGGAGCAGGCCGAGGAAATCTATAACGAGGTCCTGACCGAGTCCCGTGACGCGATCCTGCAGCGTGAAGCCAGGCGCGAGCGCGGCCTCGTGCGCGCGCGCAGGTATGAACAGGCGGAGGACCCGGCCGCGGCCCTCGCGGAATACGAGGTCCTGCTCGATGATGTGCCCGAAGACACCGCATTACTGTTCGAGCGCGGGCGGCTGTTGCTGGTGCTGGAGCGGGATGACGAGGCCGACGCGGTATTCGATGACCTGATCGCGCGGGCGCCGGAGGACCGCTCGCTGCGCCTGCGGCTGGCCCGGGAGCAGGTTCAGGCCGAGCGGCCGGAGGCGGCGGCCCACATGTATAAGGACATCCTCGACAGGGATCCCGCCGACCATGTCGTCCGCGTGGACCTGGGCCGGCTGAATCTGCGGCTAGGTCGATACGAAGAGGCCTTCGCCAGCTTCGAGCAGGTTTCCTCCGCGGCGAGGGCGATGACACCGGAGCCGGATGCCCGGACCGTCGAGCTGATTGCGGCGCTCAGACAGGAACTGCTGGAGCATGGACGGGAGCTGCTGGCGCAACGGGATTTCCCGACTGCCGAAGCGTTTCTGACGCGTCTGACCGCGTTCCTGCCCGGCAATGCGCAGGCCCATTACTGGCTGAGCCAGGTCCACCGCGAACAGGGCGACTACACACGCCAGGCGGAGCGGCTGGAGCGGGTGGTCGCGCTGTCACCCGGCAATCTGCTGATGCAGCGACGGCTCGCGATCGCGCGCGTGCACGCCGGCGATCCCGACAAGGCCGGACCCGCGCTGGTCGCGGTGCTGAGGGAATTGCCATTCGATAGCGAGCTCCGCATGCGGCTGGCCGAGGTTCACGAACAGCGCGGTGAACACGATCTCGCGCGCATCGAATATGTTCGCCTGCTGGAGCTGAATCCGACCGAGGAATGGCGCCGTCGCGCCCTCGACGGACTCGGGCTGGCACAGATCCCTGACCTGCTCGGGCGTGGCGAATACGAGGGAGCGGTCGCGCTCGCGAAAGAAGTACTCGAGATCGCCCCGGGGGAAGCGGAGATCCACCGAATCCTCGCGCGTGTCCGGCAGCAGGCCGGACAGCCGGATCAGGCCGAAGCGGACTGGCTGCGGGTCCTCGAGCTCGTCCCCGACGATCCCGAGGCGAGCCTCGAGCTGGCGCGCGTGTACGCCGCGATCGGCAGGGACAAGGAGGCCGTAAAGCGGTATCACGCGCTTGCGACCGTGACGCCGCCGGTCCCGCAGTCGGCCGTGGCGCGCAACGAACTCGACCGAAAGCTGCTCGGGCGCGCCAGGGACGCCATCGCAGAGGCAAGCCTTGAGAAAGACGAGGAGGCAGGAAGACTTCGCCTGCTCGCGCTCGGTATCGAGTATTTCGATCTCGATGCCCATGATGCGGCGCAGGAACTCTTCGAGCACCTGGTTCGGGAGTACCCAGACTACGCCGAGGCTCACTTCCAGCTCGGCCGCCTGTATGCGGCGCACGAGCGTCATGCCGACGGCATCGTGCTGATCAAACACGCCGTCGATCTCGATCCCGGGAATCCGCATTATCTCAGGGAGTTGGGGTATGCCTACCGGGAAGCGCAGCTGCTGGCGCTCGCACGCGAAACCCTGGAGCAGGCCGC
>CAZJKV010000015.1:15002-29078 GCA_964546765.1 uncultured Chromatiales bacterium
CGGGCTGCTCGTCGCGTTGCTGACGCAACAGGCCGATGAACATGCCAGGGAGCTGGCGCGCGGCGCCGGCGACGTCGTCGAGGCGCGTGATCTAGGCGTGCGTCTGGTGCGTCTGGGCTATCCGGAGAACGCGATTCCCTTGCTTGAGGCCGTCGTGACACAGGCGACGGACGATCCCCAGGGCTGGTACTGGCTGGGGCGCGCGCTGACGCTTGGCGAACGCCTCGAACCGGGTCTCGAGGCACTCGCACGCAGCGTCGCGCTCGCGCCGGAGATCCCGTTGCTGCGATTCGAGCTCGGCCTGACGTTGCACCGGGCAGGGCAGGCGGAACGCGCCGAAGTCGAATTCGCGCGGGTGGCACGCGAGGTGGCAGATGACGGGCTGCGGCGGGATGCGCTGCGTCGACTCGGCCTGGTCCGCAGCCAGCGACTCGAGAATGCGGGCGATCCTGCGGCTGCGCTCGCCGAAATCGAACAGGTACTCGCTCTCGACCCCGATGATGATGCGTTGCTCGGAGAGCACGCGCGATTGCTGAAGGTGCTCGGTCGATTCGACGAAGCCGGACACAGCTTCAGACGCATAATCGAACTTGCGCCCGGTGATGTCGCGACAAGGATGCGCCTCGCGGCAATGCACCGCGAGCGTGACGAGGCCGGCAAGTCTTTGGAGCAGCTCGCCGCGGTGATCGGTATCGCCCCTGACTCGGCGGAGGCGGAGCAGGCGCGCGGGATGCTCGGTTACGCGCAGGCGCTCGCGCTGATCGAGGAGGAGGCCTACGAAGACTCGCGCGAAATCCTCGAACGAATGCTCGCGGTCGTCCCTGCGGACGGCCGTACTCGCTATCAGCTCGGACGGGTGCTGTTCCTGCAACGGAGGCTGGCCGAAGCCGAGCGGCAACTCGCCGTGGCGGTCGCGCGGGGGCCGGGTCATCAGGAGGCCCATCTGTTGCTCGGCCGCATCCATGAACTGCTCGACCGGCGCGACAGTGCGATCCGCGCCTACGAGACGGTGCTGGAGCTGGGCGGCGACACCGCGGCCGGCCGCCAGGCCCTGCCGTTGCTGATGGCGCTGTACGGCGAGCGTTTCGAGGCAATGGTCGCTGCCGGGAGACTCGACGATGCGATCCTGCTGTTACGGCGGCTGGTCATGACTTCCCCGGACAACAGCGCCGCGCGCATCAACCTCGCGCGCCTCTATCTCCGGACGGGGCAGGACGACGCGGCGCTGCGGGAATTGCGCGAGGTCATCGGGCGGGATTCTGACAATTCGGCCGCCCATCGCATCGTCGCCGATATCCATGCCTCGGCCGGTCGTCATGCACAGGCCGTCGAATCCTATGCCGCGGCAATCGCCGCCGATGCGGATCACCAGCGCGCGGAGCAGATGGCGCTCGACCTGGTGCTGTCGGTCGCGCGCCTGATGATGGACGAGCAGCGGCCGTTCGCCGCGATTCGCCATCTGCGCAGTCTGGCCGATGCCGATCGCGCCGACGAGCGGGCATGGTTCATGCTCGCGGCGATCTATCGCCAGCAAGGCCGGCGCGAGGATGCGATCCGCGCCTTCCGCGAGGCTGTGCGGCTTGCGCCGGACAATGTTCCGATGCGCTTCAATCTCGCCGAATTGTACGAACGCAATAACGACGACGACCTGGCGCTGGTCCAGTATCGCAACATCCTCCGGCGCGGGGAGCCCGGCGACCGCTTCGTCGAGGAGTCCCGACTCCGCGCCGAGCGCCTGCGCGACCGCCTCGCGCTGTTCAGCTCGCAGCTGCGCTACCATGTCACGTTCGGCGAGTCGGTGATCCAGGGGCAGGACATCGATGAAACCGGCGCCCTGAACAGTACGTTCAATTCACAGCTGTTCTATAACCTTGGTACCAATTTCCGCCCGCGGCCGGGTCTCCACCTCCGCCTCGATACCGGGCTGATATACATCGGCAACCATTCGACCGAAGACGATTTGCTGATCCCCCGCGTCGGGATCAGCGGATCCTTGAGCAGACCGGGACACTTCTATAATGGCTCGATTCATGTCAGCGATATCCACGACCTGAAGCGCGACGTCTTCGGCGGGCGCACGGTCAACGCCAATCTGTCCGGAGGCCTGCGCTTCCGGGGCATGCCGGTGCTGTTCGGGGCGCGCGGGGAAACCGTCGCAGAAACAGGCGAACAGCGGGTGCAACGCGCGCTGGATCACCGGCTCCGACCGGAGCCTGGCGCCGACAATCCCGCCCTGCGCGCGACGCTGCGCAAGCGTTATCGCGTGGACTTTCCGCTGCCCACGACCGGTGAGGTCGACGAGGGCGAGTTAACCGACGACGAGTCGCTCGTCAGCGAGCCGGTTGAGGAGGGCATGCGGCTGTATCGCAGCGGGTGGATCCAGTTGCGCCAGGGACGACTCGACGAAGCGCGCGAGCGATTCGAGTCGGTGCTCGCATTGGTTCCGGATGACCCGCTGACGCTGCTGAATCTGGGCATCGTGCACCAGCGCCGGAACGAAGCGGCGGCGGCCGAACAGGTCTTCAGACGCGTGCACGAGGCCGATCCGGCCAGTCACCGGGTCGTCCTGCTGCTCGCCGGGTTTTATCGGGACAGTGGCCGGGTGGATGCCGCGATCAGCCTGCTCGAGGAATGGCTCGCACGACAGGAAGCCGCCGGAATTGAAAGCGGACCAGTCGTCGATTACCTGCGGCATCTCGAATCGCGGCGCGCCGAGGAGGCCGACCGGGAAACGCGTCGCGAGATGCTCGACGCGGCCGGTTTTTCCGACGGACTCGCGTTGCTCGCGCAGGGCCGCCATGACCAGGCGCTCGCGCGGATGCAGTCGATCCTCGCCGAATACCCGGACGAACCGCTGCTCCACCTCAATATCGGAGTGATCCACCAGCGTCAGGGCAGGTACCCCGAGGCCGAGGCCGAGTTTCAGCACGTGCTCGATCACGATTCGCTGAACCTGAATGCGGCCCTGCGCCTCGCGATGGTGTATGGCGAGACGCAGCGCGCCGCCCGCGCGATCCCGCTGCTGGAATATGTGATCTCGGAAGGCGGTAGCCAGCCTGTCGTCGTGCGTGCGGAGGCCGAGCTCGAGCGTCTCGAGCGCCAGCGCCTCAGGGCATTGACCGCAGTGGAGATCGACCGTCGGGATCCGGTCGAGAACGTCGTGCAGGGGCGCGTGTTCTATACCGATTCGAGCCTCCCGGGCAGGGCGCTGACCGAGACCTGGAGTTACGGCGTCGGGCTGTCGCTGGGATCGGTCTCGGTGCGCCGCGGGGAATGGACACTCGACTATACCTACGGCGTGCGGGAGAACGAGGACCCGTTCGGGACCGATTACGCCTATGACTGGCACGAGGCCGGCGTGAACTGGCGTATGCCGGTGCCAAACCCCGGGCGCTGGTTCGGCGGTGCGGAGCGAATCCCGGGTATGGGTGCCCTGCTCGCGCTGAGTCACGAGCGGCGTCGCTACCACAACATCGACACTCATGCGCGACATGCGCTCGGCGAGGACGCCCGGCGCAGGCACCAGACGACGACGCTGACGGCCGGCCTCAACTATCGTGTCCCCGGCTATGACCGCATGAGCTATTTCCTGACCTATAGTCGCGGCATATCCCGTTCGAATCTTCCGGTCGGCCTCGTCCACGATCCCGACGGCGAGCCGATCGCATTCCAGAGTTCCGGTCTCGGCGACTTCGACACCGATTTCCTGACGGTTGGCCTGAATTTCCGTTTCTGAGCGGCCCGCCGCCTCCATCAGACCCTGGTCCGAGGACCTTGGTCCCTGCCATGCAAAGCCATTTCGCCCCGAAAATAGCGCCCTTCGCCCCTGCAACGGGCGCAGTCGCCGGATCATACTTCCGTTTAGCTGGAAAAGGACGCTGCACGGATCTCTCCGGTAGTGACACGGATGGAAAGCGAAATCGGGGCGCAAGGCATTAACGTGCAGGAGCTCGCAGGGAGAACGGACAGG
Organism: uncultured Chromatiales bacterium; assembly: GCA_964546765.1. Classification (GTDB taxonomy): domain Bacteria; phylum Pseudomonadota; class Gammaproteobacteria; order SZUA-140; family SZUA-140; genus JAITWN01. The sequence continues at coordinate 18,973 of CAZJKV010000015.1, forward strand.
AGAAGGAATTCATCAGATTCCGGATCACCGATCCGGGCAGGCGCGAGTCGCCTGGACTACAGAAACTCCTACGATAATACAGAGAGGGTAAGCAAAATGAAGATTCGTCATGCAGTAAAGACCGCCGCCCTGGGCGCGTGCATCGCGTTGCCCGGTTATGCGGTCGCAGATTTCACCGGCTGTCAGATCCTGATCGACGATCCCGGCTTCACCCAGGGCGCCTGCGCCGGTGACATCATCCGCACCGTCGTTTCCGAGGGCGGCTTTTCGTCGCTGACCGACATCAACAGCGCCGGCATGGGCGGCGTCTTCGCGACGCAGTCGCTGACCGATACCGACCTCGAATCGAGTTTCACCGTCAGGACCGAGAGTTTCGCGGTCGGGGGAAATACAGGCACCCACATCACGAGCGGCGACTACAACGCGAACCTCAATATTCAGCAGAAGGTGATTCTCGCCAGCGCGGTCAACGAGGAGCAGACCGACGACCTGTTCGAGTCCTTCGTCAACTTCGTGCACCGCACCGGCACCGCCGACGAGAACGGCAACACTGCGATGACCGCGTTCAACAACATCATGAACGGCCCGGGCTCCGGTCCGGGCGCGGACGGCTCGCGCTATGCGCCGGACGCCCGCTTCCTCGAGCTGAACAACGAGGGCCGCTTCCTCGACCTGTCGTCTCCGGATAGCCGCCTGCACTTCCGCATGCAGTCTGCCGAGTGGGTCGATCCCGACATGGACGATGCGCGCTACATCCGCTTCGGCCAAAACCGCACCGACGGCGATCATCTGCACTTCGTCGCTTGGTCGGAGCTGACCGTCGGCGGCGTGGTCGTCGACAGCGGCTTCACGATCGATCCGGCAGAGGCGAATCCGGCGGACCGCCACGGCGGCCTGCGGGATTCCTCCGGATGGATCGATTATACCCAGAGCGCCGGATATGGCGATGACTGGGATCTCTATGACTTCCGGACCGCCGACTTCTTCCACAACACGAACTACATGCTGGCGGACGGCGACGGCGGCTTCCTCGGCACGCCGGGTACCGGTACGACACCGCCGGCGAATACCGACGGTCTCGCCTACGGCGAGGAAGTCAACAACCCGAACTATGCCGGCCCGTGGGCGTCGGGATCATCTCATATGGCGCCGTAGCGACAGGCGACGGAATCCTGTTCGCATGATTCAGGGGGGGCGCAATGCCCCCCCATTTCCCGCGACCGGCCGCAGCTGCATTCCGCTCGATCGCCTTGACTGAACAGTGAGGGCAAGCAAATGAAAATTCGTCATGCAGTCACCACCGCGGCCCTGGGCGCGTGCATCGTGCTACCCGGCCATGCAGCTGCGGATTTTACCGGTTGCACGATCCTGATCGACGAGATCGGACTCAAACAGGGCGCCTGTCCCGGAGACATCATCCGCACGCATGTTGGCGCTGTCTTCATGTCCTCATTGACTGATGTCAACACCGGCGGCGCCGGTGGAGTCTCTGTGAGTCAGACGGTCTTCGACAGCGAATTCGACTCGAACTTCACGGTCCGCACCGGGAGCTTTTACAGCGCCGACAACTCGGGCGTCCATATCACCAGCGGAGATTTCGATTCCAGCCTCGACATCGAGCAGAGGGTGCTCCTCGAGGATGCGCTTAATAACGAACAGACCAACAATCTGTTCGAATCGTTCGTGAGATTCAGGCACCGCACCGGCACCGCCGACGAGAACGGCAACACTGCGATGACCGCGTTCAACAACATCATGAACGGCCCGGGCTCCGGTCCGGGCGCGGACGGCTCGCGCTATGCGCCGGACGCCCGCTTCCTCGAGCTGAACAACGAGGGCCGCTTCCTCGACCTGTCGTCTCCGGATAGCCGCCTGCACTTCCGCATGCAGTCTGCCGAGTGGGTCGATCCCGACATGGACGATGCGCGCTACATCCGCTTCGGCCAAAACCGCACCGACGGCGATCATCTGCACTTCGTCGCTTGGTCGGAGCTGACCGTCGGCGGCGTGGTCGTCGACAGCGGCTTCACGATCGATCCGGCAGAGGCGAATCCGGCGGACCGCCACGGCGGCCTGCGGGATTCCTCCGGATGGATCGATTATACCCAGAGCGCCGGATATGGCGATGACTGGGATCTCTATGACTTCCGGACCGCCGACTTCTTCCACAACACGAACTACATGCTGGCGGACGGCGACGGCGGCTTCCTCGGCACGCCGGGTACCGGTACGACACCGCCGGCGAATACCGACGGTCTCGCCTACGGCGAGGAAGTCAACAACCCGAACTATGCCGGCCCGTGGGCGTCGGGATCATCTCATATGGCGCCGTAGCGACAGGCGACGGAATCCTGTTCGCATGATTCAGGGGGGCGCAATGCCCCCCCTTTTCCCGTGACCGACCTGTGGCACCGCGCGACTATGACCAGGATTGTCGATACGTTCAATTCGGGTTGACTATCAGGGACAGATTCAGGTCAGGGAAAGCTTCAGGCCCCCGTCTGTTCGGCCGCGTATCTGCCGCGCGCCTCATCGACACCCCGGCACGCGATCAGCGCCACGCCGAATAGCGCGATGCAGAGCAGGATCGCGGTATGCAGGCCGACCAGCGCCTGCAACAGCCCGATCGCGAGCAGCCCAGCTGCGCCGGCGAGCTTCATTGACAGCCCCCAGAAGCCGAAGTATTCGGCTGCCCGGGACAGGGGCGAGAACAGGCCGACCAGCGTTCGCGTTGCGGACTGGCACGCGCCGAGACTCAGTCCCGCTACGCAGCCGACGACGAGGAAGACATGCTGGGCCTGCCAGTCGACGCCGAGCCCGGTACGCAGCGCCTCTGTGAGACCGGGCGTCGCCCAGATCAGCGCGATCGCGACGATCCACATGACCAGCGTCAGGCGATAGGTGAACAGCGCGCCGATGCGGTCCTGGATGAATCCGAAGCCGAGCGCCCCGGCGGCCGCGGTGATCTGCACGATAATGAACATCAGTGTGCGCACCTGCTCGTCCCAGCGGATGACCTGGGCGCCGTAGATGAACGCGTAGCTGATAATGATGTAGATCCCGCACATCGAGAAGAACACCGAGACCAGCAGCATCGCCAGGTCGCGATGGGCGCCGACATGGCCGAGGGTCTCCCGCACCCTGCCGATTCCGGTCCGGAGATAGTCCTTGCTTGACGCCAGCGGCTGCGCCCGGCCGCGTTCCTTCAGCCACACGAAGGTCGGGATCGCGGCGACGAGGAAGAAGAAGGCGGCCCAGGGCCCGACCCAGCGTATGCGCTCGAAGTTTTCCGCACTGACATCGCCGAGCACCAGCAGCACGAAGACCGCCGAGGCCATGCCGCCGATGTAGCCGAGCGCCCAGCCGAAGCCCGAGATCTTGCCGAGGTCCTGCGGCGGACCGAGATCCGGCAGGAAGCTCGCGATAAAGGCCTCGCCGATCGAATACGCAAAATTGGAGATGACCAGAAGCAGCACGCCGAGCATCGCATAGCCCGGCGTGACGAAGTACAGTGCTGCTGTCGCGACGACGGTCAGCAGATAGCTCGCGAACAGGAATCGCTTCTTGCTCGCGGTATGGTCCATGAGCGCGCCGGCGACCGGCGCGCAGACGACGACCAGCAGGTAGCTGGTCGCGAGCGCGAGGCTCCACAACAGGTTGCCCCAGCGGTAGTCGGGCGCGTCGCCGACGACGATGCGGGTGAAGAGGTCGCCGAAGACGACGGTTATGATCAGCAGCGTATAGGCCTGGTTCGCGAAGTCGAACATCGCCCAGCCGAATATCTCCCGCCGGGGGGCCCGCACGCGGGGCGTCATGTCACATTCAGCGAGAACGCATTATTGATGACCGCGCGCAGACCGGCTTCGTCATCGATATTCGGAAGCGTGCCGCGGAGCCGGCCGTCACCGTCAAACAGCACCAGCATGATGCTGCCGTCCAGTCGATGATTCGAGACAAAGGTCCTGCCGCCGTCGGTCGCGATATCGACGACGATGAACTCGACCTGATCGCGAAAATCAGGCCGGACGTTGTTCATCAGGGTCATCAGGTTCAGGCTCAGCATCGATTCCTTGTTGTGAACCAGGACAACGACAGGCGTGCCGTTTCCGATGATGGAGTCGTCGTCGCTGAACCCCCGCGGCAACTGGGTCGCGGCGATCGCCAGCGCGACGGCAACGATGGCCAGGGTAATCAGGCCGGAGCGCATTGCGGAGCCGTCTTGCTTGATATTCATGATTTTTTCGTAATCCACTCGGAGTCTCTGCCCGTCCATGACCAGAGAAATCCGGTTGCCGGTTGCGGATATCGCGCGGCGCCGCGGGACGGTGATACAGTTTACACTTTTTACCGGTATGTGTGAGAGGAGGGGTCCGCCAGGCGATGTCGCATGATCAGGGAAAATCCGCGCTCGAGGTCCTGATGACGGTATTTGGACATCCGGAATTCCGCGGCGCGCAGGAGGAGATCGTATCGCGCGTCGCCGCCGGCGGCGACGCGCTGGTGCTGATGCCGACCGGCGGCGGCAAGTCGCTGTGCTATCAGTTGCCCGCCTTGCTGCGTCCCGGTACCGGGATCGTCGTCTCGCCGCTGATCGCGCTGATGGCGGACCAGGTCGCCGCGCTCAGGCAACTCGGCGTGCGCGCGGCCTTTCTGAACTCGTCGCTCGACGCGGTCGAGGCGCGCGCGGTCGAGGACGCGTTACTGCGCGGCGAACTCGACCTGCTCTATATCGCGCCCGAGCGGCTCGCGACGCCGCGCATGCTCGAACTTCTGGACCGGAGCCGGATTGCGCTGTTCGCGGTCGATGAGGCCCACTGCGTCTCCCAGTGGGGCCATGATTTCCGACCCGAATACCTCCAGCTTTCGGTGCTCCATGAGCGCTTCGCGTCCGTGCCGCGCATCGCCCTGACCGCAACTGCCGACCCCCAGACCCGGGAGGAGATCGTCGCGCGCTTGTCGCTACATGACGCGCAAATCTTCGTCTCGAGTTTCGACCGCCCGAATATCCGCTATATCATCGTCGACAAGCGCGATGCGCGCGCGCAATTACTGGGATTCATCCGGCAGTCGCACCCGGACGAGGCCGGCATCGTCTACTGCCTTTCGCGCCGCAAGGTCGACGAGACCGCGGCATGGCTTGCGGCGAACGGGGTGTGCGCGCTGCCGTATCATGCCGGCATGGACACCGCGACGCGCGCCTTGCACCAGGGGCGCTTCCAGCGCGAGGAGGGGGTCGTCATCGTCGCGACCATCGCCTTCGGCATGGGCATCGACAAGCCCGATGTCCGCTTCGTTGCCCACCTCGACCTGCCGCGCAGCATCGAGGGTTATTACCAGGAGACCGGACGCGCGGGACGGGACGGGGCCCCGGCGGATGCGTGGATGACCTACGGGCTCGGCGACGTCGTGCAGCAACGCCGCATGATCGACCAGTCCGAGGGTTCGGAGGATTTCCGCCGCGTCTCGCTGGTCAAACTCGAGGCCCTGCTGGGGCTGTGCGAGAGCGCCGGTTGCCGCCGGGTGCGGCTGCTCGATTACTTCGGCGAGCACAGTGCCCCGTGCGGCAATTGCGATACCTGCCTCGAGCCGCCCGAGACCTGGGATGCGACCGAGGCGATACGCAAGGCCCTGTCCTGCATCTTTCGTACCGGCCAGCGCTTCGGGGCGGTGCACCTCATCGATGTGTTGCGCGGACGCGACACCGAGCGTGTCCGTCAATGGGGGCATGACGGGCTCGGTGTGTATGGCATCGGCGCCGAACACGACGAGCACGCCTGGCGCGGCGTCTTTCGCCAGATCGTCGCCCTCGGTCTGGCCCGCCCCGATCACGCGAGCTTTGGCGCGCTGCGCCTGACCGAGGCCAGCCGGCCGGTACTGCGCGGCGACCAGCGTATCGCGATGCGCCGCATCGCCCCGCGCAAGGACAAGGCGACGGCGAGACGCCGGTCCAGCATCGTCGAGGCGCTTTCAGCCGCTGACGAGGCCCTGCTGGCACGCCTCAAGGTCTGGCGTGCCGCGCAGGCGCGCGCGCAATCGGTGCCCGCCTATGTGATCTTCCATGACGCGACGCTCGCGACGCTCGCCGCCGAGCGGCCTGCGGATACCGGCTCCCTGGCGACGATCGACGGGATCGGCGCCCGCAAGCTCGAGCGCTACGGCGAGGCGCTGCTCGAACTTTTGCGGCAATGACCCCCCCGGGGGTCATTGCCGGAAAAACGCGTATAACCCGGGCAAAAATTATTGCTTTACCCCCGGATTTGTGTATATTGGCCTCGATGCAGCGCAATTCTTGTGATTGAATCGGTAGCCCTCCTGTATTTTTTGGAAGAAACTTCCGTAGCATCGCCTTACAAGAACGAACTGCAAGCCATCGCAATTAAACGTTAGAGAGGTATCTTCGTGGTTACAGGAACAGTCAAGTGGTTCAACGATAGCAAGGGCTTCGGATTCATCACCCCGGAAGACGGCGGCAAGGACGTCTTCGTGCATCATTCTGCAATTCTCGGTAGCGGCTTCAAGTCGCTGGCGGAAGGCCAGAAGGTGCAGTTCGAGGTGACGCAGGGTCCCAAGGGCCCGTCCGCCGAGAAAGTCCAGCCGCTCTGAGCGCGCATTTTGCAGGACAAGCAGTAAAAACCCCGCCGAATGGCGGGGTTTTTTTTGCCGTGTTGCCGGTGAATAATGCGTATGAAGTAGTATAGTAGGCAATCATGCGGCCGCCGGCCACGGCCCGGTCGTTTTCCCAGGGAACCAACAACAGAACAGAAAGGGAAGAATCGTGAAGGAGAAATCGGCTTCTCGCAGTGCCTCATCCCGAAAAAACGACACCTTGGCATTTTTCAAGGGCTTTCTCAACCACCCGGAGACCGTTGCGTCCGTAGTGCCGAGTTCCCGCTTCCTCGAGCGGCGGATCATAGACGCCGCGAATATCCGCGCTGCGCGCCTCGTCGTCGAGTTGGGCCCCGGGACCGGTGGCACAACCCGGGCGATCCTGAGGGAACTGCCGCAGTCGGGACAGCTGCTGACCATCGAGCTGAATCCGGAATTCATCACGCTGCTGAACCGGATAGACGACCCGCGCCTGATCAATCATGCCGGCAATGCGACAGACATCCAGAAGATCCTCGAGCACTATGGCTTGCCGAGTCCCGATGTCGTGATCTCCGGCATTCCGTTCTCGACGATGCCGGTCGCGACGGGCAAGGCGATACTGAACGCGCTGTGGGCGTCCCTGATGGACGGGGGCCGCTTTGTCGCCTACCAGTTCCGCAGCCAGGTCGCCCTGCTCGGACGGGAATTGTTCGGCAATCCCGACGTCACGATGGAACTGCGCAATGCGCCGCCGATGCGCGTCTACCGCTGGCACAAGCCGGCCGAAGTGCCGGCCGCCGCGATCTGAGCCGCAGTCACTGGTGGTCGCCCAGACCCGGAACCTCGCGCTCTTCTGCGACTTCGAGAATATCGCGCTCGGTGTGCGGGACGCCCGCTATGCCGCGTTCGACATCGGCCGGGTGCTGGAGCGGCTGCTGCTCAAGGGCAACATCGTCGTCAAGAAGGCCTACAGCGACTGGGAGCGCTACAAGGATTTCCGCAAGTCGATGCATGAGGCCGGATTCGAGCTGATCGAGATCCCGCATGTGCGCATCTCCGGCAAGAACTCGGCCGATATCCGCATGGTGGTCGACGCACTCGACCTCTGCTACACCAAATCCCATGTCGATACCTTCGTCGTCATCAGTGGCGATTCCGACTTCTCGCCGCTGGTCAGCAAGTTGCGCGAGAATGACAAGGTCGTGATCGGTGTCGGGGTAAAGAACTCGACATCGGACCTGCTGATCGCGAGTTGCGACGAGTTCATCTTCTACGACGACCTGGTCAGGGAAGGGGAAAAGCAGGGGCGCAAGAAACGCAAGACCGCCGCGAAGCCGTCGCCCAAGAGCAGCGCCACCGCCGGCGAGGAAGACCGGCAGACGAAGGCGCTCGATCTCGTGCTCGAGACCGTCGAGGACCTGTTCGAGGAACGCGGCGAGGAAGAGAAGGTTTGGGGTTCTATGGTCAAGCAGGCGCTGAAGCGGCGCAACCCCGGGTTCAACGAGAGCTATCACGGCTTTCGCACCTTCGGCAAGCTGCTCGAAGAGGCAGAGGCACGCAAGATGCTCGTCCTCGAGCACGACGAGAAATCCGGCGGCTACATCATCCGAAGCTTTTCCCAGGAATAACCTGCTGTTCGCCACCCCGTCCGGCGCTTCCCTCGCGTCGTGAATATCATACTGTCCTGGTCAGATATAACCCATTGAAATATACAGGTATTATTTATATAGTATATCTGCAATACATCTTATGACCCAGGGATCAACGGGGAATGTTTCCCCACCAAATCAGGAGAAAGCACTATGTCACAAAGTCTTTATGAACGTCTTGGCGGCGAAGCGGCGGTCGATGCCGCGGTCGATATCTTCTACCGCAAGGTGCTGTCAGACGACCGCATCAACACCTTCTTCGATGGCGTCGACATGGACCAGCAGGCGGCCAAGCAGAAGGCCTTTCTGACTTTTGCGTTTGGCGGTCCGCACAACTACACCGGCAGGGACATGCGTGGCGCACACGCGAAACTGGTCGAGCGCGGCCTCAACGATACGCACTTCGATGCGGTCATGGAGCACCTCGGCGGCACCTTGCAGGAACTCAAGGTGCCGGCCGAACTGATTGCGGAATGCGCGGCGATCGCGGAAAGCACTCGCAACGACGTTTTGGGTCGCTGACACCGACGGGGGAAGGTACGTCATGTCGAAGATCACGTTTGACGGGCGCGATCACGATATCGCAGCGGGGACGACCGTGCTCGAAGGCTTGCTGCGGGATGGCGTACCCGTTCCCCATTCCTGTCGTAACGGTATCTGCCAGAGTTGCCTGATGCGCGTCGTGCGGGGCGACCCGCCCGCCGCTGCGCAGCAGGGCCTTAAGGAAGTCCTGCGTGTGCAAGGTTATTTCCTGCCCTGCGTCTGCCGTCCGGAAGACGATCTCGAGATCGCCGCGCCTGGCACCGACGCCGCGGGCTTCGTCGATGCGACCGTCGTCGGCAAGGAAATGATCGGCGACAACATCCTCAGACTACGCCTGCGGCCGGTCGCCCCGATCGAATATCGCCCGGGGCAGTTCGTGAACCTGCGCACGCGCCACGGTCTGGTACGCAGTTATTCGCTCGCCAGTGTGCCCGATATCGACGAGGCACTGGAATTTCATATCCGGAAACTGCCGGACGGCCGTGTCAGCGGCTGGGTGCACGAGGCCCTCGGTTCCGGAGACAGTCTCGAGATCCAGGGGCCGGTCGGCGACAGTTTCTACCTGCCCGGCAGGCCCGATCAGCCACTGTTGCTGATCGGGACCGGTTCCGGCCTCGCACCGCTGTGGGGGATCGTACGCGATGCACTGCGGCAGGGGCACAGGGCGCCGATCTGGCTGTATCATGGCAGCCGGCACGGTGGCGGCCTGTACCTTGTCGAAGAACTGCGCGAACTCGCGCAGACCCACACCAATTTCCACTATGTCCCGTGCCTGTCCAGCGAGAACGCGCCTCCTGGCGTCCGCAGTGGCCGCGCGGCGCATGTCGCGCTCGAGGACCACCCGGATCTGAAGGACTGGCGGGTCTATCTCTGCGGTCATCCCGACATGGTCGCGGCGACGCGGCGCAAGGCCTTTCTCGCCGGCGCCGGATTTGCCGACATCCATGCCGATGCATTCAGACTCAATCTGCCGGCAGGCGAGTCCGCGGTTGCCTGAAGCAGGAAATCTAGGCGACACCAAAAGGGTCTGACCCGCTTGATACCTGCGGATATACTAGGGTCCGTGATGACAGGAGGAAATCATGGACCTTATCTCGATCATTACCCTGGCCGTCCTGATCGGACTCGTCATTTACGTCGTGTCGATCTACAACCGCCTCGTCGCGCTGCGCAATCGTTTCAAGAACGCGTTCGCGCAGATCGAGGTCCAGCTCAAGCGCCGCTATGACCTGATCCCGAATCTGGTCGAGACCGCGAAGGGCTACCTGAAACATGAACGCGAGACCCTGCAGGCCGTCGTCGAGGCGCGCAATGCCGCATCGGCGA